>CBINPE010000007.1:0-73225 GCA_966252435.1 uncultured Burkholderiales bacterium | reverse complement strand
ACTTGAGGTACTGGCGCAGCAGCATGCTGGCCCAGTCGCAGGCCTCGGTGCCGCCAGCGCCGGCCTGGATGTCCAGGAAGCAGTTGCTCGGGTCGGCCGGGTTGTTGAACATGCGCCGGAACTCCAGCTCGGCCACGGTGGCCTCGAGCTTGGCGGCGTCGGACTCGATGGCCAGCAGG
Source organism: uncultured Burkholderiales bacterium (assembly GCA_966252435.1). Taxonomy (GTDB): domain Bacteria; phylum Pseudomonadota; class Gammaproteobacteria; order Burkholderiales; family Burkholderiaceae_C; genus CANHBY01. The sequence continues at coordinate 73,046 of CBINPE010000007.1, read as the reverse complement.
CTGTCGAAGTCGGCCTCGGCCTTGGCCATCTCGTACAGCTCGGTGTTGTCGGACAGGTTGCTGGTGAGGTGGTCGATGGTCTCGACCACCGAGTCGAGCGACTTCTTCTCGCGGCCCAGCTCCTGGGCGCGCTTGGGCTCGTTCCAGACGGCCGGGTTCTCGAGGGCGGCGTTGACTTCGTTCAGGCGCAGGGCTTTGCGATCGTAGTCAAAGAAACCCCCGTAGGTCGAGGGTGCGCCGGGTCAGGTCGGACAGGGTGTTGCCAATTGCGTTGATGTGTTCGACGTCCATGCTGAGGCTCCGTGCCGGGTAGGCTATTTTTGAAAAGTTGCGGATTTTCGCATGAGCCTGCCCGGCCATTCTCTTGATTCACATTCAGTCGGGCACGGCCAGGGTATTCCCATGGAAGCCGATCTGGTCGGCCGCCGGGGGGCTGGCGCTGATGGGCGGCACGTTGGCGGGGGTGATGGGCTGCGTCACCCCGCCTTCCACCGCGCGCGGCGTGGTGCGAACCACCTGGCTGGGGGGCAGGGCGGCTCCGTTGCGCAGGTGGGCGTACATCAGGTCCATCGCCTGGGTGAAGTAGCGGTGCAGCGGGATGAAGCGGCTGTCGTAGCCCAGCGAGGGCCCCAGCGCCATGAAGGTGTCGAAGTGCTGGGCATGGGTGACCTCGACGTAGCGCAGGCCCGAGTTGTTGCGCTCCTGCATGAGGTTGCGGCCGACGTAGGCGCGGGCCGCGTTGTTCACCGGGATCAGGGTGTCGTTGCGACCCGCGACGATGATCGCCGGCGTGCCATGCAGCCGGGCGTCGAGCTGGACCTCCCGGATGCCCGCCTGCACGCGGTCCGACTGGGCCTTCATGGTGCCGACCAGGGGGCTGCCCGTGACCGGGTCCTGGCCGGTGACGAGGGCGCGCAGGCACAGGGCGCCGTCCAATGCGAAGTCGGCGCTGCCCGTGCTGGGGGAGGTGGCCAGGAAGTCGAGCTTGGCGCCCCCGGTGACGCCCTGGTAGACGATGTTGACGCCGGTGGTGGGCGGGATGCCGTTGCCGCTGGCGAACAGACCCAGCTGCGCGGCGGCCGACTGCGGCGCCACGTTGCCGGCGGCGTCGGTGTTGGCGAAGCTGTAGCCGCAGACGTTGTCGCTCACCTTGAAGCGCCCGTAGGCGTTCACGTAGGTCACGGCGATGCTGTTGGTGGCCAGCCGGAAATGGGACTGGTGCAGGACGGCGTTCTCGGCCTGCCAGCCGCCCTGCTGCTGGAGCTTTTGCAGGGCCTCGTCGGCCTGCTGGGCCAGCGTGGTGCCGACGAGCAGTCCCTTGGCCTTCAGGCTGGTGCAGCGCGCCTCGGCCGAGGCCGTGAAGGCGGGAGGCCAGAAGGCCGCAGCCATCGACAGGCCGGCCTGCGAGGACAGGACGGCGCAGGGCTGGTAGACGTTGGCGAGGGTGAAGTAGTCGGCCAGGCTGCGGCCGTGCGTCCGGGCCACCCCGCCTTGCTCGACGACCAAGCCCTCGGTGGCGGCCGGCTGCACCTGGGGCTCGGCCACCGCCACGCCGTCGATCAGCCCTTCGGTGTCCTGCTCGGCGGCGGCCAGGGCGGCGCCCCCGCCGTTGGACACCGAGGAGGCGATCACCAGGGTGTTGGCCGGGGTGAAGACCACGCTGCGCCGGTCTGGCGGCTGGTCGGGGATGGGCTCGCCATACCGCTGGTTGAGCACGTAGAAGGCGAACTTGATGGCCTGCAGGGTGTGGCGGCCCCAGTCCTTCTCGGGGTTCTGCTCGGAATGCGCGTGCTTGTAGGCCACCCGGTTCGGGAACTGCGCGTTGTAGGCGGCCTGCTCGGCGGGGGTGAGCGCGGCGTGGAACAGGGCCTCCCGGCCCACGGCCGAGGCGGTGCCAAGGGTGCCGTCGCGGCGCGTGACGAGGTCGCTCATCAGGTCATGGAAGCCGTTGCCCGTGCCTTTGTCGGTGTAGGCCACCGCGCAGCCGCGCTTGAGGCCCCATTCGCCGGCCGTGGCGATGGCGCCATAGATGCCGCGCGAGCCGGAGGAGGTGGCGCTGACGATGCACGGGTTGGCCCTGTCGAAACTGTCGGGTACCTGGACCATGAGTGTCACGTTCTGCCGCCCGCTGCCGTCGTCGGCGTAGGCCAGGGTCTCGGTGCCGGGCACCAGGCCGGGGCCGTGGGTGTCGACGCCGTCCTTGTCGAGGTTGGGACCGTAGAGCAGGCCGAAGCCGCCGCCGGGGGTGAAGTCGACCAGGGCGCGGTAGTTGGTGTAGATGGCCTGGCGGCGCAGGTCGGCGGCGGTCGGTGCGGCGGGCAGGGTGAGCGTGCCGGCCAGGCCGTCGCGGCCCAGGCCGGCCGTGAGGAGGTCGTCGCCGGGACCCTCGTGGCGGGCTTCGCTGACGGTGCCGCTGATGAAGTCGGGGCGGTTGTTCGTGGTGGGTGTCTTGCCGCCGCCGCAGGCGGCCAGGGTCAGGGCCACGGCGGCCGCGGGGAGCGCGGCCAGCAGGGGGCCGCGGAGCGTGGGAACAGCCGGGGGATGGGGCATGGTGGTCGGTCCTCTGGGGAAGGTGCAAGGCAAGACTACGGGCAATCGGCCTCGAGCCGAAGCGTGGCGCAATGCCCATTCATGCGCTGGGGTTGGAGGTGGATCGCCGAAGCGTGCCCGTGACCTGCCCGGCGGCGGGTAGACTCCCGCCACACATTCCCAGCACCTCATCTGCATGCACGCCGCTGCCTGGCCTCCCTTGACGACACGCTGATCGCCGGCAACCCCGTCCGGGCGGCACAGCCTGACCTGTGCCGCCGGTCGCGACCTGCCCCCTGCCTGGGCCGATCCGCTCGGACCCTCCCCGCCTTGCCGCCTGCCACGCTGGCCCTTCCCGGGCAGGCCAGGCTTCGTCTTGTCAATGGAATCGTGATGCAAACTTTTTTCAACCACCTGGTGGCGCGTGCCATCCCCTGGGCGCCGCGTGCGCTGGTCCGGAGAATTTCCCGCCGCTACATCGCCGGCGACACGCTGGCCGAGGCGCTGGCGCGCGTGCATGGGCTCAACCAACAGGGCTTTGCCGTGACGCTGGACTTGCTGGGTGAGTCGGCCGCCGACATGGCGGCCGCTCAGGCCACCGCCGCGGAATGCGCGCAGGTCCTGCAGGCCGTGCATGCAGCCGGTGTGCAGGCCACGCTGTCCATCAAGCCGACTGCGCTGGGGCTGCTGGTCGATGCGCCGCAATGTGCCGCCCTGATCGAGGGCCTCGTGCAGGGGGCCGCCCGCTGGAAGCGCTCGGTGTGCATGGACATGGAGGACGTGGCCTGCACCCAGCTGGAGATCGATCTGTTCCGGCGCTTGCGGACGCGGTATGCCAACGTCGAGCTGGCGCTGCAGGCCTACCTCACCCGCACCGCTGAAGACCTGGACCAGCTCCTGCGCGAGGGGGCCGGCCTGCGGTTGCGCCTGTGCAAAGGGATCTACCCGGAGGAGCCCCGGCACCTGGTGCCGGATGCCGGGGCCGACCGCGGCGCCATCAACCCGCACTTCCTGCGGCACGTGGCCCGTTGCTTCGACGCGGGGGTGTTCGTGGCCGTGGCCACGCATGACGCCGCACTGATCGAGCAGGTGCTTGCCTTGTCCCACCGGCACGGCGTCGGCCGCGATCGGTTCGAGTTCCAGATGCTGCTGGGTGTCTGCGAGCCCTTGCGCGACCGCCTGCGTGCGCAAGGCTTCCCGGTGCGCATCTACGTGCCGTTCGGCCCCGACTGGTACGGCTACAGCACGCGCAGGCTCAAGGAGAACCCGCGTCTGGCCGGGCAGGTGCTGCGCGCGCTGGTGCGTCGATAGCGTGCCTGCCCCGCCTACGGCGCACGCGCGGCGGCCTCGAACAGGGCGGTGCTGCGCCGCAGGGCGTCTTCACGCGCCAGGCGGTTGCCCGGCACCTCCTGGTGCGCGCCGGGGCTGTCGAAGCCATGGGTGGCGCCCGGGTAGGTCTGCAGGGCCAGCCCGGGTGCTGCGAGGCGGCCCAGCCGCTCGCGGCAGGTGGTGGGCGAGACTTCCTCGTCGTCTTCAGCCAGGAACACCTGGAGCGGCACATCGGGTGCCTGCGGCGGCAGCAGCGCCTGCTTGCCGCAGCCCGGGTAGAAGGCCAGGGCGGCGCGGAAGCGCGGCACCCCGGCTGGCGCACGGGCCTGGCGGAACATCACGTTGAGCACCGTGCTGCCGCCGTTCGACCAGCCCTGCAGCATCACGTGCCCGGGCTGCACGTCGGGCCGCGTGAGCAGGTAGGCCAGGGCGGCCTCGGCGTCGAGTGGGCGCACGGTGCGTTCGTTGACGGCCTCGCGTTCGGGCAGGCCATGGGTGCCGCGGCCGTAGCCGTGGGCGCGGCCGCGCGGCCCGAAGCTGTCCACGTGCAGGGCGATGTAGCCTTGTTCGGCCCAGTGGTGCCCCCAGTCGAGGTGCCGTGGCGACAGGCTGGTGGCGTTGCAGGGTGAAGCCGGCTGGCCCGCGCCGACCTGCGTGCAGCCGGCGTTGACCTTGGCGCTGTAGGGGCCGCCCCGGCCATGCAGCATCACCACGGCCGGATGCGGGCCGGGGCCCTCGGGCATGAACAGGTAGCCCACCAGTTCGGGCGCGCTGTCGCCGTGGCCGGGGAAACTCACGGTTTGCGGTGCCGAGGCGGCCTCGGCCGCGCCGACGGTGACTGCGGACAGGAGGAGGAGAAGGGCGCCCAGCCGGGCGGTGGAGAGGTTGGGCTTGGCGGCAATCATGTCGTGACGATGCCGTGCAAAGGACGGCGAGGGCGGTGGACAGGCCCGCATTTCACAGGACATGCGTTGCTGTCGTGTTTCCGACGACCGGGCCAGATCCCGGACTCAACCGGCATTGTCCGCCTCCAGAAAGGCCCGCACGGCGGCGGCCAGCGCTTCGGGCTGGTCATGGTGCAGCATGTGGCCGGCGCGGTGCAGCACGCAGCGCTCGATGCGCGGCACGACGCGCAGGCGCTCGTCGAATTCGGCGCGCGGGTAGGCGTCGCCCCACCAGGGATTGCTCTGCCCGCCGATGCCGAAGAAATCCGTCTGGTCCCCTTCCACCCACAGCATGGGCGCGGTGATGCGGGCCCAGCAGGCCATGGCCTCGTCCTTCTGGTAGAGCATGGGGTGGATGCGCTTGTGGGCCGGGTCGGCGCGCAGCCGCCACTGGCCGTCCGGATCGAGGCGGGCCCAGTGTTGGGCCAGCCAGCCGGCACGCTCGGGCAGCAGCCGGGGGTTGTTCTTCAGCAGGCGCGCCGCGACCTCGTCGGCGCTGGCGTAGGGCCGCAGGCTGACCGTGGTCTTGAGTTCGTCGAGCCAGCGCACGAGGCGGTCGGGTGCCTGGCGCGGGTGCGAGGCCGGCAGGCCGAAGCCCTCGAGGTTGATCAGCCGGCGGATGCGCGCAGGGCGCAGGCCCGCGTACACCATGGCGAGGTTCCCGCCCATGCTGTGGCCGAGCAGGTCGATGGCCTGGCCTGGAACGGTGAACTGGTCGAGCAGGGCGTCGAGGTCGGCCAGGTAGTCGGGGTGCCAGTAGGTGTCGCCGGGCGGCGAGTCGGTTTCCCCGAAGCCGCGCCAATCCAGCGCGATGACCGGGCGGTCGACGCCGCCGTCGGCCTGGTACAGGGCGTCGACCAGGAACTGGAACGAGGCCGCGACGTCCATCCAGCCGTGCAGCAGCACCAGGGGTGGCGTGCCGCCAGCGGGCAGGGGCCAGGGGCTGTTGGCCGGTCCCCAGCACCACACGTGGTGCCTCAGTCCACGGGCCGCAAGATGGCGGGACTGACCAGGGTGCAGGGGGTGGTAGGACATGGCCGGGCAAGGGGTGGGGAAGAAGCAGAAGCGTACGTCAGATCGGGCGGCCTTGTTCATGAACCAGACCCGAGGGACTGCCGGTGCGCAGGCTGTTCGGCGACACTTGGCCGCCAGGCTCCGGGCCCCGGATTCCTCCTTGCGCCTGGCTGTGGGGTTACTGAGCGAAGCGTCACACTGCGCAACTTCAAGACCGCAAGGAGAACATGACGATGGCGACGACGAACAAGTCCGAAAAGAGCGAGGCCCCCTCGGCCTCTGAGCTGATCGACCAACGCATCGCCGAGCTGGGCGACTGGCGCGGCGAGACCTTGCGCAGGATGCGCCAGCTCATCAAGGAAGCCGACCCTGACGTCGTGGAGGAGTGGAAGTGGCGCGACACGCCCGTCTGGTCGCACGACGGGATCCTGTGCACCGGCGAGTCCTACAAGGCGGTCGTGAAGCTGACCTTCATGAAAGGCGCCTCGCTGGCGGACCCGGCCAAGCTCTTCAACGCCAGCCTGGACGGAAACGCCCGGCGCGCGATCGACATCCGCGAGGGGGAGGCGGTGAACGCCGATGCTTTCAAGGCGCTCATCCGCGCCGCCGTCGCCCTCAACGCGGCAGGGGCCTCGGCAAGGAAGCGTGCCCGGTAGAACCGCTCACATCAGCATGTTGTTGCGGATCAGCCCCACGGCCAGGCCTTCGATCTCGAAGGGCATGTCGCGGGTCACGGTGATGGTTTCGAAGTCGCTGTTCTCGGGGATCAGCTCGATCACCGAGCGGTGGCGGCGGAAGCGCTTGACGGTGACTTCCTCGCCCAGGCGGGCCACCACGATCTGGCCGTTCTTGGCCTCCTTGGCCTGCTGCACGGCCAGCAGGTCGCCGTCGATGATGCCGATGTCGCGCATGCTCATGCCGCGCACCTTGAGGAGGTAGTCGGGCTGGCGGGCGAACAGGCCGGCCTCGACGACATAGGTCTGGTCGATGTGTTCCTGGGCCAGGATGGGGCTGCCGGCAGCCACCCGGCCGATCAGCGGCAGCGACAGCTGCGCCAGGCCGGGCAGGGGCAGTGAGAACTGCTTGCCGCGGTTCTCGTTCAGGCTGCGCAGCGTGTCAGACTTGAGGCGGATGCCTCGCGAGGTGCCGCCGACCAGCTCGATCACACCCTTGCGGGCGAGGGCCTGGAGGTGCTCCTCGGCGGCATTGGCGGAGCGGAAACCCAGCTCGCTGGCGATCTCGGCCCGGGTGGGGGGAGCGCCGGTGCGCTCGATGGCGCTTTGCACCAGGTCCAGGATCTGTTGCTGGCGTTCGGTCAGCTTGGGCGCCTCCAGGGAGCGGGGGGCGGGCGAAGAGGGCGAAGAGGGCGGGGAAGAATGGGATGGCACAGCGGTTCCTCAAACGAACGATTCAATCAATCTCATCGGGACAATCATTTCCGCGGCGCTTTGAAAGCCTGGGGATTCTGCAAATCAACACGAGAAAACCAGGCCGAAAAGCCGCGGCAGGCTGATGTTTTATACAGGGACTGGATTTTTATACAGCTTGGAACGAAATGCAAAATAAATCGCAATCCAAATCACGCTGTGTGGTGGTATTGGGCACCGGCGGCACCATCGCGGGCACCGCTCCCGCGGGGGCACCGGACCACCGCTACGTGGCCGCGCAGCTCGGCGTGGCCGACCTGCTGGCGGGGGTGCCGGGCCTGGCTGAAGCGGCGCGAGGCCATGCCATCGAGGCGGAGCAGGTCGCGCAGGTCGACAGCAAGGACATGGACTTCGCGGTGTGGCGGGCGCTCGTGGCGCGCCTGGACGTCCACCTGGCCCGGCCCGAGGTGGCCGGGGTCGTCATCACCCATGGCACCGACACGCTGGAGGAGACCGCCTATTTCCTGCACCGCGTGCTGGGCGCGGTCAAGCCGGTCGTGCTGACCGCGGCGATGCGGCCTGCCACTTCCGTGGAGGCCGATGGCCCCGTGCACCTTCGGCAGGCGGTCAGCGCGGTGGTGGCCGAGCCACGCTGGGGTGGGGTGGCGGTGGTCCTGCAGGGGGAGGTGCACGACGCCCGCGAGGTGCGCAAGGTGCATCCGCGGGCCCTGCGCGCCTTCGCCTCGGGCGAGGCCGGGCCGGCCGCGTCGTGGCAGGCGGAGACGGGGGGCTGGCATTGGCACCATCCGCTTGTGCAGGCCCAGCCCTGGCCCGGGTCGAGGGCGCTGCTGGCTGCGCCCGAGTGGCCCTGGGTGGAGGTGCTTCACAGCCACGCGGGCGCGCGGGCGGCGGCAGTGTCGGCCTGGCAGGCGGCCGGCGTGGCGGGGCTGGTGGTGGTGGCCACGGGCAACGGCACGGTGCATCAGGCGCTGCAGGCCGCGCTGGTGCAGGCGCAGGCGGCAGGGGTGGCGGTGTGGCGCTGCACGCGCTGTCCGCGGGGCGCGCTGCTGGAAGCCGCGGCGGAAGACGATGACGCGCCCTGGTGCCCGGCCAGCGCCTTGCCACCGGCACAGGCGCGGATTGCGCTGATGCTGAGCCTGATGGCGAAGGACGAAGGCGAGCTGCCTGGCCGTTCGCGCTGAGCGATGCAGGCGCCGGTGGGCGGCGAAAAGCGTGGAAGGGGCAGGTGAGCGGACGAGCTTTTCCGGCCGCGAAGTGCACGTGAATTTCGCACATCCGCCGGTCGCCATTTGCACTCGGCCCGGGAGGGCCGTTTTTTTATTCTTTCCTGGCGTTGTCACTCACCGAAACGGGTGGCAGCGGGAGACGGCAGACCGAGCCCTCGGGCGGCCGTCGCAACCTCGGCGGACTGCCTCGGGCAGGCCGCCTTTCACAGACCAGGAGAGAACCCATGAGCAATGACAAGGACCTGCAAGTCCAAGCCCCCGTGTCCATCGACATCGACGACCTGACCGAAGTGGTCGGCGGCCTGTCGTTCAGCGTCGTGCCCCTGAGCGAGTCGCTGGTGTCCGCTTCCTCGCTGGGCAGCGTCGCCTACAACCCCGACACCTGCCCGACGACGCCCGGCACGCCGGTTTCGACTTGCATGTGCCCCAGCTCGAAGGTGGGCCTGGGCGGCGGGGTCGTCATCAATCCCGTGATCCGGTATTGATCGACACCCTGGTCGTCAGCGCCAGGGAGGTCGCACTGACCACGGGCCGCGGCCCGTGCCCGCCAGGGTGCCGTTCGCAATGCTTCGGCACCCGGCGGAGCGAACAAAAGACATCGACGAACGAACCACAGACACGCAGGACCTGGATTCACCCCAGTTAGTGAATCCGGCTGGACAGGGCAGCGAAGCGCGCCCCAGGCCGGCCGCCACATCTGAATTTGAAGGGGACTGGACATGAACGCTTTGCGCTTGCGCGACGACGTCTGGCTGCAGCTGCAGTACGACGACACCACACCCTTTGGCAGCCTGGCCTCGGGCCGCATGGAGGCCTTGCTGCGGGAACGGGTCGATCCCGTCATCGCCCCGCTGGTCGAAGCCCGCTGGCAGCAGGTCGACCACGCCCAGGCCTGCCGCGACCTGCGCCGCGCCACGGCCGACCTCTACCTCGACACGCACACCCTGCGCGAGGACTTCCTCTACCCCGACCCAGCCCTGGTGTCGCCCCGCGAACTGGTGGTGCACACGCTGCAGGGCGAGCTGGGCCGCGTGGCGCTGCCGGGCCCGTTGGTCGGCGCGCTGGCCGACCTGGTGGGCGACTGGCAAGCCGGCCGTCCGCGGCCCGCCAGCATCCTCGCCGCCTCGCTGTTCGACGCCATGGCCCGCATGGGCGCCTTCACCGACACGCCCCCCTTGCCCGCCCTGACCGGCGCCGGCGTGACCTGGGTGGGCCACGCCTGCGCCTGCGTGGCCTCGGCCTCGACCCGCGTGCTGGTCGACCCCTTCCTGCCCGCCCACGACCCGCATGGCGCCTACCGGCCCCTGAGCCTGTCGCAGCTGGCGCCGAACCTGGTCCTGGTCACCCACTCGCACCCGGACCACTTCGACCTGGGCACGCTGCTGCGGCTGGGCGCCGACTGCGACATCGTGGTGCCGGTGGTGCCGCGCGAGTCCGCGCTGTCGATCGACATGGCCGCGCGGCTGCAGCAGCTGGGATTCCGGCGCGTGCACAGCCTGCCGTGGCAGGAGGTCATGCGCATGGGCGACGTCAGCGTGCGTGCCTTGCCCTTCTATGGCGAGCAGCCTGGCGACGGCGAGCGGCTGCACGCCACGGTGCGCAACCTCGGCAACCTCTACACCGTGCAGACGCCCACGCTGAAGGTCGCCTTCTCGGTGGACGCGGGCCGCGACACCGCTGGCGACGTGCGCGCGGTGGCGGCCCAGGACGCGCGGGCCCACGGCGCCGCCGACCTGCTGTTCGCAGGCTGCCGTGCCTGGTCGCTGTACCCCGTGCAGCTGCTGCGCAGCTCGGTGCGGCGTTATGCGCTGTTCGTGCCGCCGACGCTCTGGACGCGTCGTCACCAGCTCATGGCCGGCGCGCACGAGACGCTGGACACCGCGGAAGCCTGGGGCGCCGCGTACGTCGTGCCCTATGCCGACGGCGGCGCGCCCTGGTACTGGTCACTGGGCCTGGGCCCCGACCTGAGCGTGCCGGACGCCACCGACAAGCACTTCGATCCCCCGCCCGAGGCCCTGGCCGAGGCCGCACGCCAGCGTTCCTCCTGGGGCCGCGCGCCGATCGCCTCGCCGGTGCACGTGCAGGTGCTGCGCCCGGGCATGCGCTGGGCCGTGGCGGGCGACCGGGCGCCGGAGCCCGCCACCCCCGCGCAGCGCTGGCCCTACCCGCGCGTGTGCTTCGACGAATTCGCGCCACCGCGCGAGGCGGAGCTGGTGGCCGTAGGACGCAAGAAAGCGCTGCTGCGCGTGCTGGCCGCCGAGCTGGCGGCGCAGCGCGGCGTGGAAATCGGGCCTGACGAGGTGCAGAGCCTGAGCAACCACCTGCGCCGGGTGGCCGGCCTCACGCGCCGCGAGGACATGCTGGCCTGGCTCGAGCGTTCCAACCTGACGCTGGCCCAGTTCAGCGAGCTGATGCAGGAGTGGGCGCGCTGCAATGCCCTGGAGGCGCTGTACGCCGAAGAGATCGACCGCCGACTGCCGGGCCAGCTGGCCTTGCATGCGATGGGCAACGCCGCGGCCTTCGTGGGGCAGCCGTCATGAGCACCCTGCGTCCGCTCGAAGGGACCCCTCCCGCCGCCCACGGCCTGGCGACCCTGGGCTTGCAGCTGGCACCGCATGCCGTCGTGCGCGCCGCGCGCTGGTCGGTCGACGGCCTGCTGTCGCTCGCCGCCGCTGGCGTGCCGGACGAGGCGGTCTCTCATGACCAGCGGCTGCGCGCCGAACTGCAGCGGCTGTGGCAGCACACGCTCGGCAGCGAGGTTTTTCGCAAGGCCCTGGCTGTGAGCCACCCCGAACTGTACGGGCGGCTGCGCCATGCGCCGTGCCCCGCCACGCTGAACAAGGCGGCGCGCCAGCTCATCGCCACGCTGTACCGTCAATGGGCCCGCGCCTGCTGGCGGACCGAGCCGAGCGGGCTGTGGGCGGGGGTGGGCCTGGCCGCGCTGCGTGTGCGCCGCGGTCCGGTCGCCGCGGAGGCTTGCGAGGCGGCGGCGGTCGGCCGGGTGGCCGTGGCCCCGCACCTGCAGCCCTTCGCGCTCATGCTGCAGGGCTTGGCGGGCACCGAGCCCTATCTGCAGCGCGGCCGCTTCAAGGTGCACCCCAGCGCGCTGCGCGAGGCGCCGGGGGTGTGGCTGGTGCGCGTCTCAGGGACGGCCGGGCCCGAGCGTACGCGCCGCCTGCGCCTGCGTCACATCGACGCCCAGGCCGCCGACCAGTGCATCCAGGCGCTGGCTGCGCAAGGCCCGCTGCCTTACGGCGCGCTGCTGCGCGTGGCCACGCGGCTGCTGCGCTCGGCCGCCACGGCGCAGGCCCTGGTCGACCAGCTCATGGCCGCGCAGCTCCTGATCGGCGGCCTGGGCCTGCCGGCGGTGTTCGAGACCGCCTGGCAGGCGCTGGACAAGGCCGCTGCCGAGCTGCTGCCGGCGCACCGCATGGCCTGGCAGTCGGCGGTGGCCGAGCTGCGCACCCTGTGCCAGCACCTCGAGCAGCACCATGCCACGCTCACGGCCGACGCCGTGTGGCAGGCGTCCCGTGACGCGGCCGCTTGCATCCAGGCCCTGGGGCGCCAGATGGACGTGGTGCTGCCCAGCCTGCCCCGAGCCTGCCTGCACTGGGACGCCGGCCTGCCTGCCGCGCCGGTGCTGGACGCCGAGACGGTCGAGCGCGCGCGGCGCGCCCTGGTGGCGCACGAGCGCTACCACCGCCTGGCCGATCCGCTGGTCGCCCTCGACGCGCTGTATGCGCGCTCGCAGGACGAGGGCCGCCAGGCCGGGCTGCGCCGCATCCTTGCCGCCCATCCGGACTGGGACAGCCTGGCGGCCGCGCTGCGCGCCCAGGGCGACGACGCCGGCCTGAGCGGGCGCCTGCAGGCGCGGCGCCTGGACGGCCTGGTGGGCGAGGGCGCCCCGGCCTGCGCGCCCTTCGGTGCACTGATGCTGCGCATGGGCCGGCGCGCGTCGCTGGTGCAGGGCCTGAGCCACGAGCCCTGGCTGGCGTATGCCCGCTTCGGCGCCTTGCTCGGCCGCCATGCGCCGCATGCCCATCCGCTGCACGCCTGGTGCGACAGCGCGCTGACGCTGTTCTCCCAGACCGCCAACGTGACCCTGGCCCAGGTGCGCACCGCCTGCACGCCGCTGGCCAACCTGCTGGCCCAGCCGCGCTTCAGCGCGGCGCGTCCCTTCGATCCCTACGGCACGACGCCGGGCGCCTTGCCCGACGCCGGCATGCAGCTGCGCCATGACGGGGAGCGGCGCTGGCTGCAGTCGCCCGCCTCGGCGCGGCCGGTGCTGGCGGTGTGCGCCACCGCGCTCGACCTGGGCAGCCGCGACCCGCTGCTCGAGCGCGTCCTGCTGACCGGCTGGCGCTACCGCCCGCCCGTGGCCGCGGCCGGCTGGGACGACGGTGGCCCCGCCGGACAGCCGCGCCGCATCGCCGCCGACGTGCTGCGCCAGCGCGCCCGCTGGCGGCTGCAGGGCGAGGCGGCGGCCGCGCTCGCCCACGCCGACCCGGCCACCCGCTGGGCGCGTTGGCAGGCGCTGGCCCGCGCGCACCACTGGCCCGAGCTGCTGACCGTGGCCTGCGACGGCGAGCCCGCGGTGCTGCTGCCGCGCGACAGCGCCCTCGCGGTGGAAGTGCTGTTCCGCGCGCCCGGCACGGAGTCCCCCACCTTCGACATCGAAGCCCCCGACGACGAATGCCTGATCACCGACCCGGAAGGACAACGCCATGCGACCGAACTCATCCTTGTTTTCTCGCGCGACCAACATGCCTGGAACCTTCGAGGCCACGCCCTGGCTGCAGTTCCAGCTGAGCCTGGCGCCGCCGAAGCCGCTGCCTGCGCGGTCGGCTGAGGCGGCGGCACCCGCCACCGATTGGGTGCACGAGCGCCAGATGGCGACCGCCCGCACGGTGGCGCACCGCGTGCTGCGCGCCCTGGCGCCCCTGCGCCGCGGCGGGGCCGTGTGCGCGGCCTACTTCCAGCGCAAGGAGCCGGGGCTGCGCTGGCGCGTGGCGGCGGCCGACGTCGACGCGGTGCGTGCCGCGCTGGCGCCTGTGTTCAACCGCTTGTGCCAGCGCGGCCAGGGCCTGGCGGCCTGGTGCGAGACGGTCTACGAGCCCGAGGAAGCCCTGTTCGGCGGCGCCGCCGCCATGCACGCCGTGCATCGCCTGTTCGACACCGACACCCTCGTCTGGGACCGGCTGGCCCAGCTGCGTGCCCGCCAGGCCCTGCCGTTCACCGACGCCGCGCTGGCGCTGGCGCAGACCAACGAGCTGTTCGGCGCCGCCCTGGGCGGCCGTCCGGAAGAGGTGTGGGACGCCTGGTGCCGCCTGGCGGCCTTCCACGACCTGGCGGCGGGCCGCGAGGTCGCGCGCCGGGCGCGGCCCACGCTGCAGGCGCTGGCCGGGCATCCGATGGCGCAGGCGGCGCGCGAGCCGCTGCTTGCGCTGGCCGCGGCGCAGGCCGGCGCCGGCCTGGCCCTGGCAGAGCTGGCGATCACGGGCCAGCTGGCCCAGGGGCTGCGCGGCGTGCTGGCGGCCGTGGGCCTCTTCGGCTGGAACCGCATCGGCCTGGTCCCGGGCGACCGACGCCAGGTGCTGACCCAGGCGATGGGCGCCTGGCACCCGCATGTCGAGCCGCTCGCCGCCTGACACGACCTCCACCTTCACCCGAGACCCGAAAGGACCGACCATGATCGACATCTTCACCCGCCTGGGCCGCGACATCGACCAGCGCTGGCGCGCCTGCGGCCAGGTGGCCGCCGCCTTCCCCGGCATCGCCCGCGCCGCCCTTGAGGCGCACGACCTGCCCGCCGCCATCGACCACGTGGCCCTGGTGCGCCAGGCGCTGCGCGCGCCGCAGTGGGTGCCGCAGTTCGGATCGCCCTTCGGCCAGCCGCCGCTGAACGTCTTCGTGGGCTCGGGCTTCTTCATCGAGGTGCTGACCTGGGTGGAGTCGACCACCGCGATCCACCAGCACAACTTCTGCGGCGCCTTCCAGGTGCTGGCCGGCTCCAGCCTGCACAGCGCCTACACCTTCACCGAGCGTGAGCGCGTGGGCAACCGGCTGCTGGTCGGCGATACGCATTTCGACGGGTCCGAGCACCTGGCACGCGGCGCGGTGCGCGAGATCCACTCCGGCGACGCGCTGATCCATGCGCTGTTCCACCTCGACCACCCCTCTGCCAGCATCGTCGTGCGCACCGTCGACGACGGCACCGGCCCGCAGTACCTCTACGCCAAGCCGCACATCGCCTACGACCCGTTCTGGGCGCCCGAGCCCTACACCACGCAGGCGCGGCTGCTGAACATGCTGGCCTCGATCAAGGACCCGGGCCTGCCCGACGCGCTGGCCGACGTGATCCGCGGCTCGGACGCCTGGAGCGCCTACCGCACCCTGGAGATCGCCAACCGACACGCCCACGACGCGCTCGACGAGCTGATCGAGGTGGCCCGCCGACGCCACGGCGCCTTCGTGGACGCCATGCGTCCCTCGCTGGACGAGGCGCGCCGCCAGGCCAACATCGTGCTGCGCCGCGACCGCATCCGCGCCACCGAGCACCGCTTCTTCCTGGCCCTGCTGCTGAACCTGCCCGACCGCGCCTCGATCTTCGAGGCGGTGCGTGCGCGCCACCCCGGCGTCGAGCCGGCGCAATGGATCGTCGAGCAGGTGCGCACCCTGTCGGGCGAGGACCGCATCGGCCTGACCTTCGACACCCTGTCGCTGGAGGTGCTGGAGAACCTGCTGCAGGGCGAGGCGGAGGCCGGCATCCAGAGCCGCCTGGAGCACCGCTACGGCGAGCGCGCCGTGCGCGCCCAGCAGGACCAGCTGTCGTCCCTCTTCACGCAGATGCGGGAGGCCCTGCTGCTGCGCCCCCTGTTCGCCTGAACCCCGAAGCCACTTCCTCCCCCACTGGGGGAGGGTTGGGGTGGGGGCGCTCCCAACCGCATGCCACCACCGCCACCTCCAGCCAACGACCCGATCCCGCCAAGTCCCTCGGAGACCCTTCATGAGCACCACCTCCACCCCCGCATCCTCCGTGGCCGCAGCGCCGGCCCTGAGCCTCAACCGCTGCCTGAGCCTCAACCTGATCCAGGACCAGGGCACCGTGGTCGGCCTCGAGGTCAACGCCCCGGTGCGCGGCGAGGGCCTGCGCGTGACCCGCGTGGACGCCGCCACCCAGCCCGGCGTGTTCGACCTGCTGATGACCCTGCGCGACGCGCCGCGCCTGCCGGGCCTGACGCTGGACGCCTCGATGGCCCGCACCCTGCAGAGCGCGGGCGTGCTGATGCCGCGCCCGCAGGTGCCGCGCGGCGTGCGCTACGCCTGCTTCATCGACGGCCACGGCACGCTCGCCCCCGTGCCCGCGGCCCTGCGCGACACCCCGCGCGACCAGTGGATCGTCAACCCCAGCCTGTGCGTGCTGCCGGGCACCGGCAGCTTCAGCGCGCCCTGGGGGGCGGTCAGCCCGCTGGCCGACGCGGCCGCGCTGGCCTGGGTGAGCCTGCCGGGCAGTGTCGTGCCGCTGGCCTACTGGCTGGACGGCGAGGATGTGCAGCTGCTCGAGCGCCTGGTCAACCACGAGCTGCTGCCGCGCCAGCTCGAACCCGCCACCGCGCAGCGCTACGCCCAGGCCGGCCTGCTCACCACGCTGGGCGAGTGGGTGTGGCGCGGCCAGTGCGTGGCGCGGCGCCAGCGCCTGCGCCGCGCCCAGCTGGCGCGCGAAGGCTGGGTGCGCCTGCCGCGCCTGCTGCCGGCGCCGCTGGTGGCCTCGCTGCGCGGCTATGTCGACCCGCTGATCCATGAGGGCCACCTGCGCTTCAACGACGCCCAGTCGCGCCGCTACTTCAAGCACAGCGAGCCTATGACGGTGTGGCTGCACCAGCAGCTGCAGCGCCCCATCCAGGAGCTGGTGGCCGAGCCGATCAAGCGCTCGTACGCCTTCCTTGGCGGCTACGTGGAGGGCAGCGACCTCAAGCCACATGTCGACCGCGAGCAGTGCGAGTACACCCTGTCACTGACGCTCGACGCCCATCCCGGCCAGCGCCGCGCCGACGCCTGGCCGCTGGGCCTGCAGGACCGCGCGGGCCGCACCCGCTGGGCCCGCCTGGCCCCCGGCGACGCGCTGCTGTTCAAGGGCCGCGAGCTGTCGCACTTCCGCGAGCCGCTGGGGGCAGGGCGGCGCTCCACCTCCGCCTTCCTGCACTTCGTGCCGGTGGGCTTCAGCGGGCACCTCAACTGAGCGCACGGGAAGGTCCGGCATGAATTCCATCCACGCCCTTTTCATCGCGGCGCCGCACAAGCAGGCAGACGCCGCGCCCGTGCCACCCGGCGACCCCCGCTGGCGCGAGCGCGTCGAGGCCGCCTTCGACCAGGGCGAGCCGATCGCCGCCGCGCTGCGCATGACGCCTCCGGGCGCCTGGGTGGCCGCGAGCCTGCTCGCCGCGGCGCTGTTCACCGCCACCGGCTTCGCGGTGTTCGGCTCGGTGGAGGTGACGGCGCGCGGCCCGGCCGCCCTGCGCGCCGCCGAGGGCACCTTGCCCCTGCTGGCCGAGACGGCCGGGCCGGTGGCCTGGGTGGCGGTGCACTCCGGCGAGCGCGTCACCCCCGGGCAGCGGCTGCTCGGCATCGACGCCACAGCGCTCAGCGCCACCCTCGAGGAGAGCGAGCGCCGGCTGAAGTTCGTCGAGTCGCAGTCCACGCTCAGCGGCGATCGGCTCGACGTGCTGGCCGGCGAGCGCCGCCGCCAGCTCGAGGCGCGCATCCAGGGCCTGGACGAGCGCATCGCCAACCAGACCGCCAGCATCGAGCGCCTGGCGCAGCGCCTGAAGGACATGGACGAGCTGCATGCCAAGGGCTTCATGAGCACCCATGCCCGCGACGACGCTGCCGACCGGCTCGACGAGGCGCGTCGTCAGCGCATCGCGCTCGTTGAAGAGCGCGCCCGCGCCCGCGGCGAGGTGGCCGAGCTGCAGGCCCAGCGCGAGAGCGAGCGGCTGCGCCTGCGCGAGGACCAGGCCACGGCCCAGGCGCGCCGTGACGCCGCGCGCAGCATGCTGCGCCAGACCGTGGCCACGGCGCCGCGGTCCGGGGTGGTCGAGGCGGTCGTGGTGCGTCCTGGCGAGCTGGTGCAGCCCGGCAGCGTGGTGGCGCGCCTGGTGCCCGACGCCGCGCCCAGCGAGGTGGTCGCCTTCATCGAGGAACGCGACCGCGCCTTCCTGGCGCCAGGGGCCGCGGCGCACATCGAGATCCGCCAGTTGCCCAGCGGCGAGTTCGGCGCGCTGCGCGGCCACGTCACCCGCATCGGCAGCGACCTGGTCGGCAATGCCGAGTGGCGCGACGTGATGGGCGACGCGGCCATGCCCGCCACGCCGCTGTACCGCGTCGAGATCGCGCCCGAGCCAGGGGAGCGCATGGAGCGCCTCCAGCCCTGGCTGCGTGCCGGCATGCAGGCCGAGGTGCGCTTCACCCTGCGCGAGCGCCGCCTCATCACCCTTGTCCTCGAGCCGCTGCGCAAGTGGCTGTCCTGACCATGGCCTTCCTGTCCTCCTCCACGGTCTTTCCCTTCTTCGCCCTGGGCCGCGGCCGGCCGGGTGCCGCGCCGCGGCGTGCCGCGCGCCGGGTGCCGCTGGTCGCGCAGATGGAGCGCACCGACTGCGGCGCCGCTTGCCTGGCGATGGTGCTGGCCCACCACGGCCATGCCGCGCCCCTGGCCGAGGTGCGCGACCAGTGCGGCATCGGCCGCGACGGCGCGAGTGCCGCGGCGATCGCCCAGGCCGCGCAGCACTACGGCCTGCGGACCCAGGCCTTCCGCGTCACCCCTGACGCCCTGGCGGGCCTGGACCTGCCGGCCATCCTGCATGTCGACGGCGCGCACTTCGTGGTGCTGGTGGGCGCGCGCGGCGACGGCTGGGACGTGATCGACCCGGCGGCCGGCCGGGTGCACTGGGCCGCCGACGAGATGGCCCGTCGGCTGTCCAGCGTGGCCCTGGTGTGCACGCCCGGCGCCGACTTCCGGCGCCGCCGCGCGCCGCGGCCCACCTTCACGCGCTATGTGGCGCAGCTGCGCCGCTGCGGCTCAGCCCTCGCCCTGGTGGGACTGTGCACCCTGCTGCTCGAGCTGGTGGCCCTGGTGCCGCCGGCGGCCACGCAGGTGATGGTCGACCACGTGATCCAGCCGCGGCGCGACGCCTGGCTGTGGGTGGTGGCCGGCGCGGTGCTGGCGGCGGCGCTGAGCCAGATCGGCCTGGTGTTCCTGCGCGACCGCGTCATCCACTGGCTGCACGCCGCGCTCGACCTGTCCTTGATGAGCGACTTCGTGGCCCACCTGCTGCACCTGCCGCTGGCCGCACTGGCGCAGCGCCCGGCGGGTGACCTGATGCAGCGCGTGCAGGCCAACATCGAGCTGCGCGACCTCTCCACCCGCCTGGTGAGCTGCGTGCTCGACAGCGCGCTGGTGCTGGCCTACGCGGCGCTGATGCTGGCCTACCACCCCTGGCTGGGCCTGGGCGTGCTGCTGTCGCACGCCGCGAGGATCGCGCTGACGCAGGCCTGGCGGGGCGTGCAGCGCGAGGCCATCGGCCAGGAGCAGGCTGCGCTGGGCCGCGAGCGCAGCGCCGCCACCGAGGCCCTGGGCGCACCCGAGTTCGTGCGCGCCTTCGGACTGGCCGGCCCGCTGGCCGAGCGCCAGCGCGAGCGCATCGACGAGCGTGGCAACGCGACCCTGCGGCGCACCGCCCTGGGCCAGCGCAACGCGCGCTGGATGCAGCTGTTCGACGGCCTGTGCCAGGCCGGCCTGCTGGCCGGGGCGGGCGCGCTGGTGATGGCCGAGCAGCTCACGCTCGGCGAGTTCGCCGGCTTCCTGGCGCTGCACAGCCTGCTGGGGCGGCCGCTGCAGTCCATGGCCGCGCTGGCCGGCGAGGTCGCGCTGTTGCGCGGCACCCTGGAGCGCATCGACGACGTGCTGGCCGCGCCGGCCGAGCCGCGCGGGACGGTGCGGCCGCAGACGGTGCACGGCGCCATCGAGCTGCGCGGCGTGCGCTTCCGCTACAGCCGCCATGCCCCCTGGGTGCTGGACGGCATCGACCTGCGCATCGCCCCGGGCGAGCGGGTGGCCATCGTCGGCCCCAGCGGGGCGGGCAAGTCGACCCTGGCGCGCCTGGTGCTGGGCCTGGCGCGGCCCAGCGCGGGCGAGGTGCTGCTCGACGGCGCTGCGTTGCACACGCTGGACATGGTGGCGGTGCGCCGTCGCATGGCGGCGGTGCTGCAGGAGGCTTTCGTCTTCGACGACACCGCGCGCGCCAACCTGGCCCTGGCCGACGACGACCTGCCGGGCAGCGCGCTGCAGTCCGCCTGCCGGGCCGCGCAGCTGCACGACACCCTGGCCGCGCTGCCGCAGGGCTACGACACACCGCTCGGGCCCGGCGGCATGCGCCTGTCGGCCGGCCAGCGCCAGCGCCTGATGATCGCGCGGGCCCTGGCCCACCGGCCGGCGGTGCTGGTCCTGGACGAGGCCACCAGCCACCTGGACGCGGTCACCGAGGCGGCCCTGCAGGCGCACCTGGACGGCCTGCGCTGCACACAACTCGTGATCGCCCACCGCCTGGCCACGGTGCGCAACGCCGACCGCATCCTGGTGATGCAGGACGGGCGCATCCAGCAGTCGGGCCGCTTCGAGGACCTGGCCTGCGTGCCGGGCGTGTTCCGCGACTTGTTGCAAGCCGGAGGTGCATGGTGCTGACATCCCTTCCCGTGGGCGCCACGATGCGCCTGGTTCCCGGCCCCGGCCACGACGGCGCCGCTGCCGCCGGTCCCGATGCCGACGCGCACGCCGGCCTCGTCGAGCTGCTGCACCGCCTGGCACAGCGCCGCGGGCAGCGCGTGGCAGCCTCGCGCATCGCCGAACTGGTGGCGGATGCACCCCTTCCCCCCCTGGGGGAAGGTTGGGATGGGGGCTGCAGCGCCACAAACACAGACCCATCTCCTGGCCCCGAGGCCCTGCTGCGCCGCGCGGCCGCGGTGTGCCGGGGCCTGGGCTGGCCGGCGCGGGTGGTGCGCCTGCCGCTGGCCCAGGCGCTGCGGCTGGGCCCCACGCTGGCGGCCTTGCCGGTGAGCGCCGGCGGGAAGGAGGAAGAGGGGGCCCTGCACCTGCTGCAATCCCGCCGCGACCTGCCCGCGGCCTTGCAGGACGCCCCGGCCAAGACCGAGATCCTGGTCCTCGACCTGCGCGCCGACCCGGCGGCGCCGCGCATGGGGGCCTGGCTGTGGTCCGCGGTCTGCGCCGAGTCGGGGCACGTGGTGGCGGCGCTCGTGGCACTGACGCTGTCGCAAGGCCTCGGCCTGCTCGGCCCGGCCGTAGCCTGGCTCGTCACCGACCGTGCCTTGCCTGACGGTGCGGCCGGCCTGCTCACGGTGGCGGTGCTCGGCCTGGTGGCGGTGGCCGGGCACGGGGCCGCGCTGGGCTGGTGGCGCGACCGCGTCACGCGCAGCCTGGACCAGCGCCTGCGCACCCGGGCCAACGGCATGATGTTCGATGCCCTGCTGCGCAGCGCCTATGCCGAGACCCGCGGCCGCACGGTGGGCGAGGGGCTGCAGCTGCTGTCCAGCGCCGAGCTGATCGCGGGCGCTGCGCTGGGCTCGGGCCTGGGCCCGTTGCTGGGCCTGTTCAGCGCGGCCGTCGCCTGGGCCACGCTGTGCGCCCTGGTGCCCGCGGCGGCCTGGGCCCTGGCGGGGCTGGCGCTGGGCCTGCTTCTGCTGTCGCTCCCGCTGGCGCGCAACAACACGCGCTGGCAGGGCGAGGTGCTGCATGCCCGGGCGGCGCAGCAGTCCCTGCTGCTCGAGCTGCTGCAGGGCGGGCCTGCGCTGCGCACGGCCGGGGCAGAGCATGCCGGCGCGCGCCGCTGGCTGCGCCGGCTGGTGGACGAGCAGACGGCCACCCTGGGCCAGGTGCGGGCCGGCCTGTGGCTGGACGTGCTGCTCGAAGGCAGCCTGCAGCTCACCCGCGCCGGCTGGCTGGCCTGGGGCGGCGCGGCCTGCGTGCGCGGCGACATCAGCCTGGGGCCCTTCCTGGCCAGTGCCATGCTGGCCGAGCAGGTGATGCGCCAGGCGATTGCCCTGAGCCACGCGCTGATGAGCCTCACCGCGCTGGCCCCCCACTGGCGGCGGGTGAACGGGGCCTTGCAGGCGGCTGCCGCGGCCGCGCAGTGCGCGACGCCCCCGCAGGGCCCGGCCCGCGCCGTGCCCGCGGACCCCGGGGTGCCTGCGCTGCGGCTGGACCATCTGTTCTTCCGCTACGACCCCCGGGCGCCCTGGGCGGTGCGGGACCATTCGCTGGAGGTGCCGGCCGGCGCCCTGGTGGTCCTGAGCGGTGCCTCGGGGGCTGGCAAGACGACGCTGCTGCGCCTGGCCGCGGGCCTGCTGACGCCGCAGCAAGGCCAGGTCGAAGTCTTCGGCCAGCCCGTGCAGGCCGGCAGCGACCTGATCGGCTACCTGCCGCAGGAAGCGCCGCTCTTCGAGGGCAGCATCGCCAGCAACCTGCGCTGGCTGGCGGGCTGCCCGGCGAGCCAGGTGCTCGCGGTGGCGCGCCGCACCGGACTGGACGACTGGGTGCGCACCCTGCCGATGGGCTACGCCACGCGCGTCAGCGCGGGCGGTGGCTCGTTCTCCGGCGGCCAGCGCCAGCTGATCGCCCTGACGGCCGTGCTGGCCAGCGACCGGCCGCTGCTGTTGCTGGACGAGCCCATGTCCCAGCTCGACCGCCTGTCGCGCCGCCGCATCCTCGACAGCGGCCTGTTCCAGGGCCGCACGATGGTGGTCATCTCGCACGACCGCAACGGCCTGGCCGTGCAGGGGGAGGGCGAGGAGACCGACGTGGAAGCCCCGGCGGCCGCAGCGCTGACACGGGTGGACGAGGCCGCGTTGGTGGCCTGACCAAGAAGCGCAAACCCATGAAGCGCAGACCCGGAATCTCCCGTTCGTGCTGATCGAAGCACGTTGCAGTCAACGAGCCTGCATGAGGCACCATGATCCCCAACCCTCTCCTTCCTCCCGACTGGACCCGCTCCCCCGACCTGCAGGCCGCCTTCGATCAGCGGCCCTGCCTGCTGCGCCGGGCCTGGCCCGAGTCCCACTCCGCGGCGGTCTGGTCGATCGACGCCCTGGACCGCTGCCTGTCGCAAGGCGGCCTGGGCTGGCCCGAAGTGCGCCTGTTCAAGGACGGCAGCGAGGTCCCGGCGCCGCGCTACACCGTGGACGGCGCCGGCCGCCGCGCGACCGACCTGGACGCCCTGCTGGCCGAGTACGCCGCCGGGGCGACGCTGCAGACCATCGGCATCGACGTCTTCCATCCGCCAGTGCGCGCGCTGTGCGATGCGGTGATCGAGGCCTTCGCGCCGCACGTCGAGCGCATCCACGCCAACGCCTACCTGACGCCGTCGGATGCGCGCGGCTTCGACCACCACTGGGACACCCACGACGTGATCGTGCTGCAGCTCGAAGGCCGCAAGCACTGGCAGGTGCACGGCGCGCCGCTGCCGTTCCCGGCGCCTGAGCAGGTCTGCGGCCCGCACCAGGCGCTGATCGACGCTGCTGTGCGCGAAGGCGAGCCGCTGATCGACACCGTGCTCGAGCCTGGCGACATCCTCTACCTGCCGCGCGGCCAGATCCATGCGGCGCGCACGGCCGGCGCCTGTTCCCTGCACCTGACGCTGGGCCTGCACCTGAACACCCGCCTGGGCCGGCTGCGGCAGTGCTGGCAGACGGCCCTGGCCGACTTCGCGCACGGTGCCCAGGCCCGCCACTGCTTCACTGCCCATGGCGGGCTCGCGGACGAGGTGCTGCGCGAGTCGCTCGAGCAGGTCCTGGCGGGCCTGCTGCGTGAGGCGGCCAACCCGTCCGCTGTCCCTGGTGTGCCTTCCCTGAACCTCCTCGAAGAGACCCTGCGATGAACCTTCCTGCTCACCCTGCGGCGTCGTCCTTTCTCGACCAACGCCTGTCCGCCTGGCTGAAGCCCGCGGCGTCGGACGCGCGCCACCTGCGCGGGTGGCGCTACCTGGCCGATGCGGTGCCGGTGCGCCTGCGCGGTGCGGCGCCCGAGGCCGACTGGCCCGACGCCGCCCGCCTGGCCGCGTGGATGCAGGCCGAGCGCCTGCGCAGCGACGACGCGCTGCTGTGGCGCGGCGCGGCGGCGCGCGACGCCGCGGCCTTGCCCATCGACCCGCGCAGTTGGACCCGCGAGCGGCGCCTGGGCGACCAGGTGCTGGGCGGCCTGCTGGATGCGGCGCGTGTCGAGCGTGAGCTGGCCGCAGGCGGATGGCTGCAGCTGCGCCACGTGCACCGCGTCGATGCGGGCGTGGCGGGCGCGATGTCGGCGGCGCAGCGTGCGCTGGGCGTGCCGCTGCGGGCCCATGCGTGGCGCGGCCAGGCCGTGGGTGGTCGGCCGCTGCACCTGGGCCTGCCCGCGCTGCTGCCCGGCGCCTTGCGCGTGCTGGTCGTCCTCGCTGGCACCCTGACGGTGTCCTGGCAGGACGAGGCGGTGGGGGCCCGGGCTGCGCCGCGTTCACTGAAGGGCGAGGCGGGCGATGTGCTGATCCTGCCGGCCTTGCCGGGCCTGGGCTGGCGCACGGCCGCGTCGGTGTGGGCGCTTGAATTCGAGGTCCTGCCGCTGACGCCGCTGGACCTGCTGCGGGACCTGGGCGAGGCGGCGCTGCAGTCCCTGCGCGACGACCCCGCCTTGCGCCGCTGTGCAGGCGCGTTGCCTGCCGCGGTGCCCAGCGACCTGCAGCGCCTGGCCGAGGCCGTGCGTGCCCAGCCGCGCGGCAGGGTGGTCCACGCGGTGCGGCGCCACCACGCGCGCCTGGACGAGGACAGTACGGCCCGCACGGGCCGGCTGAGCGCCTTGAGCCGGCTGCTGGAAGCCGACGCACGCACCCGCCTGGTCGGTCATCCGGAGCGCCTGCTGCAACGCCGCCAGGACGGCGGCCGCCTCACCTTGACGCTGGCGCGCAAGGAACTCCACTTCGACGCGCGGGCGGCCGAGCTGCTCGATTTCATGCTGCAGCCCGAGCCCTACCAATTGGCCGACGCCCCCGGCCGCCATGCCTTGGCGGAACGGTTGCAACTGGCGCGCAGCCTGGCGGTGGAGGGGTTGGTGGGGGTGTGCTGAGCGCGGCCGCGCCAGCACACCCGTGTCGACTTGCCGGACGGCAGATGTCGAAGACGTCGGAGACGCCGTTGTCAAAAAGAAGAATGGTCATGCGTCGTCGGACCGCATACCCAGTCAGTTATCAACTTTCAACAGGCCCATTACCAACAGTATTCGTAAGCCGTGAAGATCCCATCATTATTAAAAAAGAACGTCATGCACTCGGAGCCGGTGTGACGAAGAACGCTGATGGGTTTGACACCTTGCACAGTCGTGCCGACCAATTTGTTGCAGATGGCGGGTGTCTGTTTATCGGTCGCGGTGCTCATCTCTGTTGTCTTGGGAGCTTTGCTGCATTGAGGCCCATATCTTCGCTCGAGCTCCGGGGTGCAAACTTGACAAGGCTGGACGACCTGCCCCTCCTTGTTGACGACGATGGCATCTCCTTTTTCGTTGAAAACGATCGCGGCTGTACCGTTGTTCGGCCGGATGAATTTTTCCGCAAGAGCCCTTCCTTCCACAGCATTTGAAGATTGAGGCGACTGGGTCGGGGCAGGTTGGGACATGGCACCGCATGACCAAAGTCCAATGATGGGCAGCAGCACAACAGCACAACGTAAGGTGTGGAACATGTGATCTTTCTCCTCGGTTTTTGGTAACTGTGCTAGACGGTCAAAAACGAATTTCTGCCCGGCCCATGATGGTACGTCCCGGTTGGAAAAGTGGAACCCGTGGTTCTCCCGAAAGGTACGTGTTCTGAAAACGAAATTCCTGGTTGAAGAGATTGTTGACGTCGATCAATACACTCGTCCTCGGCGAAGGTTCGATTCGCAAACCTACGTTCGTGATCCAGAACCGGTCACTGGCACTTCGGATCGCGCCAGAGCTGAAGCTTGCTGACTGTTCAACTCTTCGTATCTCGCCGTAGAGGGACAGGATTTCTGTTGGGAAATAGTTCAGGCGCAGTGGCATTTGCCAGGTTCTTGTGCTGGCCGGAAGATTCGAAGCACCTGCTGTGTACAAAGCCTGTGTCTCATATTCCAGGGCAACGCTTCCTGACAAGCGAGCATTCAAGGTTTGGCCCCAATATGCCCGGTTGAAAGCCTCTGTCCACTGCACGTCGCAAACCGTGGTGACGCTGCGGCAACTGGGAATGGGGGTGGTCAGCACGGCAGGTATCTGCAAATGGCGTCTCGAGATTTCCACGCCCAGTTGACCGCCAGTGAAATGTTTCTCAAGCCCCACCGCTTGCCGCCGGGACTTCGTTCCTTCCGGGTCATCAAAAAGCTGATTGAATCCAGCAAACTGCGTAGGTTCAACCGTCTGTTCCTTCGCCGTTGCTCCCTTGACAGCTTTGATGCTGGCCATGCGGACCAACCATGAATCATTGAGCTGCCATCCCAGCCCAAAGCGAGGGCTGGTCTGCCGCACGCTCACAATGCCCCGCGAAAATTCATCTCGGCTCAATCCTGCGTGAAGTGTCACGGGCCGGGCGTTGACGACCAGATTGAGAAAACCCAGATCGTGCTTGAGCGAAGGCGAGGATCGGCTAACGAATGGCCGGGGCGTGACAGGCAGCCCCGTGATGGTTGTGGTGGTGATGGAAGTCAGATCCTCTCGGTACCTCGATAGACCCGAGGTCAGGTTGTACATGGAGGCGTGTGTTGTGTACATCAGCTCGGTCAATAGACCAGATCGATCATTGGTGCCGTTGGTCGTATTCTTGAGAGCCCCGTTTCTGCTGACATCGATTGAATTTGAATCTCGTTCGATGTGAACGGCAGATCCGATCCATTCACTCTCTGATGTCGGCAGGTAACGCAATCCAACACGCCACGTGTCGACGTCGATATCTCGACGAGTTTCTGGCGTGGCGCTCTGGGCGAGCAACCTCTGAGTGATATCGCCGCCTTCCCTGCGCGTGCTGCGGACTTCAAACTGTCCGTTCAATTCGGGTGTCAGGGCTGTCTGCCACAACACGTTATTGGCATCAAGCTTGAGATCGGCGCCACTACGAAACCCATCCGTCTCGTAGTGGAAGTGCCCCAGCGAAATCTGTCCATCTCCCACGCTGCGCCAAACCGTTGCCGCGCTTCCGAACAAACCTCGGTTACCCCCCATCAGTCCCAGTCGTGCGCCACCGCGGCTCTCATCGAACAACGGACCTGTCTCTTGCAGCGCAAGCGTTTGCGGCCCGTTCAGCACCGGCAGCCCCGGCTGCAACTCCTGTGGCGCCACTGGCTCGGTGCGTGGCGACTGCCGCAACTGCGCCTGCAGCAGCTCACTCACCCGTGCCGTCTCATACCGAGGGCTCGACGCGTACGCCTCGGCCAGCAGCCGGTGTGCGGCCTCGTTCTGGGGGTCGTCCGTCAGGGCGCGTCGCCCGGCGGACAGCAGTGCCCCCTCGAACCCCAGGTCCCGCCACACGCTGGCCAGCGCCGCGGTGCGGGCTGCCCGGTCGGTGTCGAGCAGGCTGTTCGGCCGCACCACCGCGCGCTGGTCGTTCAGCGCCAGGGCGCGCTCGTAGTCGGCCGCCGCTTCCACCGGCCGGTTGGCGCGCTGCTTGAGCTGCCCGTCGAGGAACCAGGGCGTCGGGCTGCGCGGGTCTAGCGCCTTGGCGATGCCGATCTCGTCGGCTGCGAGACGGTCGCGCCGCTCGCCCAGGTAGGCCCGCGCCAGCAGGGCCCGCAACTCGGCGTCGCCCGGGTCCAGCATCACCGCGATCTCCATCTCGCGCCGGCCCTCGGCCACCTTGCCGCTGCGCAGCAGGGACAGGCCCAGGCCCAGGTGGGGCAGGGGGTCGGAAGGCGACAGGGCCTGGGCCTGCTCGAGGCTGCCCTGCGCCTGTGCGTCCCGCCCGCGCAGCAGCTGCGCGAAGCCCAGCAGGGTCTGCGCCCGCGGCGCGCGCGGGTTCACGGCCAGGGCCCGGCCGGCGCTGGCCTCGCCCTCGCGCAGCAGTCCACTCGACAGCTGCAGCTCGGCCAGCCGCGCCCAGGCCAGCGCGTGCGCCGGCTCCAGCATCACGGCCTGCTGCGCCGCGGCCAGCGCGGCCGGCAGGTCGCGCCGTGCCTGCCAGGCATAGCTCAGGGCCAGCTGTGCGGCGGCCGACTGCGGGTCGCTGGCCACCGCCCGCTGCGCCGTGGCCAGCGCCTCGTCCGTCTGGTAGCGCACCACCTGCAGCAGCGCCCGCACCGCCAGCGCCGAGGCTGCGGCGGGTCCCGTTCCCGCCGCGTCGGCCGGCGGCAGCAAGGCCTCCGCTTCCGCGATCCGGCCGACACCCAGCAGCCAGCCCGCGCGCTCGTTGCGCAGGGCATCGACCTCCGCGGGCCAGGCCGCCAGCGCCTGGCTGTACTGCCCCTGGCT
Source organism: uncultured Burkholderiales bacterium (assembly GCA_966252435.1). Taxonomy (GTDB): domain Bacteria; phylum Pseudomonadota; class Gammaproteobacteria; order Burkholderiales; family Burkholderiaceae_C; genus CANHBY01. The sequence goes on along the minus strand of CBINPE010000007.1, from coordinate 45,115 downwards.
CGCCAGTTGCGCCGCCTGCTGCGCGGCCGCCGGCAAGCCCTGCACCACGGTGGGCGACGACTGCACGATCTGCGGGAAATACAGGGCCCACTGCACCGCATCGCGCGGCTGCAGGGTCAGCGCCACGGGCGCCTGGCCCTGCGCCGCCCGCGCACTCGAGCCTGCCGTGACCTTCTGCTGGCCGGCGCTGTTCTCCGCGCTCACCCGCCCCTCGTGCACCGACACGCTGGTGGCCCCCTCGGCCACGCGCACGGTGAACTCGGTGCCGTCCACCATCGCGTTCAGGTAGGGCGTGACCACGCCGAAGCGCTTGCTGAAGCGGGTCAGCACATGCAAGGCGCCCTGCAGCAGGCCCAGCTCCGAAGGCTGTTCGTTCGCGAAGGATTTCAAGGTCAGCACCGACCCCTGGTCCAGCCGCAGCACCACCTCGTTGGGCAGCGCGACCGCCGCGCGTCCCAGCGCGCGCACCGCCAGCGTGTCGCCGGTGCACAGCGCTTGCGCCGGCGTGGCCGGCTGCCAGGCACCGCTGCCCGCGGCGCGCACCTCGACCGTGCCCTCGAGCGAGACCAGCTTCGCCGCCGGCCCGTCGCAGGCCCAGGCGCCGCCTGCGCAGGCGAGCAGGGCGGCACCCGCGACGCGGTTCAAGGCGGGCCGGCGCCTCAGGTGGGTGCTGGCAGCGAAAGAAGAGGAAAGAGAAAAAGAAGCCGCGGGCCGCTGCCGCGCAGCGTCGCGAGGAACAACCGGGGTGCTGTGAGTCGTCGTCATACCGTCTCGGCGCCGAAAGGGGCCGCCTCCTTGTGGGTGGTGCATCAGGCCATCAATGCAAGGGGCGATGAACGAGACAGTGCCGTCTTCTTCGTGCCGGACCACTCAGCGCTCGCTCAAGGACCCCTCGAGGTCATCAATCAACCAATCAATCAGTCGAACCAATCGAATCGATCAAGAAGCTCGATCCCGCACCGCCGAACGGACTGGCTGCCCGCTTCGCAAAGGGGCATGGCGTGTTCGATCGAGACGATGTGGGAACGTCGGGAACTGCTGGGACGGGGTGATGGAACCCCGATGGACGGACGGCGTCCGTGGCTGTGTTGTCGTTGGTCTGGTTGTCAGGGTGAACGGCCACGGACTGCCTGCGGTGTGGCGCAGGCGGACACGGAGACTGCATCGTGTCCTTGTATTGTTGTTAGGTGATGAACTCCCTGTGGAAAAACTATTTTAGGTGAAGGGTGATGACGTGCCGTGCCACGGCCGGGTCGGCGGCTGGAGGCTGCAGCACACACTTCAGCAGGAAGCGGGCCGGGCCGTCGTCGGGCCAGCGCCGCAGCAGGGTTTCCAGCAGCTCCCGTGCCCTCGACAGTTCGCCTTGCTCCCACGCGGAGAGGGCCTGCGCATGCTGCTGCTGAAGATCGCCGTCGCCCACCAGGGGATCGGCCAGGCCCACGTCCTGGCGTTTGCCGGTGAGCAGGAAGCGGCCGAGCGGCCGAAAAGACCCAGGCGCCAAGTGCTGCGCGATGACGTCCGACACCAGGACCCGCGTGCCCAACGGCTTGTTGGACGACTGGATGCGGCTGGCGGTGTTGACGATGTCGCCCACCACGCGCTGCTCGGCGTATTGCGCGTCGCCCACCTCGCCCAGCGAGACAGGGCCGAAGTGCAGGCCCAGCCGTGTGGGAAAGGCTTGCGGGTCGAACTCGCCGGCCCGGCTGCGGTTGAGCGCCTGGCTGAGCGCGCGCGAGGCCGTCACGGCGGCGGTGCAGGCCGAGCGGGGGTCCTTGCCCGACAGCCAGATGCAGATCATCGAGTCCCCCGCATGGTCCACCACGTGACCGCCGTGCGCCCGCACGATCGGGAACGCGGTCTCGAAGTAGGCGTTCAGCCAGCGGCGGGCCTCGCCCGGGTCGCGGCTCTCGATGCGACGGGTGTAGTCCTCGATGTCGGTGCTCAGGCAGGCGACGAAGACGGTGTCGTCGGCATGGCGCAGCTCGCGCGCCAGCCGCGCGATCTCCTCCCGCGGCGCATAGCGCGACAGGGCCTGGCGCAGGCGCTGCCGCTGGCGCTCGACATCACGCAGGCGCAGGCCCAGGCCCAGCACCAGGCTGACGGGCCAGACCACCAGCAGTGGCACGGCCCAGGGCAGCCACAGACTGTGCGCGAAGGCCAGGCTGGCCAGCACGGCATAGCCGCTTGCCAGGCCCATGCTCAGCGGCAGGGCCCAGCGCATGGGCCACAGGCGCCAGGGCGCCAGCAACAGCATGCCCAGTGCCGCCGTCAGTGCCGCCTGCCAGGCCAGGGGGCAGGTGCGCAGGGCCGAGCCGTCGAGCTGGTTGGCCAGCGCGGTGGCCGCCCGCTCGACGCCGCTGAGGTCCCGGCCGTCGCGCGTGCTCCCGGGGGGGCGGGAGGCGGCGCGCGGCTCGGGCGGGGTGGGCGCGGCGGCCCCGCCCCGCACGGCCGCGCCGCGGAATCGCTCGGCCGCCGCCCCGCCTTCGCGCAGCGCCGCCAGGGCCTGGTCGTAGGGCAGGGTGGGCACCTGGCCCGGGGGGCCGTAAACGTTCAGGAAGACCTCGTCGCCCGGCTCGGTCAGCAGCTGTCGCCAGCGCCGCGTCGGGCGGGGCTCTTCCTGCAAGACGGCCGGCGGCCGCCAGCGCGCGGGCTCGGCCAGGGCGGCGCGTCGCAAGGCACTCAGCAGGACATGGGGAGCTTGATCGCCGGGCAGGGCGGCGGCGCTGGCCAGGGGCGCCAGCGCTTCGGGACGCATCCGGGCCGCCAGGACCAGCGGCAGGCTGGGGTGGTCGTCACCCTCGGGCACGAAGGCCAGGTAGGACAGCACCCCTTCGGGCGACTTCACCAGTGCGAACGGCGCGGTCGCCAACGCGGCCTCGGCCAGGGCGGGCAGCGGGGTGACCAGCTGGTCCACCGCGGCCATCGTCTGCTGGCCCCCGGCCTGCAGGTCACGGCGCAGATAGGCCACCAGCACGCCATTGCCGGCCTGGTGCAGGGCCTGGCGCAGCCGCTCGTCGCCCTCGGCCTCGCGGGGGCGGTCGAACAGCAGGTCGAACGCGACGACGCGGGCGCCCTGCGCGTGCAGGCGTTCCAGCAGCTCGGCATGCAGCGTCCGCGGCCAGCGGTCGGGCCGGGCGGACACCTCCAGGGCGCGGGCGGCGGCGCCATGCAGGGCGATGACGGTCACGCCGGCGGGCACGTCGCGCGGGCCGCGCAGGGCGTAGAGGCTGTCCAGCCCCCAGGAGCGCTCCAGGCTGTGCAGGGGCGACACGGCCGCCGCGGCGGCCAGGACGGCGAACAGCATGACCACGCCGGCCCGCCGCAGCCCGGCGGCCAACCGACGATATGATCCCTTGGTCCTGGCCTCGGGTGGCGTCATATGGAACAAGAATCAGAATGCAAGAACCTGGTCACGCTGCGGGCAGTTCCGCTGTTCGCAACCCTGCCCCTGGCGGCGCAGCAGGCCCTGGTGCGCGAGGCGCGGCAACGCACGTATGCCAAAGGCGCGATCGTCATCAACGAAGGGGATGCGGCGCATGGCCTGTTCATCGTGTGCTCCGGACTGCTCAAGGCGTGCCTGAATGACGACCAGGGACGCGAGCTGATCTTGTCGACCCTGGGGCCGGGTGATCATTTCGGCGAGCTGGCCCTGCTGGACGATGCACCGCGCTCCGCCAACGTCGCCGCGCTCGAGCCGAGCGAACTGCTGGTGATCACCAAGGCTGCCTTCCAGAGCGTGCTGCAAAGCCACCCGGATTGTATGTGGCCGATCGTGCGCAGCCTGGTCGAGCGGGTGCGGGAGCTGACCGAGAACGTGCGCGCGCTGGCGCTGGTCGATGTGTTCGGCCGCCTGGCCCGGCTGCTGACCTCGCTGGCGGTGGAGGAGGGGGACCTCCAGGTGGTGCGCCCGCGCCCCACCCAGCAGGACATCGCCAGCCGCATCGGCGCCTCGCGCGAGATGGTCAGCCGGATCCTGAAGGATCTGGTGGTGGGCGGGTACCTCTCCCTGGAGGCGGACCGGATCGTGATCCACCGGAAGTTTCCGAACCGGTGGTGAGCCCGGGTCTGGCGCTTCGAATGACTCCCGTTCGCGCTGGGCGATGTGACAAGAAACAGGTGGCACCTGCGAAGGCCGCGCCCCCATCCCAACCTTCCCCCAGAGGGGGAAGGAGCGGACTCCCTCCCCGCAGCACGCTCACTGCGGCCCCATGCGCAGTGCCCCGTCGAGGCGGATCACCTCGCCGTTGAGCATCTCGTTGGTGATGATGTGCTGCACCAGCTTGGCGTAGTCGGCCGGTGTGCCCAGGCGCGAGGGGAAGGGGATGCTGGCAGCCAGCGCGTCCTGCACCGTCTGGGGCATGCCGAACACCATGGGGGTGCCGAAGATGCCCGGCGCGATACTCATGTTGCGGATGCCCAGGCGCGCCAGGTCGCGCGCGATGGGCAGGGTCATGCCCACCACCCCACCCTTGGACGCGGCATAGGCCGCCTGGCCGATCTGCCCCTCGAAGGCGGCCACGCTGGCCGTGGAGATCAGCACGCCGCGCTCACCCGTGCGTTCGTCTGGCTGGTTGTGCTGCATGGCCTCGGCGGCCAGGCGGATCATGTTGAAGCTGCCGATCAGGTTGATCTGCACGGTGCGGCTGAACAGTGCCAGGTCATGCGCACCGTTCTTGCCCACCGTCTTGGCCGCCGGGGCGATGCCGGCACAGTTCACCAGGCCGCCCAGGCGCCCCAGGCCCACCGCCAGGTCGACGGCTGCTTGCGCGTCGGCGGGAGCGGTGACGTCGCAGGCCACGAAGCGCGCCAGGTCGCTGCCCAGGCTGTGCGCCAGGGCCTCGCCGCGCTCGGCCTGCAGGTCGGCGATGACCACGCGGCCACCCTGTTCCACGAGCATGCGCACGGTGCCTTCGCCCAGCCCGGAGGCCCCGCCCGTGACGATGAAGACCTGGCCGGCGATGTCCATGCGCCGCTCGCTCAGCCCAGCGCGGCCAGCGCGCGGGCGGTGATTTCCTGCACGCTGCCGGTGCCGTTGATCTTGCAGTAGCGCGGCGCTGCCGCGTCGCCCTTGGCGGACCAGGCGGTGTAGTAGTCCACCAGGGGGCGGGTCTGGCTCTGGTAGACGTCCAGGCGCTTGCGCACGGTTTCCTCGCGGTCGTCGTCGCGCTGGATCAGCGGCTCGCCCGTCTCGTCGTCCAGGCCCGCGACCTTGGGTGGGTTGTAGCTCAGGTGGTAGGTGCGTCCCGAGGGCTGGTGCACCCGGCGACCCACCACGCGCTCGATGATGGCCGAATCGGGCACGTCGATCTCCAGCACCGCGTCGATCTTGACGCCCGCCTGCTTGAGCGCGTCGGCCTGCGGGATGGTGCGGGGAAAGCCGTCGAACAGGAAGCCACGTGCGCAATCGGGCTGGGCGATGCGCTCCTTGACCAGGCCGATGATGATCTCGTCACTGACCAGGCCCCCGGCGTCCATGACCTGCTTGGCGGCCACGCCCAAAGGCGTGCCGGCCTTGACGGCCGCGCGCAGCATGTCGCCGGTGGAGATCTGGGGAATGCCGAAGTGCTTGCACAAAAAAGCAGCCTGGGTGCCTTTGCCTGCGCCGGGGGCACCCAACAAAATCAATCGCATGATGGTCCTTGGAATGGGTCGCTGGATGTTGTTCTTTGCGCCGCAGGAACTGCGCTGCTACGGCTGACTCTGACTGCAAAAGGACGACGTTTGGAGACGACGGTTTTTGAGGTCGACTTCGAGATTATCACTTGTCCTTCGCCTGCCACCTGGGGGATGCCCCCGAATGGCGCATCCGGTCACAGCAGCGCCCGCACCTTGTGCAGGTCCTCGGGCGTGTCCACACCTGGGCCCGGCCGGGTGTTGGTGACGTGCACGGCGATGCGCTCGCCATGCCAGAGCACCCGCAGTTGCTCCAGCGACTCGATCTGTTCGAGCGGGCTGGGCGGCAGGGCCGGGAAGCTGCGCAGGAAGCCGGCCCGGTAGCCGTACAGCCCAATGTGCCGCAGCGGCGCCGGCACCGGCAAGACGCCGGCCGCCGCGCCGCCGGGGGCATCCCGCCACCAGGGGATCGGCGCGCGCGAAAAATACAGGGCCCGGCCCTGGGCGTCGCACACCACCTTCACCACGTTCGGGTTGCGCAGCTCCGCCGGGTCGTCGATCGGGTGGGCCACGGTGCTCATCACGCACTCAGACCGGGTGTGCAGCAGGTGGGCGCAGGCGTCCACCAGCGCGGGGTCGATCAGGGGCTCGTCACCCTGCAGGTTGACCACCGCGTCCCTGCCATCCAGCCCGAGCAGCGCACACGCCTCGGCCAGCCTGTCGCTGCCGGTGGCGTGGTCGCTGCGCGTCATCACCACGGCCACGCCGTGGGCCTCGCAGGCGGCCTGCACGTCGGGGTGGTCGGTGGCCACCACCACCTGGCGCGCCTGCGAGCGCTGCGCGCGCTGCGCCACGCGCACCACCATGGGGAGGCCTCCCAGGTCGGCCAGGGGCTTGTTCGGCAGCCGGGTCGAGGCCAGGCGGGCCGGGATCAAGACGTGGAAGCCGCTCATGGCGTGGCGGCGGTGTCGGGTGAGGTGTCGGAGGCGTTCAGGTCGCGGGCCTCGTTCTCAAGCATCACAGGGATGCCGTCGCGCACGGGGAAGGCCAGCTTGTCGTGGTGGCAGACCAGTTCGTGCGTGTCGTGGTGCGGCGGGCGCAGGTGTTCGAGGGGCCCCGTGCACAGGGGGCAGACCAGGAGCTCAAGCAGGCGGGTGTCCATGGTGGGTGGGATCCGGATGAAAAGACAGGGAGTGCATCAGCGTCGCCAGGGCGTCGCAGAACGGGGCGTCCAGGCTGAAGTCTAGTGGTGCCACCCAGACCTGCTCGATGCCGGGGGTGGCGGCCGTCAGCTTGACCGCATCTTTCTCGGTGACGAGCACCGCGGGTGCGCTGGCCGGCCAGGGGGGACTGGCCGCGTAGTCATGATGGTCGGGCAACGGCAGGGGATGGGCGATGCGCAGGCCGGCATCACGCAGCAGGTCGAAGAAGCGTGCCGGCTGTGCGATGCCGGCCGCCGCCCAGACGTCCTCCCGCTGCGAGCGTTCGGCCAGCTGGCGCAGCGCGGCGGACGTGGCGGCCTGGCCGGCGTGCCACTCATGCCAGCGCACCAGGCCCTGCAGGCGGCGGTGCCCCAGGTGGCCGGGCAGCGCGGTGGAGGGCTGGGGTGCGTTGTAGAGCACCAGGGTGCCGGGCGGCACGCCGCGCGGCAGCGGTTCGCGTAGCGGGCCGGCGGGTAGCAGCCAGCCATTGCCCGCGCCGCGTTCGTCGAACACCATCACCTGGATGTCGCGCACCAGGGCGCGGTGCTGGAGGCCATCGTCGCTGAGGATGAGGTTGACCTCGGGATGGGCCGCCAGCAGGTGCAGGCCTGCCTGTACGCGGTCGCGCCCGACCACCACCGGCACGCCTGCGCGGCGCTGCAGCAGCAAGGGCTCATCACCCACCGTCTCGGCCGTGTGGGTGGCATCAACCTCGACCACGGTGTCGGTGCGGCGACCATAACCGCGCGAGATCACGCCGACGCGCCAGCCCTGCCGGCGCAACAGGGTTGCCAGGGCCAGGACGACCGGGGTCTTGCCGGCGCCCCCGGTGATCAGGTTGCCCACCACCAGCACCGGCACCGGCAGGCGCTGCGACTTGAGCAATCCCCAGCGGAAGCACAGCGACCGCAGCGCGAGGAGGGCGCGATAGAGCTGCGAGAGCGGCCACAGGCCCAGGGCCAGCGGGCCGCGGTGCAGCCAGGCTTTCAGCAGGACCTGCTCGCGGCGGGCCTGCCGCGGCGCGCTCAACGCGCTTCGCCCGCCTGCGTGGCGAATGTCAGGCGGGAGAGGTTGGCGCGGCGCGCGGCGTCCATCACGCTGATCACGGACTGGTGGGGCGCCAGCGCATCGGCCGAGATGATGACCAGCGCCTGGTCGGAGCCTGCTGCCGCGGCCAAGAGCTCTTTGGCCAGCAGCTCGACCTTGCGACCATCGACCGGCTTCTTGTTGATCACGTAGCGACCGTCGGCCGAGACCAGCACGACGACCTCCTTCGGACGCTCACGCATCTTCTCGGCGTCGGCCGTGGGCAGGTTGATCTGCAGTTCGGTGAACTTGGAGTACGTCGTGGACAGCATCAGGAAGATGATGACCACCAGCAGCACGTCGATGAACGGGATCAGGTTGATGTCCGGTTCCTCGGAGGGTGTCTTGCGAAAGTTCAACGGCATGGCGGGCTCGCTGCGGGCAGGGGAAAAGGCAGGGGACGCGGGGGGAAGGCGGGAGCCGGCTCAGGCCGCCTTGCTGGCCACCGAGAAGCGCAGCAGGTGCGGCACCAGGCGGTCGGCCGCTTGCTCCAGCTCGATCGTGTAGGCGTCCACCAGGCCGCGGAAGTAGCGGTAGCACATCAGCGAGGGGATGGCGATGATCAGGCCGAAGGCGGTGTTGTACAGGGCGATGGAGATGCCGGAGGCCAGTGCCGCGGGGTTGCTGCTGCCGGGAGATTGCGAGCCGAAGATCTCGATCATGCCGATCACGGTGCCCAGCAGACCGAGCAGGGGGGCTGCCGAGGCGATGGAGCCGAGGGTGTTGAGGAAGCGCTCCAGCTTGTGCACGGCGACGCGACCCGCCGATTCCATGGCGCCGCGCAGGCCGGCTTCATTGATGCGCGGATCGCTGATCACGGCGCGCAGCCCACTGGCCAGCACCGAGCCCAGCACGGAGTTGTTCGCCAGCTTGTTCACCACGTCCCCGGCGGGCAGGTGGGACCGCGTGACCGCCAGAACCTCGTCGACCAGCTTCGGGGGGATGATCACCGCCGAGCGCAGGCTGACGAATCTTTCGATGATGAGCGCCACGGCGCTGATGGAACACAAGAGGAGGGGCCAGATCGGCCAGCCAGCGGCTTGTATGATCGAAAACAAAGGGTTCCTTTCAGCGCGGTGCGCAGGGTGAAACAGGCAAGCAACGCAGGGTGCTGCGTAAGGCTGTGCATTATGGCGTTGGATGGACGGGCGCGCGCAACTGCCGAGCTGCCCGCCACGAACCACCTGTCGCCACCGCACTGCAGCATTCCGCGCCCCAATCCACCGTCCATGTGGATAACTTTGTGGGTAAGCCCTCCCTGTCCAGCGCAAACGCCTGAAAAATCAAGGCATGTGCCAGATTGCTTAAACTTTGTGCACGGATAAAACATTGAAAATCAACAACTTACACGATTGTGAAAGGCCGATGACGGGGCATATGCGCTGCGAGGCCCGTTCAATGCTGGCTGTGGAGTTCTCAGCCCTTGTGTTTACTGGCTTTGCGCATGATTGAACCCGTGAACACGCGTGTGTGGGGCGTTGCGGGCCTGATCCTCGCGATCACAGATGCCTTGGCGGGCCGTTTCGGCGCCTGCACCGTGCAGGGGGAGCTGTCGGGCTTCGCGAAGGCGGCCAGCGGGCACTGCTACTTCAGTCTCAAAGACGCCGACGGCCATGAGCAGCTGATCCGCTGCGCGATGTTCCGCCGTACCGCCTCGATGCTCGATTTCGTGCCGCAGGATGGCCAGCGGGTGCAGGTGCGCGGCCGCGTGACGTTGTACGGGCCACGCGGCGAGCTGCAGTTCGTGGTCGAGGCGATGCAGCAGGCCGGCACGGCCGGGGCGCTGATGGAGCGCTTCCTGCGGCTCAAGGCCAAGCTGCAGGCCGAGGGCCTGTTCGCGGCCGAGCGCAAGCGGCCGCTGCCGGCCTATCCGCAGCGCCTGGGCGTGGTGACCTCGCTGGGCGCGGCCGCCCTGCATGACGTGCTGACCTGCCTGGCGCGCCGTGCGCCGCATGTGTCCGTCACGGTCTACCCCAGCCTCGTGCAGGGGGCCGAGGCCCCGGCCGCGCTGGTCGAGGCGCTGCGCCTGGCCGGCGCGCGCGCCGAGGTCGATGCTTTGCTGGTGTGTCGCGGCGGCGGTTCGCTGGAGGACCTCTGGGCTTTCAACGACGAGCGTGTGGTGCGTGCCATCGCGGCCAGCCCGGTGCCGGTCGTCTGCGGGGTGGGGCACGAGACGGATGTCACCCTGGCCGACTTCGTGGCGGACGTGCGCGCCCCGACGCCCACCGCGGCGGCCGAGCTGGCGGCGCCCGCCACCGCGCACTGCGAGGCCGCCTTGCGGCAGCTCGCCCGGCGCCTGCAGCAGCGCATGCGGCACCGCCTCGATACGCAGGCGCAGCGGCTCGATCGCGCCGCGCTGCGCTGCGCGCGCCCGGCTTCCTACCTGCAGCAGGCGAGCCAGCGGCTGAACGCCCTGGGCCTGCGGCTGATGAACGCGTCACAGCGCCTGCAGGAGCGGCAGCACCAACTGCTGCAGCGGCACGCCGCGCGCCTGCAGACGGTGCAGGCGCGGCGGCTCGGTGCGCACGCCCAGCACCTGCAGCTGCTGGCCTCGCGCCTGCAGGCCATGGATCCCCGGCAGGTGCTGCGGCGCGGCTATGCGTGGGTGGCCGACGAGTCGGGGCATGCCTTGACCTCGGTGCGTGGCCTGCAGCCGGGCCAGGCGCTGCAGGCCGTGCTGGCGGATGGCCAGCTGGGGCTGCGCATCGAAGCGGTGCGGCCTGAGGAGCCCCCGGAGCCCCCTGTCGCGCCTTGACCTTGGGCCGTGCAGGGTGCCCGGGGTGCGCCGGCCCGCACGCTCTGCCTACAATGCCGCCCTTGTCCCGCGGTGGCACGCCCGTGCCCCTTGCCGCGCAGCAACCCACCACCACAGAAGGAAGAAGACCATGGAACACACCCTGCCTCCGCTGCCCTACGCCCTGGATGCCCTGGCGCCCCACCTGAGCAAGGAAACGCTCGAATACCACCACGGCAAGCACCACAACGCCTACGTCGTCAACCTCAACAACCTGCAGAAGGGCACCGAGTTCGAGGCCATGACCCTGGAGGAGATCGTCAAGAAGTCCTCCGGCGGCATCTACAACAACGCGGCCCAGATCTGGAACCACACCTTCTTCTGGAGCTGCATGAAGCCCCAGGGCGGCGGCGAGCCCCAGGGCGCGCTGGCCGCGGCCATCAACGCCAAGTTCGGCAGCTTCGCCGCCTTCAAGGAAGCCTTCACCAAGAGCGCGGTGGGCAACTTCGGTTCCGGCTGGACCTGGCTCGTGAAGAAGCCCGACGGCAGCGTCGACATCGTCAACACCGGCGCGGCCGGCACTCCGCTGACCACCGCCGACAAGGCCCTGCTGACCATCGACGTCTGGGAGCACGCCTACTACATCGATTACCGCAACCTGCGTCCGAAGTGGGTCGAGACCTTCCTGAACTCGCTGGTCAACTGGGACTTCGCGCAGGCCAACTTCGCCTGAGCGTTCCCCTCCGCAGGAGGGGTGGAATGGGAGGAGGGTTGCGCCCGGCCATCCTCCCGTTCTTGTCGTGAAAACGGCGGGGCCCGGTCCCCACGATCCATCTCGAAGTGAGCAGTGGCATGGGTTACGCGGGACGCAACGTCGTGAACGCGCCGGCTGTGCGGCAGGCGCTGCTGGCCCGCTCGGCGGCACGCCGGGACCATCCCGAGATCGCTGCCTGGCTGGGCAATCATTTCCATCGCTGGATCATCGGCACGTTCGCGCACGTGCTGCCGGTGCGGGACGTGCGCGACTGGTCCCGCTGCATGGGCAAAGCCGTTGCGCCGCCGGCCTGGGTGCAGGCGCACTTCCTTGCGCCCCCGCAGACTGTCGCCCCGCTGTGCTACATCGATCCGGCCCACCACCTGCTGCTGGAGCAGGAGCGCTCACTGCTGGAGTTCCTGAACGTCCAGGTGAATGCCCGGCTGGCGGGCAAGCTGCACAAGATCACCTGCTTCGAAGCGCAACGGCGCTGGCAGGCCGACCACGAGCGCATGGCGCGGCAGCGCCGGCGCGGCTGGGCCCCCAGTTCGGAAGGCGCTTACCGTGCGGTGTGGGCCACCGCCCAGGGCCGGTTCATCGAGCTGGCCAGCACCGGCCTGCTGCTGCGTTCGGAGCTGGCCTACGAGTCGTTCCACATGCAGCACTGCCTGGGCGACTTCGACGACATGGCGGAGCTGCAAGGCGGCTACGGCGCGCAGCACGCGCGCCGCATCGAAGAGGGCGAGCTGAGGGTGCTGTCCTGGCGTGACCTGGCCAACAAGCCGCACGTCACGATCAGCCTGCAGGCCGAGGGCGACGGCTGGGTCATCGAGCAGATCAAGGGCAAGCAGAACCGGGTTCCCGCGCAGAAGTACCACGGGGCCATCCGCGAGGTCCTGCAGCACCTGCAATGCCCGGTGGGCGATGCGGTGGATGCCCTGCGCATGGGCTTGATGGACGAGCCGCAGGCCTCGCCGCCGCGCCTGTTTTTCTATCACGAGCGGCCTGAGGCTCCCCAGGCTGCGTGGATGCTGGCCGGCAATCCGACGTTGATTCGCCAGCATCCGCGGCCCGGGCTGCGCGAGCAGTGGCTGGCGGCGACGCAGCCCCTGGCGGTGCTGGCGCTGGACCAGCCGCATCCGCACGTGCGGTTGGCGGCCATGCACAGCCTGGCCGCTGCCGACCTCGACGCGCAGGACCGGGTCCAGGTGGGCGAGGCCGCATGGCTGCGCGCCGCCCTGGACGGCTCGGCCAGTCCGGGGCCGCTCATGCAGGTGCCCCCGGCACCCTCCCCAGTCCTGACCAAGCCGCAGGTGCCGGCGGCAGCGTGGTGGCGTCGGATGCTGGATGGGTGGCGCGAGACCGTGCGGCCCGTATCACCCGAGGAATGGCGGCTGCGCTGGGTGTTCGCCACCATGGACCTGCTGTGCGTGCGCCAAAGCGTGGCGCATTGGCGCAACACGACCTTCTCGCTGGGCATGTCCCCCGAGAAAGCGCAGCGGTTGCTGAAGGTGGTGGGGCGGGAGATCGGCTTGGAGAGCCCATCCGCCCCGGACCAGCCAATGCGCGTGGCCGAGTTTTGCGCGCGCTTCTTCGGTGCCGAGGAACTCACGCCGGGCTGGAGCCGCCGCGCGCAGCCGCTCCAGGCTTCACCCTGGGACCTGCTCGCGTTCGCCGGCATGCGCAACGCCTTCGTGCTGCGCGTGTTGACGGCACACGGCCTGGTGCCCGAGCCACAGGCCTTGCGCCTGCTGGCGCTGCATGCCCAGCGGGTGGCCGACTGCCACAGCAGCTGGGACGACTTTGCCCAGTCCTACGCCCGCGGGCGCACCGCCTGGCTGGCCCACACGGGGTCCCGCGAGCAGCCCAGCGTGGTGCGCCATGAGATTGCCGCCTACCTGGAGGGCAGCAACTGCAACTGGCGCGAACTGCCCTGGCATGCGTTTGCCATGCTGAACGAAACGGACGCGCAGCGCCTGCACGCAGACTGGGTGACACAGTTCCGGCACGCCGGCTCGGAATGAATGAACAGGAACGAAGACATGGAAGAAGAAAACATGCGGGACAGATCCTCCGCGGCGCCCCCGGCTTGCACCCCGGCGCAGGCGTGGGCGGCCCAGGCCATCGACTGCCCGGCCTTGCTGGCCCAGGGGCGTTTCGACGCACTGGACCGTGCACTCGACGAGGCGCATGCCGCCGTCCGCGATACCGCTTCGGAACGTCCCTTCAGCGACCTGCTGGGCTTGTTCGATGCCCACTGGGCGGTGACCACGCCGCGCCGGGTGCTGGACTGGCTGACGGCATGGGCCCAGGCTTTGCCGGCCAGCCCGATGCCCTGGCTGCTGCGGGCCCGCTACCGGGATAGCCAGGCCTTCGAGGCACGCGGCTCGGGGTGGGCCTCCAGCGTCGGGGCCGACCAGTGGGCCATGGCCGGGGTGCTGCGCGACGCGGCCATCCTGGCGGCCTGCCAGGCGCTGGCGCGTGATCCCGGGCAATACCGCGCCTGCTCCACCATCATCCGGGTGGTCGGAGGCTTCGGCGAGCCGGAGTGGCTGGTCCGCTGGCTGGACGAGGGAAAGCCCCCCGGCGCCTCGGATGTCGAGGTGCCGGCCGGCCTGTCGGCGCCGCTGGCGGCCCTCGGCCTGGCGCCAGGAGAATTCGCTGATGCGCCGCCGCCGTGGCCCGAGGCGCTTGGGCGCCTGCTGCCGCGCCGGGCGGCGCAGGATGCCAAGCGGTTCTGGGTGGAGGCGGCGCTGGCGAGCCATCCGTGGGCACGCCATCCGGTCGACCATTACCTGCTGTTCGCCACCGAGCGCTGGGGCGGCTCCGACGAAGCGGTGATGGCTTTCATCGACTCCCCACTGTGCGACCGTTTCAGCGAGGCGGACAAGAACGAGTTGCGCTTCGGGGTGCAGTTCTTCGACAAGATAGCGGGTGACAACGAGGACCCCGACAACCGCCGCAACGACCTGGCGGTGTGCAAGAAAGTGCTGCGCAGGCCGCTGCCGGACTGGGCCGCGGCCTGTGTCAACCTGCGGCTGGCACGCATCCACGAGGCCGAGGCCCGCACGCATGAAGAGGGCTCGCCGCAGCGCGCCGCGCTGCTGGCGCGCGCCGAAGCGGCCCTCGCCAGTGCGGCACCCTGGGTGGGCGATGACATGCACGACCTGGCCTTCCTCAGCGAGTTCTGGCTGCTCCACGCCCGCAACAAGGCCTGGATCGCCGACGTCGCCGAACGGCACAGGCTGCACCATCCGTATGCGGCGATGCTGTATGGCCTGTTGCTGGAGCACGGCTGGGCGGGGCTGCCGCGCCGTCCCGACCTGTGTGACCTCTGGTATGACCGGGCCGCCGTCGGCATGCCACCCCCTGAAGAGGACGAGGGCGAAGACCCCTACAAGGTCTTCTTCGTGCCGCTGTGCGAGCGCCTGGGCGACGATGTGGCGCCGCTGCGCCTGATTGCGCACGGCGCCAGCCGCGGCTACCCCAGCGCGCAGTTCCGGCTGGCCTACATCCACCAGAAGCGCTGGGAGGCCGGTGAGGCGGCGTCAGAAGAGGAGATGCTGCGCCACTACACCGCGGCCGCGCAGCGCCGCTATTGGCCGGCCCTGTTCAACCTCGTGGCCTACCTCAACCGCAAGAGCCTGTCACGCGAGGTCGACGACCGCACCTCGGTCGCGCTCAAGTGCCAGGCAGTGACGTACGGCGTGCAGCTGCTGGCCTTATACGACCAGGCCGACGAGGTGTCGCCCGCCTATGCGGACCTGCACCAGCGGGTGCTGAACTATTTCAAGGGTCTGCTGGAGTGGCAGTACGAGCGCCATGAGGAGGTCACCCAGCTTCTGTTGCCCCAGCTGCGGGCCAAGGCCGAGGCCGGACAACTGGAGGCCATGTGCGGCATGGCGCTGCTGCACGGCGACAAGCGCGACAAACGGCACCGCAACTACCGCGAGGCCGTGCGCTGGATCACCGCGGCCAAGAGGCTCGATGCCGAGCACCCTGTCGTGCTGGAGACGGAATCCGTGATCGAAGGCGAATCGCTGTGGAGCATCTTCAAGTACCTGGTGGTGGCCGGCCGGATCCCCGCCCACGAGCTGCCGGGGCAGGGGGGGCAGCCGATCCTGTGATCAGCGCGGCGCCGCCCCGGGATTGCCGCCTGCGCCGCCGAAAGCCGGCCCGCGCAATTTGTCACCCGCCTTCAGGCCGTGCTTGGCGAACCAGCCCTGGTGCATCTCGAGCACAAAGCGCGCCGGCTTCTTGGAACAATGGGAGTCCAGGGTCTGGGGCGCCATGTCCTCGACGTTGATGATGCGTCCCTCGTTGTCCAGGAACGCGGCGGACAGCGGCAGCAAAGTGTTCTTCATCCAGAAGCACTGCGGCGCGGCCGCTTCGAAGACGAACAGCATGCCCTCGTTGGCGGCCATCTCGCGGCGGAACATCAGGCCGACCTGGCGCTCCTGAGGGGTCTGGGCGAGCATGGCCTTGATCGTGTGGATGCCCGCGGTCAGGGTGGCCGTGGGCAGGACCTGGGGCTGGTCGTCTTGCTGGGAGTGTGCGGTTTGCACGAGGCACAGGGCCAGGGCGCAGGCCCAGAGGGTGCGAAAGCGCGTGAGTTTGACGTGGATCATGGGTTGACGGTGGGGCGACGGTTAGCTTAGACGAGAGTGTCCATTGTCTCGTGTCCCGGAGCCGCCTCGCCCATGCACCTTGCCAGCCTGCCAGAGGCCATCCTCCCGACCGCGCCGACGGCCGCTTCCGCGCCG
Source organism: uncultured Burkholderiales bacterium (assembly GCA_966252435.1). Lineage (GTDB taxonomy): Bacteria > Pseudomonadota > Gammaproteobacteria > Burkholderiales > Burkholderiaceae_C > CANHBY01. The sequence goes on along the minus strand of CBINPE010000007.1, from coordinate 28,963 downwards.
CAGCCTCGGCCGGGGCCGGTCGCGGAGCCTGCTCCCGCGCAATGGCTGGCCCTGGACACGCCCGCCGGGCAAGCCGGCTTCACCGACTGGGAAGGCACGGGTCCCCAGGCCGTGGCGGTGTCGCACTTCCAGGTAGGTGGCATCGATTGCGCAGGTTGCGCCCCGCTGATCGAGACCGCGCTGCGGCGCCTGCCGGGCGTGATCTCGGCCGAGGTCAACGCAGGCAGTCTGCATGCAGCCGTGCGCTGGCGCGGTGGCAGCGAAGGGACGCGCCCCTCGGAGATGCTGGCCGCCATCCGCGAGGCCGGCTACGACGCCGCGCCCGACATCGCCGTCGGTGCGCGCGTGCTACGCCAGCGCGAGCAGCGCGCGCTGCTGTGGCGGCTGTTCGTGGCCGGCTTTTGCATGATGCAGATCATGATGTACGCGACCCCCGCGTACCTGGCCGCGCCGGGCGACATGAGCCCGGACATCCAGCGTCTTCTGCAGTGGGCGGGCTGGGTGCTGAGCCTGCCCGTGATGCTGTTCGCGGCCGGGCCATTCTGGCGCGGGGCCTGGCAGGGGCTGCGCCAGCGCCGCATCGGCATGGACCTGCCCGTCTCACTCGGCTTGGCCGTGACCTTTGTCGCCGGCACCGGTGCGGCCTTCGACCCCGGGCCGCTGTGGGGCCGCGAGGTCTATTTCGATTCTCTGAGCATGTTTGTGTTCTTCCTGCTGGCGGGACGCTGGGTGGCGATGCGGCTGCGCCACCGCATGGCCGCACGCCTCGAGGGCCTGGTGGCCTGCTGGCCGGAGGTCGTGCAGCGGCTGGACGAACGCGGCGGCGTCACGCTGGTCAGCCCCCAGGCCCTGCAGCCGGGCGACCTCGTGCGGGTGCTGGCCGGGCAGGCCGTGCCTGCCGACGGGGTGCTGGAAGGGCAGGGCGCGGCGGGCCTGGTGGACGAGTCCCTGCTGAGCGGCGAGTCCCTGCCGGTGCCCAAGGGAGCGGGCAGTCCGGTGGTGGCCGGCAGCCTCAACCTGCAGGGGCCGCTGCTGGTGCGGGTGGAGCGGGTCGGCCGCGACACGCGCATGGAAGGCATCCGGGCCCTGATGCGGCAGGCCTTGTCGCAGCGCCCGGCGGCGGCGCAGCTGGCCGACCGCTGGGCCGGCCGCTTCCTGTGGACGGTGCTGGCGCTGGCCGCGGCCGGCGCCCTCGCCTGGTGGTGGATCGAGCCGGCACGCGCCCTGTGGGTGGCGGCCTCGGTGCTGATCGTGACCTGTCCCTGCGCGCTGTCGCTGGCCGCCCCCGCCGCTTGGCTGAGCGCGGCCGGTGCGCTGGCGCGACGCGGCGTGCTGCTGAACCGCTTCGAGGCCCTGGAGGCCCTGTCGCAGGTCGACCGCATGGTCTTCGACAAGACCGGCACCCTGACCGAGGACCGCATGGTGATGACCGGCTGCCGCCTGCAGCCCCTGGCGCAGGGGCACGACCTGTCCTGGGTGCAGACCCGGGCGGCGGACCTGGCGCGGCAGTCGCTGCACCCCTTGTCGCGCGCGCTGGCGGACGCGGTGCCGCCGGGCGCTACGCCCTGGCTCGGCGTGCGCGAGCATCCCGGCCTGGGACTGGAAGCGCGGGACGCGCACGGCGCGGTCTGGCGCCTGGGGTCGGCCGCGTGGGTGGGCCAAGGCGACGGCGAGTATGACGGCGATGGCCGCCGGCTCTGGTTCGGCCAGCCCGGCGTGCCCTGGGCTGCCTTCGAGTTCGAGGAGGTGCTGCGCCCCGACGCAGCGCAGGCGGTGCGGGCGCTGCAGGCCGAAGGTGTGCAGCTGGCCATTCTTTCGGGCGACCGCGCCGACCGGGTGTCACGCGTGGCGGCGCAGCTGGGCATCGCGCTGCACCGGGGCGAGGCCACGCCCGAGGACAAGCTGGACTGGGTTCGCGCCGCCCAGCAGGCCGGCCACCGCGTCGCGATGGTGGGGGATGGCCTGAACGATGCCCCGGTGCTGGCACAGGCCGATGTCTCACTGGCGGTGGCCCACGACGCCAGCTTGCGCCTGACCCAGGCGCAGAGCCACGCGGACGCTGTGCTGCTGTCGCGGCGGCTGGGCGAGGTGGCAGCGGCGCGGCGCATCGCCCGCCGCGCCCTGCGCGTGCTGCGGCAGAACCTGGCCTGGGCCGCCGGCTACAACCTGCTGTGCATTCCGCTCGCCCTGAGCGGCCACCTGCCGCCCTGGGCGGCCGGCCTGGGCATGGCCCTGAGTTCGCTGGCCGTGGTGCTCAACGCCCAGCGCATCGCGCGCCAAGCCTGAGAAAGGCCCCGACGCATGGACATCCTCTTCCTCCTGGTGCCGCTGTCGGTGGTCCTGGTCCTGCTGATCATCGGCGTGTTCGCCTGGGCGGTGCAGGCCGGCCAGTTCGACGACCTCGAGCGCGAAGGCACACGCGTGCTCGAACCAGAAACAGCGCTGGATTCACCCCCCAAATCTGCGGGGGCCGCTCCTGCTGCCGAGGAAATCACGCTTTCGGCCATGCCCCGTTGAGTGACGCTTGATGAGGATCAAGGTGCTTGGGCGCCGCGACCTCAACAATCCGCGTGTCACATCGATTCAACTCAGGAGAAGCCTCATGGGCCTGACCGCGCCAGCGTCGACCGCACCTGCCTACAACGACCGGGTGGTGCGCCAATTTGTCCTGGCGGCCGTGCTGTGGGGCGTGGTGGGCATGGCCGTCGGCGCCTTCATCGCCGCCGAGATGGCCTGGCCCGAGCTGAACCTCGGCGTGCCCTGGCTGAGCTTCGGGCGCCTTCGGCCGCTGCACACCAACGCAGTGATCTTCGCCTTCGGCGGCTGCGCGCTGTTCGCCGCCAGCTACTACGTGGTGCAACGCACCTGCCAGGTCCGCCTCTTTTCCGACGCGCTGGCCGCCTTCACCTTCTGGGGCTGGCAGCTGGTCATCGTGCTGGCCGCGGTCACGCTGCCCCTGGGCTACACCTCGGGCAAGGAATACGCCGAGCTGGAGTGGCCCATCGACATCCTCATCGCGCTGGTCTGGGTGGCCTACGCGGTGGTGTTCTTCGGCACGCTGGGGATTCGCAAGGTGCGCCACATCTACGTCGCGAACTGGTTCTTCGGCGCCTTCATCCTGACCGTGGCCCTGCTGCACATCGTCAACAGCGCGGCCCTGCCGGTCAGCCTGACCAAGAGCTACTCGGCCTACGCCGGCGTGCAGGACGCCATGGTGCAGTGGTGGTACGGCCACAACGCGGTGGGCTTCTTCCTGACCGCCGGCTTCCTCGGGATGATGTACTACTTCATCCCCAAGCAGGCCGAGCGCCCGGTGTATTCATACCGGCTGTCGATCGTCCACTTCTGGGCGCTGATCTTCACCTACATGTGGGCCGGCCCGCACCACCTGCACTACACCGCCTTGCCCGACTGGGCGCAGAGCATCGGCATGGTGTTCTCCCTGGTGCTGCTGGCGCCGAGCTGGGGCGGGATGATCAACGGGGTGATGACGCTGTCGGGCGCCTGGCACAAGCTGCGCGACGACCCCATCCTCAAGTTCCTGATCGTCTCGCTCTCGTTCTACGGCATGGCCACCTTCGAGGGCCCGATGATGTCGATCAAGACCGTCAACGCCCTGAGCCACTACACCGACTGGACCATCGGCCACGTGCACTCCGGCGCGCTGGGCTGGGTCGGCCTGGTGTCGATGGGCACGCTGTACTACCTGGTGCCGCGCATGTTCGGCCAGCGCCAGATGCACAGCGTGCGCGCCATCGAACTGCACTTCTGGATGGCCACCGTGGGCATCGTGCTCTACATCGCCGCGATGTGGATCTCGGGTGTCATGCAGGGGCTGATGTGGCGCTCGGTCAACCCGGACGGCACGCTGGTCTACAGCTTCGTCGAGAGCGTCAAGGCGTCCTACCCGTTCTACGTGATACGCCTCCTCGGCGGCCTGCTCTACCTGGGCGGGATGCTGGTGATGGCCTGGAACGTGGTGCAGACGATGCTGAGGCGGCCCGACCGGCAGGCGACGCTGCAGCCGGTGCCGGCGGCCGTGCAGGCCTGACCGAGGCCCGCTCCCGAGACGCAACGATTCCCAAGAGACCGACATGACTTCCTCCTCGAACCCTTCCCGCGGTTTCACCCACGAGACCATCGAGACCCACAACGTGCTGATGATCGTGCTGATCCTGCTGGTGGTGGCCGTCGGCGGCATGGTGGAGATCGTGCCGCTCTTCTTCCAGAAGAGCACCACCGAGCCGGTGCCTGGCCTGCAGCCCTACACCGCGCTGCAGCTGGCCGGCCGCGACATCTACGTGCGCGAAGGCTGCTTCAACTGCCATTCGCAGATGATCCGGCCCTTCCGGGCCGAGACGCTGCGCTACGGCCACTACTCGGTGGCGGGCGAGTTCGTCTACGACCGTCCGTTCCAGTGGGGCAGCAAGCGTACCGGGCCCGACCTGCAGCGTGTCGGCGGCAAGTACAGCGACGACTGGCACCGCTTGCACCTGCTGAACCCGCGCGACCTGGTGCCCGAGTCCAACATGCCCGCCTACCCCTGGCTGGCCAAGACGGCCGTCGACCCGGCCGACATGGCGCCCAAGCTGCGCACGCTGCAGCGCCTCGGCGTGCCGTACACCGAGCAGGACGTCGAGGGTGCCGCCCAGGCCGTGCAGGGCAAGACCGAGATGGACGCGCTGATCGCCTACCTGCAGAGCCTTGGCCTGCACGTCAAGTGACGTGAAACCTGAAACGAAACGATCTGCAGAAGGAAGAGAGCAATCCAAATGGACGTGAATGATCTGCGCTGCGTCGTCACCGTGCTGTCGCTGGTGGCCTTCGTGCTCATCAACGTATGGGTGTTCGCGCCGCGCCGCAAGGGCGCGCTCGAGGAGGCCGCCGTGCTGGCCCTGCGGGACGAGGACACGCCGGGAGAGCGGCCATGAGTGACTTTTTCTCGAGCGGCTGGTCGGTCTTCATCATCGTGCTGACCCTGGCGGGGCTGGTCGCCTGCCTGTGGCTGCTGTTCGTCTCGAGCCGGCGCACCGTCATGGCGGAAGACAACAGCACGGGGCACGTCTGGGATGGCGATTTGCGCGAGCTGAACAATCCGCTGCCGCGCTGGTGGATGGTGCTGTTCGTGGTCACGGTGATCTTCGCCCTGGGCTACCTCGTCCTGTACCCGGGCCTGGGCAGCCGGGCGGGCCAGCTGGGCTGGAGCAGCACGGCGGAGTACCAGCAGGAGCAGGCCCAGGCTGCGCAGGCGCTGGCCGCGGTGTACGCGGACTTCGAGAAGATGCCGGCTCCCGAGCTGGCGCGCGAACCACGCGCAATGGCCATCGGCGAGCGCCTGTTCGTCAACAACTGCGCCGCCTGCCATGGCTCGGACGCGCGCGGCAGCAAGGGCTTCCCCGACCTGACCGACAACGACTGGCTCTACGGCGGCAGCCCCGAGAAGATCGAGGAGACCATCACGCAGGGGCGCCGCGGCAGCATGCCGCCGATGGCCGCGGCGGTCGGCTCGGCGCAGGACGTGCACAACCTCGCCAACCACGTGCTGAGCCTGTCGGGCAGCCCGCACGACGAGATCGCGGCCTATCGCGGCCGCGAGAAGTTCCAGGTGTGCGCAGGCTGTCACGGCGCCGACGGCAAGGGCAACCAGGCGCTGGGCGCGCCCAACCTGACCGACGGCATCTGGCTGCATGGCTGGGGCGAGGAAGCCATCGTGGCCATGGTCCAGAACGGCAAGAACAGCGAGATGCCCGCGCAGGGCGGCCGCCTGAGCCCGGCTCAGATCCACGTGCTGGCGGCGTATGTGTGGAACCTGTCGCAGGGCGGCGCGGCAGGGAGCACGAAATAGGGCGAGGCCCGGCATGGAGCAGCAACCGATCCGCATCTTTCCCGCCAAGCCCAGCGCGCCTGCCGAGACCGCAGGCGCAGCAGCTTCGCCACGGGAGAGTGCCCAGGTCATCTCGATGTACGTCAGCGAGAGCAAGATCTACGCTCGCTCCGTGAGTGGCCGCTTCGACCGCTGGCGCTGGGCCTTCGTGTGGCTCACGCAGCTGCTGTTCTATGGCCTGCCCTGGGCGCATTGGAACGGGCGGCAGGCGGTCTTGTTCGACCTGGTGGAGCGGCGCTTCTACATCGGCCCGCTGGTGCTGTTCCCGCAGGACTTCGTCTACCTCACCGGCCTACTGATCGTCTGTGCCGCCAGCCTGTTCCTGTTCACCACGATCGCCGGGCGGCTGTGGTGCGGCTATGCCTGCCCGCAGACCGTCTACACCGAGATCTTCACCTGGCTGGAGCGCCACATCGAGGGTGACCGGGTGCAGCGCATGAAGCTCGACGCGGCACCGTGGTCACTCGGGAAAGCCGCGCGTCGCACCGGCAAGCAGCTGGCCTGGCTGGCCGTCGGCCTGTGGACCGGCTTCACCTTCGTCGGCTACTTCACGCCCATCCACTGGCTGGGCAGCGAGGTGGTGAGCGGGTCGCTGGGGCCCTGGGAGAGTTTCTGGGTGCTGTTCTACGGCTTTGCCACCTACGGCAACGCGGGCTACATGCGCGAGCAGGTGTGCAAGTACATGTGTCCTTATGCGCGCTTCCAGAGTGCCATGTTCGACAAGGACACCTGGATCATCACTTACGACGAAGGCCGCGGCGAGCCACGCGGCTCGCGCCCGCGCCACGCTGACCCCCGCGCCCTGGGCAAGGGCGACTGCATCGACTGCGGCCTGTGCGTGCAGGTCTGCCCGACGGGCATCGACATCCGCAAGGGCCTGCAGTACGAATGCATCGGCTGCGCGGCCTGCATCGACGTGTGCGACGGCGTGATGGACAAGATGAACTACCCGCGCGGCCTCGTGCGCTACGACACCCAGAACGGCGTGGCCCTGGGCCTGAACCAGCGCCAGCGCTGGGCGCGGGTGGCGCGTCCACGGGTGCTGGGCTACGGGGCTGTGCTGCTGGTGATGAGTGTCGCGCTGGCGGCGAGCCTGTGGTGGCGTCCGAGCTTCCGGGTCGACGTGGTGCGTGACCGCGGCACGCTGGCGCGCCTGGTGCGGGACGGGCACATCGAGAATGTCTACCGGCTGCAGGTCATGAATGCGTCGGAGCGGCCCCAGCGCTACCACGTCGAGGTCGAGGGCTTGCCCGGGCTGGAGGTGGTGTCGCGCCCCGAGGTCGTGGTGGGCCCCACCGAATCGCGCTGGGTGCCGGTGAGCGTGCAGCTTGGGCCCGAGCAGGCGCGCCAGGCGGGCGGCGGCGCCCACCCGATCGTCTTCCGCATCGCCGCGGTGCCCGAGGACGGGGGGCGGGCCGAGGCCCCGGTCCGTGAGAAGTCCACCTTCGTGGTACCACGCTGAGGGGCCTCCCGCTTCCCGGCGATTCATCAATCCCCAGGCAGAAAGACCGTCCCATGACATCGACATCCTCCTCGCCGTCCCTCACGGCCGCTGCTCCCCCACAGGCCACGCCCTGGTGGCGCGTGGGCGTGGTGTGGCTGGTGATCGGCGGACCGCTGTCCGTGGTGCTGGCCTCGGTGGCCAGTGCGATCCTGGCCTGGCAGGCGATCGATCCCGTGCTGCAGCTGGATGACGTGGCCGCGACGCAGGCGGCGAAGGCCGATCCGAAGTCGGCGCTGGCGCCTGCGCTCAAGGGCCGCAACCACGCGGCCTCGCCAACCCGGGATTGAGGGTGTCCCGGCTCAGCCGCCGCAGTTGCTCACCAGCTGCTCCAGGCCGTTTTGGTCGATGATCCGGATCTGGCGCTGCTTGACCTCGAGCAGGCCTTCGTCCTGGAACCTCGAGAACGTGCGGCTCACGGTCTCCAGCTTCAGCCCGAGGTAGCTGCCGATCTCCTCGCGCGTCATGCGCAGGACCATCGACGAGGCGGAAAACCCGCGCGCCCGCAGCCGCTTGGTCAGGTTCAGCAGGAAGGCGGCCAGGCGCTCTTCTGCGCGCATGCTGCCGAGCAGCAGCATGACGCCCTGGTCGCGCACGATCTCGCGGCTCATGATCTTGTGGAACTGGTGCTGCAGGGCGCTGAAGTCGCGCGACAGGCTCTCGAGGTCGGCGTAGGGGATGATGCAGACCTGGGAGTCCTCCAGGGCGACCGCGTCGCAGGAGTGGCGATCGTTGCTGATGCCGTCCAGGCCCAGCAGTTCGCCCATCATCTGGAAACCCGTGACCTGGTCGCGCCCATCCTCGGACGAGATGCAGGTCTTGAAGAAGCCCGAGCGCACCGCATACAGCGCGTGGAAGGGGTCGCCGCTGCGGAAAAGCGCTTCGCCGCGCGGCACGCGGCGGCGGTTGCTGACGAGGCTGTCCAGGCGCTCCAGCTCAGGACTGTCCAGGGACACTGGCAGGCAGAGTTCGCGCAGGTTGCAACTCGAGCAGGCAACCTTGAATGCCTCCGGCTTGATGGGAATGGTGGCAGGCTGGTCCATGGGCGGATTATGGCGCGCACCCGGGGGGGACAGGGTGAGTTTCTAGGGGGGCTTGACCCAGGTCAACACGGCCATGAGGCGACGTGGGCACAGTGGTCGCCATGCAGACGCAAGAATCTCCCAGACTGGTTCACGACATGCCCGAGATCACGGAGGACTGGCTGCGCGCCGTGGACGTCGCTGGCCCGCGCTATACCTCCTACCCCACGGCCGACCGCTTCATCGACGCCTACACCGAGGAGCACCACCGGCGCGCTCTGTGGGGCCGCTCGCGCGGCGCGGCGTCCCTGGGCGGGGCCTTGCCCCTGTCGCTGTACCTGCACATCCCGTTCTGCGAGTCGGTGTGCTACTACTGTGCCTGCAACAAGGTGGTCACACGCCACCACGAGCGCGCCGCTCCCTACCTGGACGCGCTCGAGGCTGAAATGGACCTGCAGGGGGCCGAGCTGCAGCCCCGCACGCCCGTGGGGCAGGTGCACCTGGGGGGCGGCTCGCCGACCTTCCTGAGCGACGCCGAGCTGACGCGCCTGATGGCAGCCGTGCGGCGCCACTTCGAACTGCGCCCGGACGCGGAGCTGGCCATCGAGGTCGACCCGCGCACCGCGAACGAGGACCGCCTGGCCCACCTGGCCCGGCTGGGGTTCAACCGGCTCAGCCTCGGGGTGCAGGACTTCGATCCGGGGGTGCAGCGCGCCGTGCACCGGGTGCAGGACGAGGAGAGCGTGGCCCGGCTGGTCCGTGCGGCCCGCGCCCTGGGCTTCAAGTCGGTCAACTTCGACCTGATCTATGGCCTGCCCCGGCAGACGCCCGAGACTTTCGAGCGGACGCTGCACAAAGTGGACCAGCTGCGCCCGGATCGTGTCGCGCTCTACGGTTACGCCCACCTGCCGCACCGCTTCAAGCCGCAACGTCGCATCGACGCGGCCCTGCTGCCGGCGGCGCCGGACAAGTTCCGCATGCTCGCGATGGCCATCCGATTCCTGATGGAGAAGGGTTATTGCTACATAGGCATGGATCACTTCGCCCTGCCCAGCGACGAGTTGGCGGTGGCCTGCCGGCAGGGCCGGCTGCACCGCAACTTCCAGGGCTACACCGCCCACCCCGACAACGACTGCCTTGGCCTCGGCGTGTCGGCGATCAGCCGCATCGGGCCCAACTACAGCCAGAACCACAAAGACCTCGACGTCTATCTCGACGCTTTGCGACACCACCAGCTGCCCATCGAGCGGGGACTGCTGCTGACGCGCGACGACCTGCTGCGGCGTGCAGTGATCATGGGCCTGATGTGCCAGGGACGAGTGGACGTCGAGTCCATCCAGCTGGCCCACCTGATCGACTTCCCCAGCTACTTCCGGCGCGAGCTGGCTTTGCTGGCGCCGTTGCAGGCGCAAGGCCTGGTGGAGGTCGACGCGGAGGGCATCCAGGTCACGCCACTGGGGCGCTACGTCGTGCGGGCCGTGGCCATGGTGTTCGACCGCCACATGCAGCAGGACCAGGCGCAGGCGCGCTTCTCGCGCATCGTGTGAAGGGCAGGGCCGGAAGATGGAAGGCAGCGCGGGCCTGGTCGCCACGGCCTTGGTGATGGGGCTGGTGGGCAGCCCGCACTGCGCGGGCATGTGCGGCGCGGCCTGCGCGGGCATCCTGCGGCAAGGGGGTGCCGCGGCTTCTCCTTGGCACACCCTGCTGGTCTTCCACCTGGCCCGGGTGCTGAGCTATGCGCTGGGCGGCGTAGCCGCGGCCGGCAGCGTGGCGGTGCTCAAGGGTTTCAGCGAGCACGTCACGATGCTGCGGCCGTTCTGGGTGATGGCGCAGGTGGGTGTGCTGGTGCTGGGCGTCTGGCTGCTGTGGCGCGGCAGGGCGCCGCGCTGGCCGGTGCGTGCTGCACAGTGGCAGGCGGTGCGCGGGCCCACGCCGACCCGTGCACGCGGGGCATGGCTGACGGCGGGGACACTGGGTGCGCTGTGGGTGGCCTGGCCCTGTGGCCTGCTGCATTCGGCTTTGCTGGTGGCAGCGGTGGCACCCGGGCCGGCGGGTGGCGCCACGGTGATGGCCGCTTTCGCGGCGGCTTCCGCGGCGGCGCTGTCGTGGGGCTTGTGGACGCGGCCTGCGCGCGCCGCCGTGGGGCAGGGCGCGCCGGGCGCCCGCGCGCAGGCCTGGGGGGTGCGCCTGTCGGGCCTGCTGCTCGTGGCCAGCACGGCCTGGAGCCTGTGGCACGGCGTGCAGGCGGCGGCGGGATTTTGCTGATTCCACAGGCAAACTCGGGACCCGGCCATTGCTGACATAGAATCCGGGGCCTCATAGGTCTTATAGAAGACTTGTTCGTCCGTTTCCCTTCCATCCGACTGACGCGTTCAGTCCCCAACCCCTTACCTCAACTCACGGCTGCGGAGCGCCAACCATGTACCAACACATCAAAGTCCCCGAGGGCGGTCAGAAGATCACTGTCAACAAGGACTACTCCCTCAACGTTCCCGACCAACCCATCATCCCGTACATCATCGGTGACGGCACGGGCGTCGACATCACGCCCGTGATGGTCAAGGTGGTCGATGCGGCGGTGGCCAAGGCCTACGGCGGCAAGAAGAAGATCCACTGGATGGAGATCTACGCCGGCGAGAAGTCCACCAAGGTGTACGGCCCCGACGTCTGGCTGCCCGCCGAGACCCTGGAGGCGCTGCGCGAGTTCGTGGTGTCGATCAAGGGCCCGCTGACCACGCCCGTGGGCGGTGGCATCCGCTCGCTGAACGTGGCCCTGCGCCAGGAGCTGGACCTGTACGTCTGCCTGCGCCCCATCCAGTACTTCAAGGGCGTGCCTTCGCCGCTGAAGGAGCCGGAGAAGACCAACATGGTGATCTTCCGCGAGAACTCGGAAGACATCTACGCCGGCATCGAGTTCGAGGCCGAGAGCGACAAGGCCAAGAAGCTGATCAAGTTCCTGCAGGACGAGTTCGGCGTCAAGAAGATCCGCTTCCCGCAGACCTCCGGCATCGGCGTCAAGCCGGTGTCCAAGGAAGGCACGCAGCGCCTGGTGCGCAAGGCGATCCAGTACGCCATCGACAACGACAAGCCCAGCGTCACGCTCGTGCACAAGGGCAACATCATGAAGTTCACTGAAGGCGGCTTCCGCGACTGGGGCTATGCCCTGGCCCAGAACGAGTTCGGCGCCGAGCTGATCGACGGCGGCCCGTGGTGCAAGTTCAAGAACCCCAAGACCGGCCGCGACATCATCGTCAAGGACTCCATCGCCGACGCCTTCCTGCAGCAGATCCTGCTGCGCCCGGCCGAGTACTCCGTGATCGCCACGCTCAACCTCAACGGTGACTACATCTCCGACGCCCTGGCGGCGCAGGTCGGCGGCATCGGCATCGCCCCGGGGGCCAACCTGTCCGACTCCATCGCCATGTTCGAGGCCACCCACGGCACCGCCCCGAAGTACGCCGGCAAGGACTACGTCAACCCCGGCTCCGAGATCCTCTCGGCCGAGATGATGCTGCGCCACATGGGCTGGCTTGAGGCGGCCGACCTGATCATCAGCGCGATGGAAAAGGCCATCCTGTCCAAGAAGGTCACCTATGACTTCGCCCGCCTGATGGAAGGCGCGACCCAGGTGTCGTGCTCGGGCTTCGGCCAGGTCATGATCGACCACATGTGAAGCTGAACCGCGACGTCCCATGACGTCTCGCAAGCCCTTGATTTTCTCTGGAAGATCAAGGGCTTTTTGTTTTGGAGCCTGCAGGGCATGCGTCGACCTGCTGCGCGCCAGGCTCACCCGCGTGCGAGCGCCGCGGCAAGGGCATCCACCTCCGCCTCGGCCCGCCGAATCGAATCGGCCAGCCGGTGGTCGGCGAACTCGTCGTATTCGATCGCGACACCCTGCACATCGGTGATGCCGATGTAGGCGAAGGCGGTGCTGACTGAGGCCTCCACGTGGTTGCGGTTGGCGATGCGCTGTCCTGCCTCGTAGCCGTAGTCGCCCCGCGAGGACAGGATCACCAGGCGCTTGCCGGCATCGGCGAGCAGCGGCCAGTACGGCTCGCCATGGCGGCTGCGGTCGAACCCGAAGGTGCGGCCCACCCGCACGATGTTGTCGATGTAGGCCTTGAACTGTGCCGGCGGCCCGAAGTTGTACATCGGCACGCCAGCCACGATGAGGTCGGCCTGCAGCAGTTCGTCCACCAGTGCGTCGCTGGTGCGCAAGGTGTCATGCATCCATGGTTCGCGCGCCGGTTCAGGCGTGAACGCCGCATGGATCCATGGGCCGGTGACGGGCGGTGGTGGTTCCTGGCCGATGTCGCGGTAGATCAGCCGCGTTTCGGGATGGGCGGACATCCATTGCCTCGTGAAGCGCGCTGTCAGCCGCCGCGTGTGCGATCCGTGGGGCGTGGTGTCAGAGCCGCCAGGGCGGGCGCTGGCGTCGATATGCAAAAGCGTGATCATGGTCAGGAGAACTCCGGGAAGGATGAAATGGTTTCAATACCCATGGAGTCTCTGCACGCCGTGCACGTGAGACAAGCGATGAATTCTCAAGCGATGGATGAGATGAGATCATCTATCCATGACAATCAGGCTTCCTCCCCTCAGTGCCCTGCGGGCTTTCGAAGCGGCGGCGCGCCTGCGCAGCTTCAAGAAGGCGGCGGAGGAACTCTCCGTGACCCCCACGGCGATCAGCCACCGGATGCGGGTATTGGAGGACGACCTCGATCGGCCGCTGTTCCTGCGCAAGGTGCGGGCCGTGGAGCTGACGGCGGACGGCCATGCCTTGCTGGCCGCCGTCAGCGGCGGATTCCAGATGATCGCCCTGGCGGTCGAACAGTTGCGGCGACCAGGCCGGCCATCGGTGACGCTGTCGACGACCCCGGCCTTCGCCACCAAATGGCTGGTGCCTCGGCTCCCCGCGTTCCAGGCTGCGCACCCGGACATCGATCTGCATGTGCATGCGTCCAACACGCCCGTCGATTTGAATGCCGGCATCGCCGACCTGGCGATCCGCTATGGGCATGGCCGCTATCCGGACACCACGGCCAGGCTGCTGCGGGAGGACCGATTCGCGCCCGTCGCCAGCCCGGTGCTGCTGCAGACGCTCCGCAAAGACGTATCGCGGTGGTCACTGATCCACTTCGACTGGCACCGTCCGCTGCCCGTGGACCTGACCTGGAGCGCCTGGGCACGCAAGGCTGGCCACAACCCTGCCGGCCTGGCCTCAGGCACGCGTTACTCGGAGGAAAGCCATGCCATCCAGGCGGCCGTCGCAGGGCAGGGCGTGGCCTTGCTCAGCCTTCTGCTGGTCGAAGAGGAACTGCGCATGGGGCTGCTGCGCGTGGCGGCTGAGCCCGTGCTCGACGGCATGGCCTACCACGTGCTCAAGGCCGCTGGGCGGCCTGAGCCTGCGGCGGTCACGGCAGTGGAGGAATGGTTGACGCAGGTTGGGTGAAAAGCTGCCCCTGACCCTGAAGCTCAGGGGCCTTTGTCTTGTTGCACATCTACCCCCTCGACCTGCTGCGTCGCACGGGGCAGGGTAAGCGTCACCTGCAGGCCGTGCGGCGCCAGGTTGGCGGCCGACACGCCGCCAGCGTGCCGCTGCGCGATCTCCTGCACGATGGCCAGGCCCAGGCCGCAGCCGCCCGGCTGGTCGTCGCTGCCACGCCAGAAGCGACGGAACATCTTCGGCAGGTCCTCCTGCGGCATGCCGGGGCCGCGGTCCTCGACGACGAGCTGGGCCCGATCCGCGTCCGGCGCCTGCACCCGCACGGTCACCAGGCCCCCGTCCCGGGCGTAGTGCAAGGCGTTGTCCAGCAGGTTGCTCAGCGCCTCGCGCAGCAGCAGCGCGTTGCCGTTCACGTGCACCGACTCCTCGCCTTCGTAGCCCAGGTCGATGTCCAGCTGCACGGCGCGCCCCGTCCATTCGCGTGCGACCTCCCGGGCCAGCCTGGCCAGGTCGAGCGGCTTCATGTCGACGTTCGATTCCGCCCGGGCCAGCTGCAGCAGCTGGTGCACCAGGTGGGCGCTGCGCTGGGCCCCTGAAAGCACTTTGCGCAGGCGCTCCTTCACCTGCTCGTCGTGGCACTCGTACAGCGCCAGCTCGCTCTGGCCGATCAGGCCGGCCAGGGGGGTGCGCAGCTGGTGGGCCGCGTCGTTGAGGAACTGCTTTTCCTTGGCCTGGCTGCGCGCCACCGTGGCCAGCAGGCGGTTGATGGTGGCGGCCAGCGAGCGCACCTCCTGCGGCGCCGAGATCAGCTCGATGGCCGGGGTGGCCAGGGCACCCCGCTGGTTCTGGCTGCCCGCCCGCTCGATCTGGGCCTCGAGACGCTTGAGCGGCCGCAGGCCCCGCGACACGCCCGCGTACACCAGCGTGCCAATGGTCAGCCCCATCAGGCCCATGGGCAGCAGCATCTGCTGCAGCAGCTCGCGGGCGATGCGGTCGCGCAGTGTGGAGCTTTGCGCCACCTGCACGCGCAGCCGCTGGCGCCGGGGCTCGGCGCCGTAGTCCACCTCGAGCAGGGCGAGGCGCACGTCCCTGCCCTCGACGCGGGCCGGGTAGAGGATCACCTCGCCCAGGGTCACCGAATCCGTCGGGGGGCCGGGCAGCTGGGCGTTGCCGAGCAGGAACTTGCCCGGGGGCGAGGACACCATGTAGCTGAGCCGGTCCTGCGGGTCCTGCTCCAGGATGTCCTGCGCGGCCTTGGGGAAGTCGACCAGCAGGCCGTTGCCCATCGGCTTGATCTGCCGGCCCAGCGCGCGCACCGACTGGACCAGCATCTGGTCCACCGCCCGCTCGCCGTTCTGGAAAGCCACCCGCCAGGCCAGCACGCTGCCCGACAGCCACAGCACCAGCTGGGGCAGCAGCAGCCACCACAGCAGCTGGCGCTTGAGCGAGATCCCAGCCAGGGGAGGGGCCCGGCGCGTCATGGCGGCTTCAGTGCGCTGGCACTTCGAGCATGTAGCCCAGCCCGCGGATGTTGCGGATCTTCAGGGTGCTGGCGTCGAGCTTCTTGCGCAGCCGGTGCACATAAACTTCCAGGGCATTGGAGTTCAGGGCCACCGGCGCCTGGCCGGACTCGGGCGGCAGGGTGCGCCAGGCGTTGAGCACGTCCTCGCGCGTGACCACTTCGCCCGAGCGGCTCACCAGCAGCTCCAGCAGCTCCCATTCGCGCTGCGTCAGCTCCAGCGCCTCGTTGAACAGGCTGGCCTTCTTGCGCTGGTGGTCGATCTGCAGCCCGCCCAGGTCAGTGCGGCGCCCCGCCTCGGGTGACCCTTGCGTGTAGGCCGGCAGCCGGGCGCGGCGCAGCATGGAATGCAGGCGGGCATGCAGCTCTTCCATGCTGAAGGGCTTGGTCATGTAGTCGTCGGCGCCGGCGTTGAGCCCGCGCACGCGGTCCTCGATGCTGTCGCGCGCCGTCAGCACCAGCACCGGCAGGCCGTGGAACCGCTTGTGGCTCCAGTCCAGCAGGTGCAGGCCGTCGCCGCCCGGCAGGCCCAGGTCGAGGATCACGCCGTCCACCGCTTGCCGCTCCATGTCCTTCGCGGCTTCTTCCCATTGCCGGGCTGTGCGGACCTGGTGGCCCCACTGGCGCAACTGACCGCTCAGCGCATCGCGCAGCAACTCATCATCTTCGACGATCAGTATTTCGCTCATTGGATCGAGCATAGCAAAGGCCCTCGCGGACAGACCGTGGCCGCCCTTGTCAGGGTTAGCACGCATTTTTGAATTAATTATTGTAATTAACATGGCGACGCATCGGATGCCGGCATGAACGGCCCGGCGCGCCGAACCGGATCCATCCCATCACCAAGAGGAGCTGAGACATGAGGAATGCATCGAAACTCGCCGTGGCACTGGCGGGCCTGACGGCCGGGCTGACCGCGGTGGCGGGCGAGGTTGAAGTCCTTCACTACTGGACATCCGGCGGAGAGGCCAAGTCGGCCGCCGAACTCAAGGCCATCATGCAGTCCAAGGGGCACACCTGGCGCGACTTCGCCGTGGCCGGCGGCGGCGGCGACAGCGCCATGACGGTGCTCAAGAGCCGCGTGGTCTCTGGCAACCCGCCCTCGGCCGCGCAAGTGAAGGGCCCGGCAATCCAGGACTGGGCCGCCGAGGGCGTGCTGGCCAACATGGATCCCCTGGCCAAGGCCGAGAAATGGGACGAGGTCCTGCCCAAGGTCGTGGCTGATGTCATGAAGTACAAGGGCAACTACGTGGCCGCACCCGTCAACGTGCACCGCGTGAACTGGCTGTGGGGCAGCGCCGAGGCCCTCAAGAAGGCGGGCGTGGCAGGCATGCCCAAGACCTGGGACGAATTCTTCGCGGCGGCCGACAAGCTCAAGGCCGCCGGCCTGATCCCCGTCGCACACGGCGGCCAGAACTGGCAGGACTTCACCACCTTCGAGTCGGTGGTGCTGGGCGTGGGCGGGCCGCGCTTCTATCAGGAGGCGCTGGTGAAGCTGGACGACAAGGCCCTGAACAGCGACACCATGAAGACTTCGCTGGAGACCTTCCGGCGCATCAAGTCCTACACCGATCCGGCCGCGCCCGGGCGGGACTGGAACCTCGCCACCGCCATGCTGATCCAGGGCAAGGCCGGCTTCCAGCTCATGGGCGACTGGGCCAAGGGCGAGTTCCTCGCCGCCGGCAAGGTGCCTGGCAAGGACTTCCAGTGCGCCCCGGCGCCGGGTTCGTCGAACGCCTTCACCTTCAACGTGGATTCCTTCATCCTCTTCAAGCTCAAGGACCCGGCGGCCCAGAAGGCGCAGAACGATCTGGCCAGCGCCGTGATGAGCGCGCCCTTCCAGGAGGTCTTCAACCTGAACAAGGGCTCCATCCCCGCGCACACCGGCGTGCGCCTGGACAAGTTCGATGACTGCGCCAAGCGTTCGGGCAAGGACTTCCTCGACACCGCGAAGTCCGGCGGGCTCGTGCCCAGCATCGCCCATGGCATGGCCGTCTCTCCGGCCGCGGAAGGGGCGCTGAAGGATGCCGTCAGCCAGTTCTGGAACGACGACAAGCTCTCCGTGGCCGATGCCATGAAGAAGATCGCCGCGGCGGCGAAGACCCGCTGAAAGGCGCCGGCGGGCCGTCCCCTCCAGAAGACGGGACGGCCTGCCGCCACTTCCGTGACATGACGCCATGAAACACACATCGAGCGACCTCTGGCTGCCCAAGCTGGTGCTGGCGCCGGCCTTCGTCCTGGGCTTCGCCTTCATCTATGGGCTGATGATCTGGAACGGCGTGCTGAGCCTGTCGGCCTCGCGCATGCTGCCCAACTACGAGTGGGTGGGGCTGGCCCAGTACGAAAAACTCTGGGAGATGGATCGCTGGTGGGTGGCCCTGAAGAACCTGGGCATCTTCGGCGCCGGCTACGTGGGCGGCTCGCTGGCCATCGGCGTCGCGCTGGCCGTGCTGCTGGACCAGAAGATCCGCGGCGAAGGCGCCTTGCGCACCATTTATCTCTACCCTATGGCGCTGTCCTTCATCGTCACGGGCACGGTCTGGAAGTGGCTGCTGAACCCGGGGCAGGGCCTGGAGAAGATGATGCACCTGTGGGGCTGGGAGAGCTTCAGCTTCGACTGGCTGGTCAGCACCGACAAGGCCATCTACTGCGTCGTCATCGCCGGCATCTGGCAGAGCGCGGGCTTCGCCATGGCGCTGTTCCTCGCGGGCCTGCGGGGCATCGACGACAGCATCATCAAGGCCGCCCAGCTGGACGGTGCCTCCTTGCCGCGCATCTACTGGCGCATCGTCCTGCCCGCCTTGCGGCCGGTCGTCTTCTCGACCGTGATGGTGCTGTCGCACCTGGCGATCAAGAGTTTCGACCTCGTGATGGCCCTGACGGCCGGCGGCCCCGGCTACTCGACCGACGTGCCCGCCACCTTCATGTACGCCACGTCCTTCTCGAGGGGGCAGATCGGCCTGGGCGCCGCCAGCGCCACCATGATGCTGGCGACCGTGGCCGCGCTCGTGGTCCCCTACCTCTACAGCGAACTGCGGAGCAAGCCCCATGAGCACTGAACGCCTGCCGCTCGCCGCCCGCCTGACCGTCTATGCCGTGCTGTGCCTGGCCGCCGGCTTCTTCCTGGTGCCGCTCTACGCCATGCTGGTGACCTCGCTCAAGAGCGCGGAGGAGGTGCGCAACAGCCACATCCTCGCCTTGCCGCTGGCGCCCACCCTGGAGGCCTGGTCGCAAGCCTGGTCGCAGGCCTGCACCGGGGTGGACTGCCGCGGCCTCAAGCCCTACTTCTGGAACTCGGTCCTGATGACGGTGCCCGCCGTGCTCATCTCGACCCTGTGGGGGGCGGTCAACGGCTACGCGCTGAGCTTATGGAAGTTCAAAGGCAGCGACACCCTGTTCGGGCTGCTGCTCTTCGGCGTGTTCATGCCTTTCCAGGTGGTGCTCCTGCCGATGAGCCAGGTGCTGGGCTGGCTGGGCCTGTCCAGCTCGATCGCGGGGCTGGTGCTGGTGCACTGCCTGGCCGGCCTGGCGGGCACCACCTTGTTCTTCCGCAACTTCTACAGCGCGGTGCCGCGCGAGCTGGTCAACGCCGCGCGCATCGACGGGGCGGGCTTCTGGGCGATCTTCGGACGCATCGTCCTGCCCCTGAGCACGCCGATCTTCATGGTCACGCTGATCTGGCAGTTCACCAACATCTGGAACGACTTCCTGTTCGGCGTGGTGTTCTCCGGCGCGGACTCCAAGCCCGTGACCGTGGGCCTCAACAACCTCGCCAACACGTCCAGCAGCGTGAAGGCCTACAGCGTGGACATGGCGGCCGCTGTCATCGCGGGACTGCCGACGCTGCTGATCTACGCCCTGGCGGGTAGGTTCTTCGTGCGCGGTCTTGCCGCGGGCGCAGTGAAAGGATGATTTGACGATGGCTGCTTCCCTGCAGATTGCCGGTATCAGGAAACGCTACGGCCGGGGCGACAAGACGGTGGAGGTGCTCAAGCAGGTCGACATCGATGTCGCGCCAGGCGAGTTCCTCATCCTGGTGGGCCCCTCCGGCTGCGGCAAGTCCACGCTGCTCAACATCGTCGCCGGCCTGGACGCGCCCAGCGAGGGCGCGCTGCGCCTGGGCGGGCGCGACATGGTGGGCGTGGCCCCCCGGGACCGCGACATCGCGATGGTGTTCCAGAGCTATGCGCTCTATCCCACCCTGAGCGTGGCCGACAACATCGGCTTCGCCCTGGAGATGCGCAAGATGCCCAAGGCCGAGCGGCACAAGCGCATCGCCGACGTGGCGGAGATGCTGCAGATCGGGCACCTGCTGGACCGCCGCCCGGGGCAGCTCTCGGGCGGCCAGCGCCAGCGCGTGGCCATGGGCCGGGCGCTGGCGCGCCAGCCGCAGCTCTTTCTCTTCGACGAGCCGCTGTCGAACCTGGACGCCAAGCTGCGGGTCGAGATGCGCGCGGAGATCAAGCGGTTGCACCAGCTCGGCGGGACCACCAGCCTCTACGTCACCCACGACCAGGTCGAGGCGATGACGCTGGGTTCGCGCATCGCGGTCATGAAGGGGGGCGTGGTGCAGCAGCTCGGCACGCCGGACGAGATCTACAACCGGCCCGCCAACACCTATGTCGCCACCTTCATCGGCTCACCGACGATGAACCTGGTCGAAGGACGCGGCATGGGCGGGCAGTTCCGCATGGAGGGCGTGGACATCGACCTGCCATGCCCGGCCGTGGGCATCCCGGTGCAGCTGGGCATCCGCCCGGAGCATCTCCTGCTGTCGGACGCTTCGCCGTGGCGTGGCGAGGTCAGCGTGGTCGAGCCCACAGGTCCCGACACCTATGTCGTGCTGGACACGGCCTGCGGCCGTCTGACTTTGCGCACAGGTGCGCAGACCGCGGTGCGGCCCGGGGACCAGGTGGGCGTCACGGTGTCCGCGGCGCATGCGCACTGGTTCGATGCACAGACCGGCCACCGACTGCCGGGTTGACGCCGAGGACCTGCCTCAGGGGCGAAGCGCCCCCCGTACCGACAACAGCTGGGCCACCGCCGACAGCGCGATCACCTCAGGTTCCTTGCCAGGGATGCCCGCCAGGCCGATGGGGCAGGTCATGCGCTCGAGCATCGGCGGGGCGATGCCGCGTGCGGCCAGTTGCTGGACGAAGCGGCGCTGCTTGGTGCGAGAGCCGATCACGCCCAGGAAGGCGAAGTCTTCGCGCCGCAGGATGGCTTCGGTGATGCGCAGGTCCAGCGCGTGCTGGTGGGTCATGACGAGGTAGAACGCGCCGGGCGGGGCGTCGCGCACCTCCTCGTGGGGAAGCTCGCTGACCACCTTGCGCAGGTGGGCGGGCCAGGCTGCGCCCCCACCCAGCCGCGCAGGGAATTCTTCCTCGCGCGCATCGATCCAGTCCACGCTGACATTCAACGGCACCAGCAGGGTGGCCACGGCCCGGCCAACATGTCCCGCGCCGAACAGCTGCAGGTGCAGCATCGGCGCCGGCGCCGGCCACAGCGCCAGCTGGGCCGGACTCAGCGGCAGGAAGCGCAGGGTCACTGCGCCTCCGCAGCACTGGCCGAGCGTTGCTCCCAGGGGGTAGTCGACGAGGACCGGCTGAGAGGGCTGGATGTCCTGCAAGAGGGCGCGCGCCTGGGCGATGGCCTGCCACTCGAGGTGCCCGCCACCGATGCTCCCGGCAGTGCCGTGCGCGCCGACGAGCATGCGCGTGCCTGCCTCGCGGGGCACCGAGCCACGGGTCGACGCGACCTCCACGATCACGGCCTCGGTGCCCTGGGCGAGCCACTCGCCCGCGGTCTCACGCAGGCGCATGGCCGCCGGCCTGCACGGCACTGATCGCCCGCAGGATCGCCTCGCTGGTGGCTGGGGCGCTCAGCGGCGGGTCGATGCGGTGGTCGCCCACGGCCGAGATGGCGTCCCGCAAGGCCAGGAAGACGGAGAAGGCCAGCAGCAGGGGCGGCTCCCCGACAGCCTTGCTGGCATGGATGCTGTCCTCGACGTTGGCGTTGTCGAACAGCTGCACCTTGAACACGGGGGGACAGTCGTTGGCGGTGGGAATCTTGTAGGTGCTGGGTGCATGCGTCATCAGCTTGCCGGCGTTGCGTGAGCCGTCCAGGGGATGCCAGACCAGTTCCTCCATCGTGAGCCAGCCCATGCCCTGGATGAAGGCCCCCTCGATCTGGCCGATGTCGATGGCCGGGTTCAGCGAGCGTCCCACGTCGTGCAGCAGGTCGGCGCGCAGCAGGCGCCACTCGCCGGTGAGCGTGTCCACCAGCACCTCGCTCACCGCGGCGCCATACGCGAAGTAGAAGAACGGCCGCCCCTGCAGCTTTTCGCGGTTCCAGTGGAGGCCGGGCGTGGCGTAGAAGCCGTCCGACCATAGCTGGATGCGCTCGAAGTAGGCCTGGGTGACCAGTTCGTCGAAGGGCAGGCTGGCTGCGCCCAGCCGCACCTGGCCGCTGGCAAAGCGCACATCGGCGGGATCACCGCCGAGCAGCCGGGCCGCCAGGACGGCCAGCCGGCCACGCACCTGTTCCGCCGCATCCTGCGCGGCCTTGCCGTTGAGGTCGCTGCCGGTTGAAGCGGCGGTGGCGGAGGTGTTGGCGACCTTCTGGGTGTCCGTGGCGGTGATACGCACGCGGGCGAGGTCCACGCCCAGCACCTGGGCGACCACTTGCGCCACCTTGGTGTTGAGCCCCTGGCCCATCTCCGTGCCGCCGTGGTTCACCAGGACCGAGCCGTCGCCGTACACATGCACCAGCGCACCCGCCTGGTTGAGGTGCTTGACGTTGAAGGAGATGCCGAACTTGACCGGCGTGAGCGCGAGCCCGCGCTTGAGGACGGGGCTGGCCGCGTTGAAGGCCGCAGCCTCGGCGCGCCGGGTGCGGTAGTCGCTGCTGGCCTCGAGTTCGTCCACCAGTGCGTCGAGGACGTTGTCCTGGACCGTCTGGCCGTAGGGCGTCACGTTGCGCGTGGTCGTGCCGTAGAAGTTGGCGCGCCGCACGTCCAGCGGATCCTTGCCGAGCCGGCGCGCGATGCTGTCGAGGATGTACTCGATCGCGATCGCCCCCTGCGGGCCTCCGAAGCCGCGAAACGCGGTGTTGCTCTGTGTGTTGGTGCGCGCGCAGTACCCGCTCATGGCCACGTCCGGCAGCCAGTAGGCGTTGTCGAAGTGGCACAGCGCCCGCGTCATCACGGGCGCCGACAGGTCGGCCGAATGCCCCGCGCGCGAGACCAGGCTGACCTCGACGCCCAGCACGCGGCCGGCGTCATCGAAGCCCACCTCGTAGGCATGGCTGAAGCAGTGCCGCCGGCCGGTGATGAGGAAGTCGTCGTCGCGGTCGAGGCGGAGCTTGACCGGCCGCTTCAGCCGTTGCGCCGCGACCGCCGCCACGCAGGCGAACAGGGCCGACTGCGACTCCTTGCCGCCGAATCCGCCCCCCATGCGCCGGCACTGCACCTGGACCTGGTGCGAGGCCAGGCCCAGGGCCTGGGCCACCAGGTGCTGCATCTCGCTGGGATGCTGGGTGGAGCAGTGCACCAGCAGGCCGTGGTCTTCCTGGGGCAGCGCGTAGCTGATCTGGCCTTCGAGGTAGAACTGCTCCTGCCCCCCGACCTCCAGCGTGCCGCGCAGGCGGTGCGGCGCACCGTCGATGGCAGCGCGTGCGCCGCCATGGGTGCTGCGCGACAAGTGCATTGGCGCGACCACATACTGTCCCTGGGCGTGGGCCTCGAGGGCGCCCAGCACCCCGGGCTGTGCCTCGATGTCCAGCACCTGCGCGGCCCTGGCAGCAGCCGCCCGCGCCGCGCGGCGCGAGCGGGCCACCACGGCGAACACCGGCTGACCGAGGTAGCGCACCTCGCCCGTGGCCAGGATGGGGTCGTCGTGGACCAGGGGCCCGCAGTCGTTGCGCCCTGGAATGTCGGCGGCGGTGAGCACCGCGACGACGCCAGGCAGCGCCTGCAGGGCGGCCGTGTCGATGCCCTTCAGGCGCCCGCAGGCCACGGGCGACAAGCCCAGGGCGGCGTGCAAGGTGCCGGCCAGCTCGGGCAGGTCGTCCACATAGGGTGCCTCGCCGCTCACGTGAAGGTGGGCGGACTCGTGCGGGCGCCGCTGGCCCACCACCGCGGTGTCGGCCTGCAGGAGGTGGGCGGGCAAGGGCTCGTTCATCGGTTCACCCTTCCTGGCCCAGGACGCCCTGCCAGACCCGGCACGCCGCGGCAGGGAGTGGGTTGACGGGACGGGTCTCGAGCCAAAACCGCTGCAGCAGGTTCTGCGCCACCTGCATCCGGTGGCGGCTGCTGGCCCGCAGGTCCGACAGCGGTTGGAACTCGGACGCCAAGGCCTGCTGGGCGAGGTGAACGCCGTCTTGCGTCCAAGCCTGTCCCCGCAGGGCGTCCTCGGCGTGTTTCGCCCGCCTGACCACCCCGGCCATGCCGCCGAACGCGATGCGCACATCCGCGACCACGGCGTCCTCGTCGAGCCGCACGGCCAATCCCGCGCAGAGGGCCGAGATGTCGGAGTCGAAACGCTTGCTGACCTTGTAGGCCCGCACCTGCCAGGGCTGCGGCAAAGGCAGTGGCACCACCAGCGCCTCGATGAACTCGCCGGCCTCCAGCCTGTTGACCATGTAGTCCAGGTAGAATTCATGCAGGGGCAGGCGCCGCAGGCGTGGGCCTTGGCGCAGCTCGAGTTCCGCATCCAGGGCCATCAGCACCGGGGCCGCATCGCCGATCGGCGAGCCGTTGGCCAGGTTGCCGACCAGGGTGCCCGCATGCCGCACCGGCGGCGACGCGAAGCGCAGCCACACTTCTTCCAGGCTGGGACAGCGCTCCACCAGCGCGCGCCAGCCCTTCTCGAGTGACACAGCCGCGCCGATGCGCAGGCTGTCGCTCCGATGTTCGACATGCTGAAGTTCCTTCACCTCACCCAGGTAGATGAGGTCGCCCAGTTCACGGAACTGCTTGTTGACCCACAGCGCGACATCGGTGGCGCCAGCCAGCAGGCGTGCCGTCGGAAACAGGCAGCGCAACGCCGCCAGGTCCTTCAGCTTCGTGGGCGCGAAGAAGTGGCTGGTGCGGGCCGCGCCTGGCGCAGGTGCCGGCGGGCCGTAGACGAAGGTCTCTTCATGCTGGAGGGGCTTCAACGCTGCTGCGACGGCTGTCCTGTCCAGCCGGCAAACCGGCAGGTCGAACATCTGCTCGCCCGCTTCCAGGATCGGCCGGTAGCCCGTGCAGCGGCACAGGTTGCCTGCCAGGGCATGCGCAAGCTGGACACGCCCCGGGCGCGTGCCGCGGGCCTGATGCTCCTCGTACACCCCCCACAGTGACATGACGAAACCCGGCGTGCAGAACCCGCATTGCGAGCCGTGGCAGTTCACCAGCGCCTGCTGGACGGGATGTAACCCCGGCTCGGGCGCGAGGGCCTTGAGATCCTCGACGGTGAACAGGGCCTTGCCATGCAGCGTGGGCAGGAAACGTGTGCAGGCATTGACGGTGGAGAGCGCCAGCGACCCGTTCTCGCCCAGGCGGCCGACGGCCACGGTACAGGCGCCACAGTCGCCCTCGTTGCAACCTTCCTTCGTGCCGCTGCAGCCCGCCTCCTCGCGCAGCCACTCGAGCACGGTGCGGGTGGGATGGGCGTCAACGACCTCGACGGTGCGCCCCTGGAAATAGAACCGGATGGGTTGGGGCTTCATGGCTGGGCCCCACTGGCGTGGAGGAACCAGCGGCGCAGCAGGTCGCGCTCCGCCTCGGTGATTTGCGTTGCGTTGTTCATGGGCATGAGCCGAAGCAACACCGCCTGTTGGTGAATCTGCATGGCATGTTCCTGTATGGCCTGGGCCGTGTCCAGCCGTACGCCCTTGCTGGCCAGCTGGGCGTTGTGGCATGCCACGCATCGCTGGCTGACGATGGCTTGAACCTCGGCGAGGGTGGGCGGTGAGGCCTCGGCCGCCGTTTCCCGGCTGGAAGGCGGGACAGGCCTGAGCCAGACCGCGATTCCCAGCAACAGGGCCACGCCCAACGCGGCCCAGTGCCAAGGTGCGCGCTGTCCCTGCACGTGGGCGCGGTGCCGGGCGACGAAACTGTGCCGGATCAACGCCCCCGCCATCATCAGCAACACGAGCACCAGCCAGCGGTGCTGGGCGGTGTAGAGGAAGCTGTAGTGATGGCTGAGCATCGCGGCCAGCACCGGCAGGGTGAAATAGGTGTTGTGGAGGCTGCGCTGCTTGCCGCGCTGCCCGTGCAACGGATCCACCGGCAGGCCGGCCTGCATCTGGCGCACGACCGCACGCTGGCCTGGGATGATCCAGAGCAGCACATTGGCGCTCATGGTGGTGGCCAGCATGGCACCGACCAGCACGAAGGCGGCGCGACCGGCAAACAAGCCACAGGCCGCCCAGGTGAACACCGCTGCCGCCGCTGCGATCACTGCGCCAAGGACGAGGGGACGCCCGCGTTGACCCCAGGCACGACAGGCCAGGTCGTACACCAGCCAGAAGGCCACCAGAAAGCCGAGCGCCGTGGTTCCCGCTGCCAGAGGAGACCAATCGAACACCACTTTGTCGATCAGGTAGGTGCCCGCCTGCAGCAGGTACAGCACCGTGAACAGGGCAAAGCCGGTCAGCCAGGTGCTGTAGCTTTCCCAATAGAACCAGTGCAGCTTGGAAGGCAGGGTGGGAGGGGCCACCAGGTATTTCTGCGGGTGGTAGAACCCGCCGCCGTGCACCGCCCACAACTCGCCACTGACGCCACGCTCTCGGTCCTTGGGGTCGGCCGCGGGCCTCAGGCTGCTATCCAGGAAGACGAAGTAGAAACTTGAGCCGATCCAGGCAATGGCTGTGATGACGTGCGCCCAGCGCAGCAGGAGATTGAGCCAGTCAAGCAGGTAGCTGTCCATGCGGGTCCAGTCCAAGGCAGGGGCGGCCGGCTCACCGCCGCGGCGGCTGCCGCGAGAATCCCCATCCCAGGCGGCGTCACCGAAGTGTCTTCAAAGACGATGGAAAGTGTATACACCTTGAGATGAGCGTCAACGACCTCGCCGCGAGACATGGGATGAGCCCAGGCCCACGATGGCGGGCGGCGCGCATGGAACGGCGGAAAGGTACGCCGCTGATGTGCCCGGCGGTGAAGAGCTCCGGGGCCTGTTACAAATTCAGCGGGGCTTGATATGCGCGCGGGGAGTATGGCGGCGGGGATGCGACACCAGAGGGGCGTGAATTTGCGCGACGTCAACCGCGGGATAGTGGTAAATCGATTACTCGATCTCCCGACGCGGGCCGAACAGGATTAATGGCCGAGCAAGGAATTCAAAACCCGACCTGACGATCCCCGCACAGGCAAGGTGTACTGATGAGCTGGACATAATGAAAAGCCCACTGGTGAGAGTGGGCTTTTCAAGACGCTAACGCTCCTGTGGAAGCCTGTTCCCGGAGCGGTCTCGCCTAGAGCGTTTGTGCATCAGAGACGGAGTGCTGTTCCTCGGAACGCGCATCCTGGTCTGAGTACAAAGGCGAGATGTTTTGAGCCAACTGGCCCTTGGGACCCTGAACCAGCTCGAAGCTGACCCGGCCACCTTGTCGAAGGGTCCGGAAACCCTCCATTTTGATTGCTGAGAAGTGGGCGAATATGTCCTCTCCTCCATTTTCCGGCTCGATAAAGCCGAAACCCTTAGCGTCGTTGAACCATTTCACTGTGCCTACCGCCATAAAAACCTCCGATTCATTTCAGAAAAAAGCCAAACTAATTTTGGGTGCGGTGCCTGGCAGTGTCAAGGCTGTAACTTAGGGGGGCAGGGTGGTGACAAGATGTAAACAGGACTGTGAGCGCTCGCCCGCACTGTTGAGTGAGTACAACATCGCCACGGCGATGCGTCCAAATCAGGGGGAGTTCGGGGGTTGATCCGGCCTTGTGAAATTTTGGTGTGGCCTCAAGATGACTCTGCACACCAACCACTCGCCCCAATCGATAGAATGAATTCATGCCTGACGAACCCCTCCCGCCCCCCGTGCCGCCGGTGGCCAAGCCCGATGACGGGCAAGGCGCTGCTGTGGCAGAGCGGCAATCCGCTCGCACAGAGCCGCCGCGCATGTACCAAGTGGTGCTCCTCAATGACGACTACACCCCCATGGAGTTCGTCGTGATGGTCCTGCAGGAGTATTTCAACCGCGACCTCGAGGCTGCGACGCAAATCATGTTGAAGATTCACCATGAGGGCCGTGGCGTCTGTGGCGTGTTTTCCAAAGATGTTGCAGCCACCAAGGTTGAACTTGTCCTGGCTGCGGCGCGTCGCAGTGGTCATCCTTTGCAATGCATTATGGAGGTCGCATGATTGCCCAAGAGCTTGAAGTGAGCCTGCACATGGCCTTTGTCGAAGCCCGGCAGCAGCGTCATGAATTCATCACGGTCGAGCACCTGCTTCTGGCCCTTCTAGACAACCCCTCGGCGGCTGAAGTCCTGCGCGCCTGTTCCGCCAACATGGACGACCTGCGCAAGAGCCTGGTCCAGTTCATCAAGGAGAACACCCCCACGGTCGGCGGCTCGGAAGAGGTCGACACCCAGCCGACCCTTGGTTTCCAGCGTGTCATCCAGCGCGCCATCATGCATGTGCAGTCCACCGGCAGCGGCAAGAAGGAAGTCACCGGTGCCAATGTGCTCGTTGCGATCTTCGGCGAGAAGGACTCGCACGCGGTCTACTACCTCCACCAGCAAGGGGTCACGCGCCTGGATGTGGTGAACTTCATCTCCCACGGCATTCGCAAGAGTGATCCGCCCGAGCCGGCCAAGTCGAACGACGGCGCTGCCAGCGGCGAGGGGGGTGAGAAGGAGGAGGCCGACAACAAGGGCTCGCCGCTCGACCAGTTCACCACCAACCTCAACAACCTGGCCCGCGACGGCAAGATCGACCCACTCATCGGGCGCGAGCACGAAGTCGAGCGTGTCATCCAGGTCCTGTGCCGCCGGCGCAAGAACAACCCGCTCCTGGTGGGCGAGGCCGGGGTCGGCAAGACGGCCATCGCCGAGGGCCTGGCCTGGCGCATCACCCAGGGCGAGGTGCCCGAGGTGCTGGCCAATGCCACGGTGTATGCCCTGGACATGGGCGCCTTGCTGGCGGGCACCAAGTACCGCGGTGATTTCGAGCAAAGGCTCAAAGGGGTGCTGAAGCAGCTCAAGGACCAGCCCGCGGCCGTGCTGTTCATCGATGAGATCCACACCCTGATCGGGGCGGGTGCCGCCTCGGGCGGGACGCTGGACGCCAGCAACCTGCTCAAGCCGGCCCTGAGTTCTGGCGCCATGAAGTGCATCGGTGCCACCACTTTCAGCGAGTACCGGGGCATCTTCGAGAAGGATGCGGCGCTGTCCCGTCGCTTCCAGAAGGTGGACGTGGTGGAGCCTTCGGTCGAGCAGACGGTCGAGATCCTCAAGGGCCTCAAGTCGCGCTTCGAGGAGCATCACAGCGTCAAGTATGCGGTGGGGGCCTTGCAGGCTGCGGCCGAGCTGTCGGCCAAGTTCATCAACGACCGCCACCTGCCCGACAAGGCCATCGATGTGATCGACGAGGCTGGCGCGGCGCAGCGCGTG
>CBINPE010000006.1:0-76807 GCA_966252435.1 uncultured Burkholderiales bacterium | reverse complement strand
CCAGCACGTCCTGGCGGATGGCCTTGACCATGTCGGTGGCGATGTAGCCCGGGCTGACGGTGTTGACCGTCACGCCCTTGTTGGCCACTTCCTGGGCCAGGGCCATGGTGAAGCCATGCATGCCTGCCTTGGCGGCCGAGTAGTTGGTCTGGCCGAACTGGCCTTTCTCGCCGTTGACCGAGGAGATGTTGATGATGCGGCCCCAGCCCTTCTCGAGCATGTCGTCGATCACCTGTTTGGTGACATTGAACAGGCTGGTGAGGTTGGTCTCGATGACAGCGTCCCAGTCGGCACGGCTCATCTTGCGGAACATGCCGTCGCGGGTGATGCCGGCGTTGTTCACCAGCACATCGATCGCGCCGTGCTCGGCCTTGGTCTTCTGGAAGGCCGCGACGGTGGAGTCCCAGTCACCCACGTTGCCCACTGAAGCGTAGAACTCATAGCCCAGAGCTTTCTGCTCGTTGAGCCACTTCTCGAAATCACGGCTCGGGCCACAGCCAGCGATGACCTTGAAGCCGTCACGGTGCAGACGCTGGCACATCGAAGTTCCGATGCCCCCCATGCCGCCGGTCACGTATGCAATTTTTTGTTGTGCCATTTTTTTCTCCGATATCAGGAAAGAATTCAATCAGTCAGTCATCCAACCCGCCAACCATCCAGTGGGATCGGGCTGTTTGTCGCGTCAAGTGGAAAAGCAAAAAGCCGACCAGCTTCGCGCCTGGGCAAAGGCTGGTCAACCCGGGTTCGCCCGGACACCCGCCCCGGGGCGCCGGCAAACCCAGGAGGGGGATCAGCGCTCGACCGTGAGGGCCACGCCCATGCCACCGCCGATGCACAAGGAGGCGATCCCCTTCTTGGCGTCGCGGCGCTGCATTTCGTGCAGCAGGGTCACCAGGATGCGGCACCCCGAGGCACCGATGGGGTGGCCGATGGCGATCGCGCCGCCATTGACGTTGACCTTGGTGGTGTCCCAACCCATTTCCTTGTGCACGGCACACGCCTGGGCCGCAAAGGCCTCGTTGATCTCCAGCAGGTCGAGGTCGGCGGCCTTCCAGCCCGCGCGCTCCAAGGCCTTGCGGGCAGCGGGCACCGGGCCCATGCCCATGAGGGCGGGATCCAGACCGGCAGAGGCGTAGCTGGCAATGCGGGCCAGCGGCTTGAGACCCAGCTGCTCGGCGCGCCTGGCCGTCATCACCACCACGGCCGCGGCACCGTCGTTCAGCCCGGAAGCATTGCCCGCCGTGACGCTGCCCGCCTTGTCGAAGGCGGGCCGCAGCCCAGCCAGCACCTCGGCGCTGGTCTTGCGGTTGATGAACTCGTCGGCCGCGAACACCACCGGGTCGCCCTTGCGCTGGGGAATGCTGAAGGGAACGATCTCGTCCTTGAACTTGCCGGCGTCCTGCGCGGCAGCGGCCTTCTGCTGCGAGGCCAGGGCCAGGGCATCCTGCTCCTCCCGACCGATGCCGTACTTCTTGGCCACGTTCTCGGCCGTGATGCCCATGTGGTACTGGTTGTAGACGTCCCACAGGCCGTCGTTGATCATGCTGTCGACCATCTTCCAATCGCCCATGCGCTGACCATCGCGCGAATTGGGCAGCAGGTGGGGCGACAGACTCATGCTCTCCTGACCGCCGGCGATGACGATGTCGGTGTCGCCGTCGCGCAGAGACTGGGCTGCCAGCATCACGGCCTTCAGGCCGGAGCCGCACACCTTGTTGATGGTCATGGCAGTCACGCTCTGCGGCAGGCCGGCCTTGATCACCGCCTGGCGCGCCGGGTTCTGGCCCGCCCCCGCCGTCAACACCTGACCCATCACCACATCGCTGATCTGGTCGCCCGTGAGCTGGGTGCGCTTGAGCAGGTCGGCGATCACGGCCGCGCCGAGGTCGGCGGCGGGCGTCTTGGCCAAGGTACCGCCGAACTTGCCCACGGCAGTGCGGGCAGCGGCAACGATCACGATATCGGTCATGTTTGTCTCCATGAGTGGGTTATTGGACGAACTAAGAAAGGCGCAGAGACATCACGCCTTGGCTTTGACGTACCGGCCGGGGGCCGGTTCGATCACGGGGTACTGCCGGTTTCCATACGTCTTGGGAGCGGGAACCATCTTGCCGCCCTGACCTGCCAGCCATTGTGCCCAGTCGGTCCACCAGCTGCCAGGGTGCTCCTCGGCTTTTTCCAGCCATTGCGCACCTTGCAGCGGAAGCTCCGGGCCCGTGCCGATCCAGTGGCTGCGCTTGTTCTTGACGGGTGGGTTGATCACGCCGGCGATGTGGCCCGAGGCGCCGAGCACGAAACGCTTCTTGCCGGGCAGCAGGTTCACCGTGCGGTAGGCGCTCTCCCAGGGCACGATGTGGTCCTCGCGGGAGGCATAGATGTAGACAGGCACCTTGATCCTGCGCAGATCGACCGGCTCACCACACACCGTCAGGCGGTTGGGGTGCATGAGGTTGTTCTCCAGGTAGGTGTTGCGGAGGTACCAGCAGTACATCGGCCCCGGCAGGTTGGTGCTGTCACTGTTCCAGTAGAGCAGGTCGAACGGCGGCGGCGTCTGGCCTTTGAGGTAGTTGCCCACCACGTAGTTCCAGATCAGGTCGTTGGGCCGCAGGAAACTGAAGGTGGAGGCCAGCTCCTGGCCTTTCAGCAGGCCCGGGTGATCGGTGCCGATGGCGGCTTCGCGGATCTTCACGGTGGCCTCGTCCACGAACAGGTCGAGCACCCCGGTGTCCGTGAAATCCAGGAAGGTGGTCAGCAGGGTGAGGCTGGCCGCCGGATGCTCTCCACGGGCCGCCAGCACAGCCAGCGCCGTGGACAGCAGGGTGCCTCCCACGCAGAAGCCCAGGGTGTTCAAGGTCGGTCGGCCGGTGATCTCCTGCACCGCGGTGAGGGCACGAATGACCCCCTCTCCGACGTACTGGTCCCAGGTGGTGGCCGCCATGCTCTCGTCGACATTGCGCCAGCTGATGACGAACACGCGATGGCCGCTCTGCACCGCGTAGCGGATCAGGGAGTTCTCGGGCTGCAGGTCGAGGATGTAGTACTTGTTGATGCAGGGCGGCACGAACAGCAGCGGTTTGTCGAACACGCGCTGCGTGAGAGGCTTGTACTCGAGCAGCTGGAACAATTCGTTCTCGAACACCACCGCGCCCTCGCTGGAGGCCACGTTGCGGCCCACCTCGAAGCGGCTGGTGTCGGTCTGCGAGACCTGGCCTTGGCGCAGGTCGTTCAGCAGCTGGCGCAGACCCTGCGCCAAGCTCTCTCCCTGCGTCTCGAGTGCCAGGCGCTGGGCCTCCGGGTTGAGCGCCAGGTAGTTGCTCGGCGCCGTGGCGTCGACCCACTGCTGCACCGCGAAGCGCACGCGCTGGCGTGCCTTTTCCTCGCCCTGGATCTGGTCGGCCATGTGCATGAGGGTGCGGGCGTTCAACAGATACAGCTGGGCAATGAAGGCGGCCATGGGGTTGTCCACCCAATCCTTGCCCGCGAAGCGGCGATCCTCGATCACGGGCTTGGGAGGCGGTGGGGCACTGCCCTCCGGCTTGGATGGCTGCAGGCGCAGCAGGGTGTCGTTCCACAGGGCCGTGGCCTGCTCCACATAGCGCGTCCGCAATTCGCTCAGGGACGTCACGGGGAGGCTCAAGGAGGAGACGGTCTTGATGGCCTCCCCCCAGCTGGACTCCAGAATCTCGGCTGCAGGCCGCAGTTCGCGGGGCAGGGTGTAGGGAACTTCGGTGGTTCCCGCAGAGGTGTCGGTGGGCGCTTTCACAGGTCTCCTAAGGCACCGGACCCCCGGGGGGCCGATGGAACGGCGTATGGAACACTTTTCAAATTATAGAAACACTTCTCAGAATACGACATGTATTTACTGATCATTGCGTGGGTTTATGTCGTGGTCATGATGGCCGTCTCGGAAGCCGCGAGCAGCCAGGGCACCGTCCTGGGTGCCTTCATCACCCTGGTGATGTACGGCGCCCTGCCCCTGTCGATCGTGCTCTATCTCATGCGCACACCAGCCCGGCGCGCCCGGCGACGGACGGCAGAGGCAGCCGCAGAGACAAAGGAAGCGGCAGGTGAAACCGCGAGGCCGGCGGCCTCAGCCGAGGCACCAGATCGCGGCGGCCTGGCGGCCGGTGACGCCATCGCGCCGGAAGGAAAAGAACCTTGAAGGATCTTCGACCGTGCACCAGCCTCCCCCTTCCAGCCTGGCAGCTTGGATGCCTGCAACCTGCAAGCGCCAGCGCGCCAGTGCGCACAGGTCGGCCAGGTGCTTGCCTGGCTGCGGGCCCGGCCGCCAGGCATGGGGCGGCGCGGCGCTGAAGGCCGCGCGCACATCGTCACCCACCTCGAAGCGGCGTGGCCCAATGCAGGGGCCGAGCCAGGCATGAACCTCTTCAGGTGCGCAGCCACCCAGGCGGCACACCTCCTCCAGGGTGGCTTCCAGCACCCCCGCGGCAAGCCCCCGCCAACCGGCATGGGCTGCGCCGACCGCACGGCCCTGCGGGGCGGCCAACAGCACAGGCAGGCAATCGGCCACCTGGACCGTGCAGGCCAGGCCGGGTTCGGTGCAGACGGCCGCGTCCGCCTCAAGGGGCGTCGTCAGTTGCAGGAGCTCTCGGCCCAGCCGCACGACGCGCACACCATGTACCTGCTTCAGGAACACCGGCACTGCGCCCCCCAAGGCGGACGCGAAGCGCTGCCGGTTGGCCTGCACCGCCGCCGGGTCGTCGTCCACGGCCACGCCCAGGTTCAAGCTTTCGTAAGGCCCGACGCTCACGCCGCCGCGGCGCGTCGACATCCAGGCGCCCACGCCCGAGGCCGACCACACCGGGCGCCATCCGCCTGCGTCCTCGCCGGCGGATGGGGCTGGCGCGCGAGCGTCGCTCATTGGGCGTCCGGGCAGGCGGAGGGCTGCGTGGTGGCAAAGGCCGGCAGCTCGAGGCAGGTTTCGAAGATGCGCCTCACGGTGGGCATCTCGGCCAGCGAGCATTCCACGCGCTGGGCGTTGAACACCTGCGGCACCAGGAAAACGTCGGCCATGCTGGGGGTGTCGCCGTGGCAGAAGCGGCCAGTCTCGCTCTGGCGCGCCAACTGCTGCTCGAGGGCACCCAGGCCAAGACCCACCCAGTGCCGGCACCAGCGGTTCTTCTCGTCTTCGCTCACGTGCAGGTCGTGCAGCAGATAGCGCAGCACACGCAGGTTGGCCAGCGGATGGATGTCGCACGCGATGTCCAGGGCGAGTGCCCGCACACGGGCTCGGGCGACCGGATCGGCCGGCAGCAGGGGTGGTGACGGGTGGGCCTCCTCCAGGTACTCGATGATGGCCAGCGACTGGGTGTACAGCCGGCCGTCGTCATCGCGCAAGGCCGGTACGAGCTGATGCGGCACCATCTCGGCAAAGGGCGCGGCCTGGTGCTCGTTGCGCGGCAGGTGCACGGCCCGGTAGGTGTAGTCCAGCCCCTTGAGGGCCAGGGCGATGCGCACGCGGTACGAGGCCGAGGAGCGGAAATAGCTGTAGAGCTCCATCGCCTTCACTCCGGCTCGACGATGTCGACGCTCAGGCTGCCCACACCCTCGATGCGCGCGCTCATGCGATCGCCGACGTGCACCGCGGCCACGCCCTGCGGCGTGCCGGTGAAGATCAGGTCGCCCGGCGTCAGGGTCCAGGCCGAGGAGACCTGCGCGATGATCTCGGGCACGCTCCAGATCATCTGGCCCAGGGTGCCGTGCTGGCGCCGCTCGCCGTTGACCTCGAGGACGATCTCGCTGTCACCGCCCCAGCAGCTCTGGGCCACGGGCACGATGGGGCCGACCGGTGCCGACTGCTCGAATCCCTTGCCGATGCACCAGGGACGGCCCTGCCGCTTCATCTCCTCCTGCAGGTCGCGCCGTGTCATGTCCAGCCCCACGGCGTAACCCCAGACGTGCCGCAGGGCCTCGGCCGGCGGTATGTGACGGCCCCCCTCGCCGATGGCGATCACCAGCTCGACCTCGTGGTGCAGGTTCCGGGTCAGCGTGGGGTAGCGCACCCGGCCCACCGCGTCCTGCGGCACGGGCACCACGGCATCGGCCGGTTTCATGAAAAAGAACGGGGCTTCGCGGTCGCTGTGGCCCATCTCGACGGCATGCGCGGCGTAGTTGCGGCCCACGCAATAGATGCGGTGAACAGGAAAGGTGTCGGAAGAATTGGCGACCGGGACGGCAGGCAGCACAGGGGGCGTGAAGACGAAGTTCATTGCGGCGCGTTCCTGGTGGGCTCGGCTGACCGACGAGGCTGGGAGGCTGGGCACGCGTTCGTTGCGTACCCATCCGTCAGTCTTTTCGATCATCGTGATCAAAAGACATGATGCCATGCCGAAGTCGACGGTATGGTCGAGTCCGGACGCGGCGGCAGGTCTCTCTTTGTGCGTCATGCACCCAGATCGCCCGCGAACGCACCCGCCCGCCGCTACACTTGCC
The DNA here is from genome assembly GCA_966252435.1 of uncultured Burkholderiales bacterium. Classification (GTDB taxonomy): domain Bacteria; phylum Pseudomonadota; class Gammaproteobacteria; order Burkholderiales; family Burkholderiaceae_C; genus CANHBY01. Next base: position 70,354 of record CBINPE010000006.1, on the reverse strand, counting down.
GGTCATGTTTTCGACCCGCCGCATCCAGCACTGCCGGGCCTGCGGCACGCAGGTGACCTACCTCATCCCCGCCGACGACAACCGCGAGCGCGCCGTCTGCCCGTCCTGCGGGACCATCCACTACGAAAATCCCCTGGCTGTGGTCGGCACGCTGCCGGTGTGGGGCTCGCAGGTTCTCCTGTGCCGGCGCAACATCGAGCCACGCTTCGGCCTGTGGACCTTGCCGGGCGGCTTCCTGGAACTCGGCGAGACCACCTCGCAGGGAGCCATCCGCGAAACCAGCGAGGAGGCCGGTGCCGAGATCGACCTGCAAGACCTCTACACCGTGCTGAACGTCGCCCGGGTCGGCCAGCTTCACCTGTTCTACCGGGCGCAGCTGCGCCACCCGCGCTTCGAACCGGGTCCCGAGACCATCGAGGCCCGGCTGTTCGAGGAGCATGAGATTCCCTGGGACGCGCTGGCTTTCGAGACGGTACGCACCACCCTGCGCTGCTATTTCATGGACCGCCGCAGCGGCCGTTTCCCCGTCCACTGCGCCGACATCGCCTGAGCGGGTCTGCACGGGCCCGACCAGCGGCCCGACCCAATCAACCACCGATCGCCAAAGGAGCCATCAGCCCGACATGAGCATCGAAGCCCTGGACACCGCGTTGCCGTCATCTGCCGCCTCACCCGCCCCGGCACGCTCGGCGCCGCAGCGCCTGCGGGAGGACCTGATCCATCCCGACCCCCTGCTCGACTGCCTGGTCGAGGTGTGCAAGCTGCATGGCCTCACGGCCTCGCGGGCCGCGCTGTCGGCGGGTCTGCCGCTGGAGGGCGGCACGCTGAGCCTGACCCTGGCCGAGCGCGCCGCGGCCCGCGTAGGCCTGGCCACCCGCCTGGCGCGCCTCGGGTTGGCGCAGATCGACACCCATGCCCTGCCCGCCATCCTGCTGCTGCAGGACGGCCAGGCCTGCGTGCTGCTGGGCTGGGAGGACGAGGCCGGCGCGAAGGGCCCGGCCGGCGGCACCGCCCGCGTGCTGCTGCCGCACCTGGCCGGCCAGGGCACGGTGCGCTGGCCGCAGGCGGAACTGCAGGCGCGCTACACCGGGGTGGCGCTGTTCGCGCGGCCGCATTTCCGCTTCGATGCGCGCACGCCCGAGGTCCGCACGCCCAAGGCGGCGCACTGGTTCTGGTCGAGCGTGCTGAGGCAGCGCTTCGTCTACCGCGACGTGCTGGGGGCCGCGCTGCTGATCAACCTGTTCGCCATGGCCCTGCCGCTGTTCACCATGAACGTCTACGACCGGGTGGTGCCCAACCATGCGGTGGAGACCTTGTGGGCGCTGGCGGCGGGCGTGCTGCTGGTGATGGGCGCCGACCTGTTCCTGCGCCTGCTGCGCGGGCGCTTCGTCGACGAGGCCAGTGCGCGCATCGACGTCGAGATCTCGGCCACGCTGATGGAGAAGGTGCTGGGCCTGCGGCTGGAGCACCGGCCAGAGTCGGTGGGCTCGTTCGCGGCCAACCTGCGGGGCTTCGAGCAGGTGCGCGACTTCATCGCCTCGAGCACCGTCACCGCCCTCATCGACCTGCCGTTCGCGATGATGTTCGTGCTGGTGGTGGCCTGGATCTCGCCCTGGCTGGCGCTGCCCGTGCTGGGCGCCTTCGGCCTGGTGCTGCTGGGCGGCTGGCTGCTGCAGCACCCGCTGCACAGCCTGTCCGAGGCGACCTACAAGGCCAGTGCACTGCGCAATGCCACGTTGATCGAAAGCCTGAGCACCATCGAGACGCTCAAGAGCCAGGGCGCCGAAGGGGTGGTGCAGGCACGCTGGGAGCGCGCCAACGCCTACCTCGCCCGCATGAACGTGAAGATGCGGGGCCTGTCCTCGACGGCCCAGTACGCCACCGGCTTCGTCGGCCAGCTCGTCACGGTGGTGGTGGTGATCGTCGGGGTCTACCTGATCGGCCAGCGCGAGCTGAGCATGGGCGCGCTGATCGCCTGCAGCATGCTGTCCTCGCGGGCGCTGGCGCCGGCCGGCCAGGTGGTGGGGCTGCTGCTGCAGTACCAGGGCGCGCGCACCGCCCTCGCGTCACTCGACAAGATCATGGACAAGCCGGTCGAGCGGCCGGTGGGCGACAACTTCGTGCACCGCGCCCAGCTGCGCGGCGAGATCGAGTTCCGCAACGTCCGCTTCAGCTACCCGCAGCGCCAGGACGCGGTGCTCGAATCACTCAGCTTCAAGATCAAGGCGGGCGAGAAGGTGGCGCTGATCGGCCGCGTGGGCTCGGGCAAGTCGACCATCCAGCGCCTGATCATGGGCCTGTACCAGCCCACCGGCGGCGCCGTGCTGATGGACGGCATCGACCTGCGCCAGCTCGATCCGGCCGACCTGCGGCGCAACGTCGCCAGCGTGTCCCAGGACGTGAACCTGCTGTACGGGACCCTGCGCGAGAACATCACGCTGGGCATGCCCTATGCCGACGACGCGGCCGTGCTGGCCGCCGCCGAGGTGGCCGGCCTGAGCGACTTCGTGAACCGCCATCCGCGCGGCTTTGACCTGATGGTGGGCGAACGCGGCGAGTCGCTGTCGGGCGGACAGCGCCAGGGGGTGGGGCTGGCCCGGGCGGTGCTGCACAACGCCCCGGTGCTGCTGCTCGACGAGCCCACCAGCGCCATGGACTTCTCCACCGAAGCCCAGGTCAACACCCGCCTCAGCGCCTTCGCGCAGGACAAGACCGTGGTGCTGGTGACGCACCGTACCTCGCTGCTGTCCCTGGTGAGCCGGGTGATCGTGGTCGATGGCGGGCGGATCGTGGCGGACGGCCCGCGTGACCAAGTCATGGACGCCCTCGCCCATGGCCGCATCGCAAAGGCGGCCTGAGCATGAACCATCCCCACCCTCCCCTGGAAGTCACCGAGGCACCTGCCCGCCTGGTGCCCCCTGCCCCTGCCGACGCAAGTCCTGGCCCCGGCGGGCTGTGGCAGCGGCTGCGCGAGCTGGCGCGCGCCACCCCGGGCGACGAGCCTGCGGCCGGCCCTGCCAGCTTCGAGTTCCAGGCCGACGAAGTGTTGTCGCGCCAGCGCACCCGCCGCGCCCAACTCATCGTGCGCGCCGCCCTGTTGGTGGTGGCCCTGCTGCTGGTGTGGGCGGCGCTGGCCAAGGTCGAGGAGGTCACGCGCGGCGACGGCAAGGTGATCCCCTCGCGCCAGCTCCAGGTGGTGCAGAGCCTGGACGGCGGCGTGGTGTCGGCGATCCTGGTGCACGAGGGCGAGGTGGTCGACGCCGGCCAGCTGCTGCTCAAGATCGACGAGACCCGCGCCACCTCGGGCGTGCGCGAGAGCGCGGCGCAGGGCTTCGCGCTGCAGGCCCGGCAGGCGCGCCTGCGTGCCCTGGCCGAAGGCACCGCCTTCGTACCGCCGCCCCTACCGGGCGACGACGCCGAGGCGCAGCGCATCGTGAACGAGGAAAAACTGCTCTACCAGAACCGCCAGTCCGAACTGGGAACCCTGCTGGCCATCAACCAGCAGCAGCTGCAGCAGCGCCACCAGGAGCTGTCGGAAATGCGCGCCCGCAAGGCCACCGCCGAGCGGGCCATCGCGCTGAGCCAGCAGGAGCTCGACAAGACGCGTCCGCTGCTGGCCTCGGGGGCCGTGTCGGAGATGGACATCCTGCGCCTGGAGCGCGACATCTCGCGCAGCCGCGGCGAGTCGGAGCAGGCCGCCGCCCAGATCAACCGCGTGACCGCGGCGATCGGCGAGGCCCAGCGCAAGATGCAGGAGACCGAGCTGACCTTCCGCAACGAGGCCCGCAAGGAACTCGCCGACGTGATGGGCAAACTCAACGCCCTGACCGAAGGCGCGGTGGCGCTGGCCGACAAGGTCGACAAGTCGCAGGTAAAGAGCCCCGTGCGCGGCCGTGTCCAGCGTCTGCTGGCCAACACGGTGGGCGGGGTGGTGCAGCCGGGCAAGGACCTGGTGGAGATCGTGCCGCTGGACGACTCCCTCGTGCTGGAGGCGAAGGTGCAGCCCAAGGACGTGGCCTTCATCTACCCCGGCCAGAGCGCCAACGTGAAGTTCACCGCCTACGACTTCGCCATCTACGGCGGCCTGAGCGCCAGGGTCGAGAACATCAGCCCCGACACCGTCGTGGACGAGAAGGGCAACGCCTTCTACCTGGTGCGGGTGCGCACCACCCAGCCGCACTTCAGCGACAAGATGCCCATCATCCCGGGGATGACGGCCGAGGTCGACATCCTGACCGGCCGCAAGACCGTGCTGTCGTACCTGCTCAAGCCGGTGCTCAAGGCCCGGGCCTATGCCCTCACCGAGCGCTGAGCTAGGCACCTCGGCCATCCCTCCCGCCCTGGGGAGGGATCTGCCCGCGCCGGTACCACGTTAAGTCGCCGGACTGCAGCTTTTTGGTGACGCGAATCACGAAAAAACGGCAATTTTTGGCGTTAAGGCAGAGCTTGCTGGAACAATGCGCACTGCCTTTTCGCAGCAGTCCGTCCTTCCGTTCCCTGAACCGACCCTCGCGTCCACTGCCCCGCCATGCCCACTCTCACCCGAACCACCGAAGGCACCGTCACCCGCATCTGGGGCTCGGCCCTGATCCGCGGCGCCAACGGCAAGATGAAGATCCTGAACGTCGGCGACGTCGTGCACCAAGGTGACCAGATCCTGACCACCCAGGACGGCATCGTGCAGCTCACCCCACCCGAGGGCATGCCCCTGCCGCCGCGCGTGGCCGAGGCGCCGCCCCTCGACATCGACTTCGACAAACTGCCCGCCCCGGCCGCGGGTCTCCTCACCGGTGGCGACAGTGGCTCCCTGCTCGAGGGCTTCCGGGTCGGCCGCATCGCCGAGGGCCTGGCGCCGGCCGGGCTGACCCCGGCGGCAGCCGACGGCGGCCTCGACTTCGACCGCCCCATCCCACAGGATGTGCGCAATCCGCCCTCGAGCGGCAACGAGTTGCCGCCCCCGGCGGGCGGGCCCCTGCCCTCACCATCCAACCTGCCGCCCTCTGCCCTGCCGGGCAGCGTGAGTGGCCCCGAAGACGTGGCCCTGCCCACCCCGCTGCGTGGGCATGACAGCGACGGCACAGTGAGCAGCATCACCGTCACCACCCTGCCCACCCAGGGAACGCTGTTCCTGCCCGACGGCGTGACGCCCGTCGTCGCCGGCATGCCGCTCACGCCGGAACAGGCCGCAGGCCTGGTGTTCAAGCCCGCGCATGACTTCAACGGCACCACCCAGATCCAGTTCACGGTGACGGACAACAGCGGCGACACCTCGGCGCCAGCCATCGTCGAGATCCACATCCTGCCGGTGAACGACCTGCCCATGGCACGCGACGACCAGGCCACCACCCTCGAGGACACGCCGCTGTCGCTGTCACCCGCTGCCCTGCTGGCCAACGACAGCGATCCGGACGGCGATCCACTCTCTCTGGTGAGCGTGCAGAACGCCTCGCACGGCACGGTGGCCCTCGTCAACGGCCAGGTGGTGTTCACCCCTGATGCCGACTACCACGGCCCGGCCTCGTTCACGTACACCGTCTCCGACGGCCAGGGCGGCAACAGCACGGCGGTGGTCTGGGTGAACGTGCTGCCCGTGAACGATCCGCCGCGCGCTGGCGACGATGTCAACGCCATCTGCGAAGACGGGCCCGTGACCACGCTGGTCGTGGACACCGCAGAGGGCGTGATCCTGAGCGGCAGCAACCCGGCCGGTCGCGACGTCGACATCGACGGCGGCCTGCTGAGCGTGGTGGCGGTGCGCACCGGACCGGAGGCGGGCACCGGCCTGGCCGGCAGCGTGGGCGGCGCGCTGACGGGCACCTACGGTGCCCTCACCCTGAATGCCGACGGCAGCTACACCTACGTGCTCAACAACGCCAGCCCGGCGGTGCAGAACCTGAGCGCGGGCGAGGTGGTCAACGACGTCTTCACCTACACCGTGAGCGACGGACGCGGTGGCACCGACACCGCCACCCTCACCATCCAGGTGACGGGTGCGCAGGACCTCACCGCCGGCCCGCCCACCCTGACGCCCGTGGCAGTGAGCGGCCTCAACGGCAGCTACTACGGCTACAACGAGACTGCCACCGCCGACCCGGCGCTGCGCACCCACAGCGACGACGGCACGGCCACCTTCGGCCACCACGGCGAGCCCGGCAACCTGAACTCGGTCGAGGACCTGTACGACATCGTCAACGGCCGCAACGCGCTGGCGGGCGGTTCGGACAACATTGCGGGCAGCGCCGCCTCGGCGCACGCGGGCGCGGCCGACGTCGCGTTCCAGGCCCACCACCTGGACTACGGCTTCACGCCGGCCATGGGCACGGCGCTGGGCAACAACGCGCCGGTCGCCCCCGGCGCCCCCCTGCCCGCCGGTGACGGCAACGGCTACTCGCTGACCACCGGCTTGGGCAACTTCCTCGGCGCGGATGCGGCCGGCGCGGTGGTGCAGAGCGGTGCGGGCAACACCCATGGCACCAGCGGCCTGGGCACCACCACCGACGCCGCGGTGCGGCTGTCGGGCCAGCTCTACGTGCAGCCGGGCACCTATGACTTCCGGGTCACGGCCGACGACGGCTTCCGCCTCACCGTGGCGGGTGAGACCCTGCTCGAGTACGACGGCAACCAGTGGCCGACCTCGCGCGTGTTCACCAACGTGCCGCTGGGCGACCTGGGCGGTGGCTTGCAGAGCTTCGAGCTGCTGTACTGGGAACAAGGGGGTGTGACGCGACTGCGTGTGGAATACAAGCCCAGCGGCGCGCCGGCCTCGGAATACCAGGTGATGTCGGACACCAACACCGCGTTGTTCAGCAACGAGGCCGCTCCGGTGCTGAGCGACCCACGCATCCAGGACCTGGTGTACGAGGACGGCGGCTGGCACATCCGCACCGGCAGCATGCTCGACGGCGACGCCGGCAACAACACGCTGATCGGCGGCGTCAGCCGCGACCTGCTGCGCGGCGGTGCTGGCAACGACCTCCTGGAGGGCGGCGGCGGGGCCGACCAGCTGGAAGGCGGCACCGGCAACGATGTGCTGCACGGCGGCACGGGCAACGACCTGCTGATCGGCGGCCCCGGGGCGGACACCCTGGTCGGCGGCCTGGGTGACGACACCTACCGGCTGTCGGACGACCAGGACACGCTGGTGGAAAACCCCGGCGAGGGCACCGACGCCATCCAGCTCGACGCCGACTACGTGGCCGCCCACGCCGGCAGCACCTACACCCTGGCGGCCAACTTCGAGAACCTCTCGGCGCAGGGTGACGCGGCGATCAACCTGGTGGGCAATTCGGCCGACAACCGGCTGGAAGGCAACAGCGCCGCCAACCACATCGACGGCGGCGACGGCCGCGACTTCCTGATCGGCGGGGGTGGCAACGATGTGCTCACCGGCGGCGCCGGCGCGGACGTGTTCGCCTGGCACCTGGCGGATGCCGGCACGCCCGGCAGCCCCGCCGTCGACACCATCACCGATTTCCAATACGGTGGCGGCTTCCAGAGCGTCGAGGCTGGCAACAGCGGGACGCCGATCGGGGGAGGTGACGTGCTCGACCTGCGCGACCTGCTGCACGGCGAGCACACCAGCGTGGGCGGCCTCGGCCTGCCGGCCGGCGACGAGGTCGAGCTGGCGCACCTGCAGCACTACATCGATGTCGAGGTCACCAACGGGAACACGGTGCTGCACATCAGCAGCACGGGCGGCTTCACGGCCGACGGTGCCTTCAACCCGGCAGCCGAGGACGAGCGCATCGTGCTGCAGGGCGTGGACCTGTACGCCGCCACCGGCGTGGGGCCCGGCAACGAGGCTGCGCTGCTTCAGACCTTGATCAAGAACGGAAGCATGATCGTCGACTGACGGGGACGCCCACTCTGCCCCAAGCCGGTCGTGCTGCGCTTGCCGGAGCGCGACCGGTCCGTCAGGGGCTCAGCGCCGCCAGACCGTCGGCTTTGGATTGCGCTCGTCGAAGCCGCACTGGTGCCAATACGGATAGGGTGGCAGCTTGTGGCTGGCTTCGTCCAGCAGGGCGACCTGGGCGGGCGTCAGGTTCCAGCCGACGGCACCCAGGTTCTGCCGGAGCTGCGCCTCGTCGCGCGCGCCGATCACGATGTTAGCCACGCTGGGCCGCTGCAGCAGCCAGTTGAGCGCGACCTGCGTCACCGTCTTGCCGGTGTCCTTGGCCACCACGTCCAGCGCGTCCACCACCGTGTAGAGGTACTCGTCGTCCACCGTGGGGCCGCCGGTGGCCCCACCGGACTGAATGCGACCCTTCTCCATCGGCTGGCCCCGGCGGATCTTGCCGGTCAGGCGGCCCCATCCGAGCGGGCTCCACACCATCAGCGCCACGTTCTGGTCCAGGCCGAGCGGCATCAGCTCCCACTCGTAGTCGCGGCCGATGAGCGAGTAGTAGCCCTGGTACACGACGTAGCGCGCCAGGCCGTATTTTTCCGAGGTGGCCAGCGATTTCATGAGGTGCCAGCCGGAGAAGTTGGAAGCCCCGATGTAGCCGATCTTGCCGCTGGTGACCAGGTCGTCCAGGGCCCGCAGGGTCTCGTCGACCGGCGTGAGCGCATCGAAGCCATGCATGAAGTAGAGGTCGATGTGGTCGGTGCCAAGCCGCTTCAGGCTGGCTTCGCAGGCCCGCACCAGGTGATAGCGCGAGGAGCCCTTGTCATTCGGGCCAGGACCCGTGGAGAACGTGGCCTTGGTCGACACCAACACCTGCTCGCGCCGGCCCTTGAGGGCCTGCCCGAGGATCATTTCCGACTGGCCCTGGTCATAGATGTCGGCGGTGTCGAAGAAGTTGACACCGGCGTCGAGGCACAGGTCGACCAGGCGGGTGGCTTCCGCCACACCCGTGTTGCCCCAGCGCTGGAAGAACTCGGAGGTGCCCCCGAACGTGCCTGTGCCCAGGCTGAGGACAGGGACCTTGAGGCCAGAGCGGCCCAGTTGGCGGTATTCCATGGTGTGCAGCGTCTCCTTGTGCCGTGAAGGGGCGCAGCATGGCACATCAGCAGGCCGTGGAATGGGTTCCCTTTTCAATCCGGCACGCGGCGCAGGGGCACTGGATCCGTACCGGTGCCTCGGACAGGACGCCGTCGCGGCTATGATCCCGCCCCATGAAGATGCCCTCCTCCACCCCGCAATGCCTGTCCCGTCTGTTCCTGGTCGCCACGCTGGCACTGTCCGCCTCGGGCTGCGCCGTGGTCACGGTGGCGGGCGCGGCCACCGGTGCGGTGATCTCGGTGACCGGCTCGGTGGTCAGCGCCACGGTCGGCGTGGCCGGCAAGGTGGTCGAGAAGACCATCGATGTCGTGACACCGAATTCGGACTGACTAACCTTCGTTCGCCGGGGCAGGCCCCTCACTGCTCACTGAAGACGCCGCCTTCCAGGTAGTGCCGGGTGAGCAACTCGGCCGCGATGTGATAGAGCGCCTCCCTGGTCGTGTCGTTCTCGATGTAGACGATCTCGGCGGCAAAGAGCGGGGTGCCCCGCGCCTGGCAGGCGGCCAGGATGTCCATCACCGCCGCCCGGATCCGTCCTTCCTCGAGTCCTGCGTGACCCGGGCCGCGGGCCGGCAGGCGGACCAGTGCCGGCTCGACCGGGCTGTGCACGAAACGGACCCCCAGGAGGACGTGGGAGGGGCCGGTGACGTATGAGACGAAATGACGGCCCTCCTTGAACATGAAGCCAGGCATGTTCAGTCCTCCCAGTGGAACAACGCATCGAACTGCGTGAACCCCCGGTCCGCGAGGATCGTGGGGATCCTCCTTGCCCCCAGGGCCAGCGGCTCGAGCAGGGGCTCGCGGAAGGCCCGGACCAGCCCATGACGCTCCAGGACCGGCTGCACCTCCTGCGCCAGGTCCGCCACGGCCGGGGTGTGGAACTTGTCCAGCATGCCGGCCTCGGGGAGGTAGCGGCCACCGCCGTGGGCGTGCCAGTGCTGTTCGCCCTCCATGAACACGAAGTAGGGCGAAAGGCGGCTCAACAGCACCACCAGGCCAGTGTGCTCGTGGCCGTGGCGAATGGGACGCCTGACTGCGAACGCCGGTGTGGGCCGGTAGAACCAGGCGTCGACGAAGGAGGCATAGCCCGACCCGTAGTGGTCCCACACGACCCGCGAGGCCACCTGGGCCTCGCGCTCCACCGCGGCACACGCAGCCTTCAGATGGCCTTCGATGAGGGCCTCGTCGTTGCTAGACCAGGGGTGCGCCGGCGAAATGCTCTGTTGGCGCAGCAGGCGGTCGACCGCCTCGGAGGAAAGGAACGGCGGGGGCATCATGCGTCGAACCAGAAGACGATTCTCGCGTGGAGCCCACGCCGCTCAAGCGCCTCCATCATCCCGAGCGTCAATTCGCATTCGAGCGACAGGGCCATGTCACCGGCACATTGCCTGAACTCCGCCAAGGTCAGCCAGTTGGGCCAGAGGTGCTCGGGGTGGGAGATGAGGTTGGCGCCGTGTTGTGAGAGAAACTGGCTGCGTCCCGCCTCGACCGCTTCGAGGGCCTCCGCTTCCGAAATGGCGGGCAGCCCCGCTTCAAATGACTCGCGCACGTCGCCTTCGTCGACCACGTGGAGCGCATGGTGGTGGCACGCCGTCCAGGACACCGGCGCCGGGAAGCCCTTGACCGGCAGGATGGACTCGCCGCGATAGCCCATGGCGCCAAACAGCGCGCGCTGGCGAGGCCACGACAGCAGGGCGACCGCATGGGGAGTGCCGAAGGCGGGGGAGTGGTCGTATTCAAGCACCACCTGGATATCCACACCCATGCCGCTCCCCTCCGCTTGCGTGGCTGGACCTTCTGTGCGGAACGAGCGCGCACGGAAGGCCGTCAGCCGATATATCAATCAGCCCCGCGCCTTGGCCTGCAGCTTGGCGAACGCCGCCGCCATGGCGCCGGACACCGCCTCGTTGGCCCGGCCTTGCGTCGCCGGCCGGTTGGTGGCCGCGCCACGCCCAGGGCGGTGAGCGCCGGACGACGGCTGCGCCCCGCCCCCGCGCTGCGCCTGCACCGGCGCATCCAGCTTCATGGTGAGCGAGATGCGCTTGCGCGCCATGTCCACTTCCAGCACCTTGACCTTGACGATGTCGCCGGCCTTGACGACCTCGCGCGCATCATTGACGAACTTGTGGCTGAGCTGGCTCACGTGCACCAGGCCGTCCTGGTGCACGCCGAGGTCGACGAAGGCGCCGAACTGGGCGACGTTGCTCACCGTGCCTTCCAGCGTCATGCCGGGCTGCAGGTCCTTCAGGCTTTCCACGCCTTCGGTCAGCCGCGCCACCTTGAAGTCGGGCCGGGGATCGCGGCCAGGCTTGTCCAGCTCCTTCAGGATGTCCTTCACCGTGATGGCGCCGAACTGTTCGTCGGCAAAAGCCTCGGGGCGCAGGCTGCGCAGCACGTCGCTGCGGCCGATCATGTCGCCCACCGGCAACTTCAACGAGGCCGCCATGCGCTCCACCAGCGGGTAGGTCTCGGGGTGCACGCCGGACTGGTCCAGCGGGTTGTCGCCGTCGCGGATGCGCAGGAAGCCCGCGGCCTGCTCGAAGGTCTTGGCGCCCAGGCCACTCACATCCAGCAGCTGCTGGCGCCGCCGGAAGGCACCGTTCGCGTCGCGCCAGCGCACGATGCTGCCGGCCACCGCCTTGCTCAGACCCGAGACTCGCGCCAGCAGCGGCACCGACGCCGTGTTGAGGTCCACGCCAACCGAGTTCACGCAGTCCTCCACCACGCTGTCGAGGCTGCGCGCCATCTCGCTCTGGTTGACGTCGTGCTGGTACTGGCCCACGCCGATGCTCTTGGGATCGATCTTGACCAGCTCGGCCAGCGGGTCCTGCAGGCGGCGCGCGATGCTCACCGCGCCGCGCAGGCTGACGTCCATGTCGGGCAGCTCCTGGCTGGCGTACTCGCTCGCGGAATACACCGAGGCGCCGGCTTCGCTGACCACGATCTTCTGCACCACTGGCGCCTGCGGGGCCAGGGTCTGCAGGCGCTTGATCAACTCGCCGGCGAGCTTGTCGGTCTCGCGGCTGGCCGTGCCGTTGCCGATGGCGATGATGCGCACCGCGTGCGCCGCGCACAGGCGGGCCAGCGTGTGCAGCGCGCCCTCCCAGTCGTTGCGCGGCTCGTGCGGGTAGACGGTGGCGGTCTCCAGCACCTTGCCGGTGGCGTCCACCACCGCCACCTTGCAGCCGGTGCGGATGCCCGGGTCCAGGCCCATCACCACCTTGGGCCCGGCCGGCGCGGCCAGCAGCAGGTCACGCAGGTTCTCCGAGAACACCTTGATGGCCACGCTTTCAGCTTCCTCGCGCAGCCGGCTGAACAGGTCGCGCTCAAGGCTCAGGCTGAGCTTGACCTTCCAGGTCCAGGCGATGCACTTGCGGATCAGGTCGTCGGCAGGCCGCTGGCTGTGGTGCCAGCCCAGGTGCACGGCGATGCGTGCCTCGGCCGGGCTCACCAGGGCGCCCTCCGCCGCCGCGGGCGCGACCAGCTTGCTGTCCAGGCATTCCTGCGCCCGGCCGCGGAACACCGCCAGGGCACGGTGCGAGGGCACGCTGCGGATCGGCTCGGCATAGTCGAAGTAGTCGCGGAACTTGGCGATGTCGGGGTGGTTGGCGTCCTTGCCATCGACCAGGCGGCTGGTGAACTCGCCCTCGGCCCACAGCCACTCGCGCAAGGTCTTGACCAGGGCCGCATCCTCGCTCCAGCGCTCGGACAGGATGTCGCGCACGCCGTCGAGCACGGCCGCGGCGTCGGCGAAGCCGGCATCGGCATTGAGGAAGCGCGCGGCCTCCTCCAGGGGCAAGCGCGTGGGCTCGGCGAAGAGCAGATCGGCCAGCGGCTCGATGCCGGCCTCGCGCGCGATCATGGCCTTGGTGCGGCGCTTGGGCTTGTAAGGCAGGTAGAGGTCTTCCAGCTCCTGCTTGGTGAGCGCGGCCTCGATCAGGGTCCGCAGCTCGGGCGTCAGCTTGCCCTGTTCCTCGATGCTCTTGAGCACCGCCTCGCGGCGCTCGTGCAGTTCGCGCAGGTAGGACAGCCGGGCCTCCAGTTCGCGCAGCTGGACGTCGTCCAGGCCCTCGGTGGCCTCCTTGCGGTAGCGTGCGATGAACGGCACGGTCGCCCCGCCGTCGAGCAAGGTCACGGCGGCACTCACCTGGGCCGGGCGCACTTTCAACTCGGCCGCGATTTGCAGAAGAATTTTGTTGTCCAAAATCGCCCCTTCAAAAATGGAGCCGCGCAGTGTGCCATAGCCGCCATCGACTGCGGCCCCTTCACAATGCACGGCTTCGCTCGTGCAGTCTCATCTCGATCTCATCATCACAACCTTGGAGGATTTCGGTCTCATGAATCTGACCACTCGGTGGGTCTATGCCACGGCCTGCGCCGGCGTGATTGCGCTTGGCCTGGCCTCGCGGCGTTTTGCGGTGCAGTGGGGGCAATGGGTGGGTGCCTATGCGGGCGATGTGCTGTGGGCCACCATGCTGGTGCTCGCCCTGGCCTGGATGCTGCCGCGACTGCGTCCCCGCCAGCTCGGCCTGCTGGCGCTGGCGCTGAGCTTCGCCGTCGAGTTCAGCCAGCTGGTGCAGCTGCCCTGGCTCAATGCCATCCGCCACACCACGCTGGGCGCACTGGTGCTGGGCCGCGGCTTCCTGTGGAGCGACCTCGTCTGCTACACCGTCGGCGTGGGGCTCGGGTTGGTGGTCAAGCAGGTGCTCGACGGCATCTTCCACGGCAAGACCGCGTGAGCACGGCCGCAACACCGCCGGATTTATTTATCCACAGTTTCGGTGGGTAAGCCTGGGGACAAGCCTGGGACGAAGCGCGCCAGGCCGCAGCCTGCCTGGCTTTGCGCTGGATTGATGAGGGATGGCGCACGCAGACGCCGGCAGGCCTCGCCGCTGATCGGTGCGTCCGCTCAGCGTCCCAGGTAGCGCTTCACGCCCTCACCCGCCACCACGCCGCTGGCCAGGCAGGCGGTCAGCAGGTAGCCGCCGGTGGGCGCCTCCCAGTCGAGCATTTCGCCCGCGGCGAACACGCCGGGCAGGTCGCGCAGCATGCCCCCCGCGTCCAGCGCGTCGAAGCCCACGCCGCCGGCACTGCTGATGGCCTCCTCGATCGGACGAGGCGCCGCCAGGGCCACCGGCAGCGCCTGCAAGGCGGCCGCCAGCCGGGCCGGATCGTCGATCACGGCCCGCGGCAGCACCTCGTACAGCAAGGCGGCCTTCACGCCGTCGATCCCCAAGCGGGCCTTGAGGTGGGTGGCCAGCGAACGGGACCCGCGCGGATGGGCCACCTCGCGCGCCACCCAGCCGGGCTCGCGCTGCGGCAGCAGGTTCCAGTGCACCTGCACCGGCGCCTGGCGCGCCCGCAGCAGCTCGCGCACCACCGCGGAGGCGGCATACACGAGGCTGCCTTCCACGCCGCCCTGTGTCACCACCGCCTCGCCCGCCTGCCGGAACAACACCGCTTCGGACACGGGATCACGCACCTCCAGGGCGACGTTCTTCAAGGGGGCCCCCGCGAAACGGCTGGCCAGGTGCGGGGTCCAGCCGGGCTGCCAAGCGCCCTCGGCCGTGGGCCGCGCGACATCGAAACCGCAGTTGGCCGGCTGCAGGTCCGCCACCATCACGCCGCGCTCGCGCAGCCAGGGCACCCAGGCCCCGTCCGAACCGAGCCGCGGCCAGCTTGCGCCGCCCAGCGCCAGGACCAGCGCCCGCGCACCCGTCACCGTGACCTCGCCGGCGGGCGCGTGGAAGCGCAAGGCCGGCCCGTCCCAGCCGAGCCAGCGATGGCGCATGTGGAAGCGCACCCCGGCGGCACGCAGCCGGTGCAGCCAGGCGCGCAGCAGGGGGGCCGCTTTCAGGTCGCGGGGAAAGACGCGGCCCGAGCTGCCGACGAAGGTCGCCACGCCCAGGCCTTGCGCCCAGGCCTGCACTTCGGCCGGCCCGAAGCGGCTCAGCCAGGGGGCCACCTCGGCAGCGCGTGGGCCGAAGCGCGAGCCGAAGGCCCCGGGAGGCTCGCTGTGTGTCAGGTTGAGGCCGCCTTTGCCGGCCAGCAGAAACTTGCGCCCCACGGAGGGCATGGCGTCGAACAGGTGGACCGGCACGCCGGCTCGCGACAGCACTTCGGCCGCCATCAGCCCGGCCGGACCGCCACCGACCACGGCCACGGCGTCGGCCTCAAGGGAAAAACTCGGAGAAGACATGGGGAACAAACTCAGGAAACCGGGAAAGCGCTCAGCCCGCCGAAGGATCGCCGCCGCGCAGGGACTTGATCTCTCCCTGGGGCGTGGGCAGGCCGCGCACGTACATGAAGGTGCCGGTGGCGTGGGCGCAGATCTCGTCCTGCTCGTTGAACACGGAGCCTTCGCAGAACGCCAGCGTGGCCGTGCGGTGCAAAACGCGCGCCTCGGCCTGCAGCACGCCCGTGCCGGCCTGCATGAAGCTGGTCTTCATCTCGACCGTGACGACACCCGGCGGCACGCCCTGCGACGAGGGTGTGCCCAGGCTGCGCGCCGCATGCGCCAGCGTGGCATCGAGCAGGCTCATCACCACGCCGCCATGCGCCACGTCGAAGGAATTGTGGTGGGCCGCCTGCAGGTCGAGCCGGATGGTGGCGTGGCCATCTTCCATGGCCAGCAGCTGCAGCCCCAGCGTCTCGACGAAGGGGATGTGGGTGGGGAACTTCATCGACATGGTTCAGGCCCAGTAGTCGAGCACATGGCGCTGCTCACGCATCTGGCCGAGCGTGGCAGCCACCGACTGGTGGTGCGGATGGGTGGCATAGGCCCGCAGGGCCGCCTCGTCCTGGAAGCGCGAGGTCAGGACCACGTCCACATTGGCCTCCAGCTCGGCCTGCCGGATGCCCACCTCGAAGGACAGGATGCCGGGAACCACGTCGCGGCAGCTCAGCAGCAGGCGCTGGAACTCGCCGGCCTGGGAGGGATCCTTGAGCTTCCACATCACGATGTGGTGCAGGCAGGGGACAGAAGCGGTGTTCATGATTGGGCGTCCTTGGTTGATTTCGTATCGGTGGAAGAATTTTTCATGCGGGAGCGGATCCAAATGCACACGGCGCCCAGCAGGGTGGCCAGGGCGCCCAGGCCGACCGTGGCCCAGCCCATGCCGTCGTCATAGCGCCGCATCGACAGGCCCAGGCCCACGCCGATCAGCCCGCCGTAGATCAATACCCAGGTCCATGCCTCGAGGGTGCTCGTTCTCATCAATTTCATGTCCTTGCCAATGTCCAGTTCGTCATTCAGTTCAAGCGCTTCCCCGCCGGTGGTACACAGGCCTCCGATTGGTGCGGGAATGTATCGGTCTGCACGGGGCTGGCTACACTGCCGCGCACCATGATGACCTGTGCTGCTGCCGATTCGAGTCCGGACCCCGCGCCGTTCAGCGCGAACCTGCCCTGGACCCACCGCTTTCACCGCCTCGGCCCCGCGTTTTACACCGAGTTGCCCGCCGCCCCGCTGCCCGACCCCCATTGGGTGGCGCACAGCGAGGGCGTGGCCCAGCTGCTGGGCTGGCCGGCCGACTGGTGGCGGGATCCCCAGGCGCTGGCCGTGTTCAGCGGCCGCGGTGGCTGGCCCGGGCTGCGTCCGCTGGCGACGGTCTACAGCGGCCACCAGTTCGGCGTCTGGGCCGGTCAACTCGGCGATGGGCGTGCATTGTGGCTGGGCGAGGTCGACACGCCCGCCCACGGCCCGCAGGAGCTGCAACTCAAGGGCTCCGGCCGCACGCCCTACTCACGCATGGGGGACGGGCGGGCGGTGCTGCGCTCTTCGATCCGCGAGTTCCTGTGCTCGGAGGCCATGGCGGCCCTGGGCATCCCCACCACCCGTGCGCTGTGCCTGACGGGCTCGGCCCTGCCGGTGCGCCGCGAGACCGTGGAAACCGCCGCCATGCTGACCCGCGTGGCGCCCAGCTTCATCCGCTTCGGCCATTTCGAGCATTTCGCCTACCGGGGGCAGATTGACGAGCTGCGGGCACTGACCGATTTCGTCATCGCCCACCATGCGCCCGAATGCGCCGGCGCCGCCCGGCCCGCCGTCGCCCTGCTGGGCTGGGTGGCGCAGCGCACCGCGGCGCTGATCGCCCAGTGGCAGGCGGTCGGCTTTTGCCACGGGGTGATGAACACCGACAACATGTCGATCCTGGGCCTGACCCTGGACTATGGCCCCTTCGGCTTCCTCGACGCTTTCGACCCCGGCCACGTCTGCAACCATTCCGACGAACAGGGCCGCTACGCCTACGACCAGCAGCCCGCCGTCGCGTTCTGGAACCTGTACGCCCTGGGCCAGGCCTTGATGCCCCTGATCGAGGACGCCGACGCCGCCGTGGAAGCCCTCGACACCTTCAAGACCGCCTACCCGCGCGCCTCGGCCGAACGCTGGGGCGACAAGCTGGGCCTGCGGCAGGCCGAGCCGCAGGACGGCGAACTGGTGCAGACCCTGCTCGGCCACCTGGCGCGCAACCGGGTGGACTTCTCCATCTTCTTCCGCCGCCTGGCCGGCTTCGACCGCAGCCCCGGCGCCCGCAACGACGCCCTGCGCGACCTCTTTCTCGCGCGAGACGACTTCGACGGCTGGGCCGAGGCCTACCGGGCCCGCCTGCAGCGCGAGCCGGACGAGCCGGACGCCGCGCGCGCAGGGCGCATGAACCGCGTCAACCCCCGCGTGGTGCTGCGCAACCACCTGGCCGAGACGGCCATCCAGGCGGCGCGCGAGGGCGACTTCAGCGAGACGCAGCGGCTGCTGAAAGCTTTGCAGCATCCCTTCGACGAAGCAGTACCGGACGTGCCCGCCGAGACCCTGGCCCGCTATGCCGGCTTCCCGCCCGACTGGGCGCAACATATCGAGGTGTCCTGTTCATCATGAGCCGCAACCCCACCACCCCGCACGACGACGACAAGCCCCGCAAGGTGCAGAAGACGGACGCCCAGTGGCGCGCCGAACTCGACCCCCTGCAGTACCAGGTCACGCGCCACGCCGCCACCGAGCGTGCCTTCACCGGCCGCTACTGGGACCACTGGGCGCCCGGCCGCTACCTGTGCATCGGCTGCGGCACGCCGCTGTTCGCCTCGGAGACCAAGTTCGACGCCGGCTGCGGCTGGCCGAGCTACTGGGAGCCGATCAACAGCGAGGTGATCGAGCGGGTGGTCGACCGCAGCCACGGCATGGTGCGCGTCGAGGTGCGCTGCAACAATTGCGGCGCCCACCTGGGCCACGTCTTCGAGGACGGCCCGGCCCCCACCGGCGAGCGTTTCTGCATCAACTCCGCGGCGATAAACTTCACCCCCCCGGAGCCAGACACCTCGACGTGACCGACGCCACATGAAACTGCTGTTCGACTTCCTGCCCATCCTGCTGTTCTTCGCCACCTTCAAGTACGCCGAGGGCCACAAGGACTGGGCGGCCGCCCTCGCGTCCGACCACCTGGGCTTCATCGTCTCGGGCGGCGTGGTCGGCCCGCAGGAGGCGCCGGTGCTGCTGGCCACGGTGGTGGTGATCGCCGCCACGCTGGCCCAGGTGCTCGTCCTGCTGGCCCTGCGGCGCAAGATCGACGCCATGCTGTGGGTCAGCCTGGCCCTGGTGGTGGCGCTGGGCGGGGCCACCATCTGGTTCCACAGCGACACCTTCATCAAGTGGAAGCCCAGCGTGCTGTACTGGGTCGTCGGGGCTGGCATGGGGCTGTCGGCGCTGCTGCTCAAGAAGAACCTGATCAAGGCCGCGATGGGCCAGCAACTCAGCCTGCCCGAACCCGTCTGGGCGCGCCTGAACGGGGCCTGGGTGGTGTTCTTCACCGTGATGGGCTGCCTGAACCTGTACGTGGCCTACGCCTACCCGACCGACATCTGGGTGAACTTCAAGCTGTTCGGCGGGCTCGGCCTGATGGTGCTGTTCACCCTGGCCCAGGGCTGGTACCTCAGCCGGCATCTGAACGACAGCGAAACGGCATCCGGCTCGTCCGCCCCCTCCTCCGGTTCGCGCTGAACGATCTGAGCTCACCCGACTCTCACCGCCATGCCCGTCTCAGCCCCCGACATCCAAACCGCCCTGCAGGCCGCCTTTCCGGCGGCCGCCCTGCAAGTCCAGGACGACAGCCACCTGCACGCTGGCCATGCCGGGGCGCGGGAAGGCCGTCATTTCAGCGTGCGCGTGGTCAGTTCCCGTTTCGAGGGACTGGCGCGCGTGGCCCGTCATCGCCTCGTTTATGATGCCCTGGCTTCACTGATCCCGCAGGGCATCCATGCCCTGGCGATCGAAGCACTGGCCCCCGTGGAAGCGGACGGCACACCGCCGTGAGCCACCGGGCATCCAGTACCGTGAGGATGGTTTCGTTTCCTTCATCATCATCCCTGTCCGCGCAGCACCGCGGCGTCCTCCGGTTTCTTCCGACCCCTCGATAAAAGGTCCCACCTTCACCATGATGAAAAAGATTTCCCTTCCCTCCTCGCTCGTGCTGGCGCTGTGCCTGTCTGTGCCCATGCTCTCGCACGCCCAGAGCATCGCCACCGTGAACGGGAAGGAAGTTCCGAAGTCCCGTGCCGATGACCTGATCCGGCAGCTCACCCTGCAAGGCCAGACCATCACTCCCGAGATCGAGAAGCAGGTCAACGACGAGGTCGTGCTGCGCGAGATCTTCCTGCAGGAAGCCGACAAGCGCGGCCTGGGCAACTCGCCCGACATGAAGACCCAGCTCGAGCTGGCCCGCCAGAGCATCATGATCAACGCGCTGTTCAACGACCAGAAGAAGGCCAAGCCGATCACCGACGCCGAGATCCAGGCCTCCTACGACGGCTTCAAGGCCCAGGCCAGCGGCACCGAGTACCGCGCCCGCCACATCCTGGTCGACAAGGAAGACAAGGCCAAGGCGCTGATCGCCCAGCTCAAGAAAGGCGCCAAGTTCGAAGACCTGGCCAAGAAGAACTCCAAGGATCCCGGCAGCAAGGACAAGGGTGGCGACCTCGACTTCGCCGATCCCAAGTCCTACGTGCCCGAGTTCTCCGCCGCCCTGGTGCAGCTGAAGAAGGGGGAGATCACCCAGACCCCGGTGAAGTCCGAGTTCGGCTACCACATCATCAAGCTCGAGGACACCCGCGAGACCCCCTTCCCCAGCCTGGAAGAGGTCAAGCCGCAGATCCAGAAGAACCTGGAGCAGCAGCGCATCACCCAGTTCCGCGAGGACCTGCGTGCCAACGCCAAGACCAACTACACCTTCTCCAAGTAAGCAAGCCGGGCGGGCCCGTTCCCGCCCCGTCTGCCTGTCGTTGTTCATCAATCTCCTGATCCGGAAGCACCCTGATGGTCCTCAAGAAAACTTTCACCGCCTCGCGCATCGCCCTGGCGCTGCTGGTCTGCCTGCCCCTGGCTGCGCAAGCCCAGAACATCGCCATGGTCAACGGCAAGCCCATCCCGAAGGCACGCTATGAGGCGCTGCTGAACCAGCTCAAGTCGCAAGGCCAGCCGCAGACGCCCGAGCTGGAAGGCCAGCTCAAGGACGAGCTGGTCCTGCGGGAGATGTTCGCCCAGGAAGCCGAGAAGCAGGGCCTGGCCGCCACGCCGGAGTTCAAGGCGCAGATGGAAATGGCCCGCCAGGGCATCCTGATCAGCCAGCTGTTCAACGACTACCAGAAGAAGCACCCAGTGCCCGAGGCCGACATCAAGGCCGAGTACGAGAAGTTCAAGGCCGAGTCCAGCAAGAACGCCGGCACCCAGTACCGAGCCCGCCACATCCTGGTCGAGAAGGAAGACGACGCCAAGGCCCTGATCGCGCAGATCAAGGGCGGCGCCAAGTTCGAGGACCTGGCCAAGAAGAACTCCAAGGACCCCGGCAGCAAGGACAAGGGCGGTGACCTCGACTTCGCTGATCCCAAGGCCTACGTGCCTGAGTTCTCCGCCGCGCTCCTCAAGCTGAAGAAGGGCGAGATGACGCAGACCCCGGTGAAGTCGGAGTTCGGCTACCACATCATCAAGCTCGAGGACACCCGCGAGACGCAGTTTCCGCCGATCGAGGCCCTGCGCCCGCAGATCGAGCAGCGCCTGAACCAGCAGCGCATGGCCCAGTTCCGCGAAGAACTGCGCGCCAAGTCCAAGACCGACTACGTCTTCAACTTCGACAAGAACAAGCCCGCGGCCCCGGCAGCGGAGCCGGCGAAGAAGTAAAGCCGGACCCAGACGCGCAGGGCGGCGTCAACGGGAGCGCGCTGCGGGTGAGAAGGGCCAGGGGTCCCGTTCATGTCACTGCACCCCTCACCTTTCTCACCCGCGAAGAACCATCGGTGGCATGCGGCAGCACCGCATGCCACCGATGTCTCCGGAGCGCGGTCCTGGGGTGCCCTGCGCAGCGAAGTCAAGGAGGAGCGGGCGCAGCCCGCGGGGGACATGAGCGGAGCAGGGTTCCCCAGGGCCGCGCTCGCGCGCCGAACTGCCGCACGCGGACCTCACCTGGCAGCCACCCCATCGGCAGGCTGGCGCTTGGCTTCGTACAGGTTGATCGACGCGCGGCAGGGCTTGGGTGATGGACTCGTTCTCGTGCACCCGGCCCCGCGGTCAGACCCGCTGGCCCGTGGGGCGCAGGTAGACCTCGGCCAGCTCGCGGTCGAGCAGCGACAGCACCCAGCTGCCGTCGGCCGCCATGTGACCCGTGTTGGTCAGCCCGAAGACCGCGCGCTCACCCGCTTGGTCGACCACGGCCTCGGCCATGAAGCCGGGCTCGTGGCCGGTGTGGGCCAGCACGCGTCGGCCTTCGATCAGGGCACAGCCCCATCCCATCGCATATTCGGTGTCCCCCAAGGCGCGCAGGCGCTGGACATAGCCGCGCGGCAGCGGCGTGGTGTGCCCCTGCAAGGCCTGCAGGTGCCAGCGCAGCCAGGCCGCATAGCCTGAGGCCGGGCAGGCCCAGAACCCGGCCGGGGCCAGGACGCGCAGCCAGGGCTCCGTGTCGAGGGCCAGCGCGTCGGGAACATAGACCTGCAGCGCATCCTTGGGCCCCTCGTGGCCGGCGGGCTGATCGGCAGGCACTTCCGAAGGCATGCGCCAGGCTCCCGCCAGCCCGGCGGGCCGCACCAGCAGTTCATCGAACAGCATCTCGAAGCGCCGGCCGGTGACCGACTCGAGCATGGCGGCCGCCACCGCATAACCTGCGTTCGAATAGAGGAAGTCACGCCCCGGCACCACGCCCTCGGGAGGCGTCTGCCGCAGCAGCCAGGCGGTGAAATAGCGCCGGCGCCCCTCCAGGGTGCCGGGCGGGGCCTGGGTGTCCTGGGCCAGCGCCGCGAGGAAACGCTCCTCGTCGCCCGCCGAGCCGTTGAACGGCGGCAGGCCACCCCGGTGGTTCAGCAGCTGCTCCAGCGTCACGGCGGCGTACTCGGCCCGCATCGCCGGAGCCAGCGCGGGCCAGGCCTGCGCAAGGGTCGTGGTCCAGGCCACCCGTCCCTGCTCGACCAAGCCGGCCACCACGGCCGAGGTCATGGCCTTGGTGTTGGAGCCGATGTTGAAGACATCCTCCCGCAAGACTGGCCCGGCGGCACCCAGCCGCCTGCGGCCGGCCACGGCGAGCTGCGAGCGGCTGGGCGCAACGTGACCGATCGCGACGCCCACCAGGCCCTGGGCGACGGCACTGCGCGCCGAGTCATCGACGGGCTTGCCGGGGGTGGCTTCTCCCTCGGGCTCGTCGGTGCCGCCACCGCAGGCTGCGAGCACAGGCCCCACCAGCGCGGACAGCAGCAATGCGCGGCGGCTCAGGGGAAGGGGTTGGGAAGAAAGCGAATGCGGGACCATGGGTACTCCTCGTTGAGATCGGACCGGCATTCTTGGCAACCGAGGCTGAAGAGACCCCAAATCGCGCGCGCCCCCTCTTCCCTCCCGCTCAATCAGGGCACCGCAGGCAGCCTCTCCTGCGCCGCCCGGATGGCCTGCATGACAGCCTGAGGGGCATCCCGGTGGATGTAGTGACCCGCATCGACCCGGACCAGGCCCTGCGCGCCTGTCAGGCGGAGCCAATCCTCGCGCAAGGGCCACAGCACCTGCGCCTGGAAGTCGCGGCTCTCGATCGCAGAGAAGCGGGTCGAGACCAGGATCTGCACAGGGATGCCCAAGGGACGGTCGTGGTCGAGCCGATCCAGGCAGCTGGCCTGGTCATCGAGTTCTGCCCGCTCCGTGCGGCTGAACAAGGTCGCGCGCACGACGCGCAGGATGGCTTCGGCCGAGGGCACGTTGCGCAGCGCTTCCAGGTGCCTGGGATGGGTGGGGTCCAGCAGGACCATGCCGGCCACATCCTCGGGGTAAAGCCTGGCGTAGACGTACTGGTAGAGCCCGCCGAGCGAATGGCCCACCAGCACATACGGCGGCTTCGCGCCCGAGGCCTGCAGCACCTGGCGCATCTCGGCCGCGATCCGGCAAGGATCCCTGGGCCCGTCGACCGAGCTGCTGGCCCCGTAGCCTGGCCGGTCATAGGCGAAAAGCGCAACCGTGCGAGGCCCAGGCTGCTTTGCCAGGTCCTGGACCAGGCCGGCCCAGGTCGAGCGGCCGTCGCCCAGCCCGCTCTGGAACACGACGGTGGCGTCAAGGTCCACCTGGGCCACACGGCTGTAGGCCACCATGCCGCCCTCCACAGGCACGCGCCCCGTGGGGGCCAGCGACGCACAGCCCGCCAGTCCAAGGGCAGCCACCAAGGCAAGACACAGCGACTTCATGGGGGTCTCCGGGGTAAGAATGGCTGGCGAGTGTGGCCCCGGCCGCCTTTGGGAAAGCCAAAGCCTGGACGGCTACAGTGCGGCGATGCACCTGCTCATTGTTGAAGACGATCTCGAACTCGGCCAGGCCTTGCTCTCCTCGCTGCAGCCGGAGGGCTTCTCGTGCCTGTGGGTCCGCACCCTCGCCCAGGCCGAAGCCAGCTGGGGCGCCGGGCTGGACCTTGTGCTGCTGGATCTCTCACTGCCCGACGGCGAGGGCCTGGCGCTCCTGCAGCGCTGGCGTGCCCGCAACGACCTGGTGCCAGTGATCGTCATCACCGCCCGTTCCGCCCTGGAAGACCGCCTGGCGGGCCTGGATGGCGGCGCCGACGACTTCATCGTCAAGCCCTTCGCGATGGCCGAGCTGGTGTCGCGCCTGTGGGCCGTCCGGCGCCGGCATGCGCGGCACGCCAGCCAGCGCTGGGTGCTCGGTGCCCTGACGCTGGCGCCCCGTGCCCACCAGGCCTGGCTGCATGGCGAGCCGTTGGCACTCTCCGCCCGCGAGTACCAGCTGCTGCTCGAGCTCGCACGCGACCCGGACGTGGTGGTGTCGAAGGGCGTGCTCGGCGAGCGGCTGGATCCCTTGGGCGACCCGGTGGACCCCACCACCATCGAGGTCCACATGTCCAACCTGCGGCGCAAGATCGGCGCCGAGCGGATCCGCACGGTGCGCGGCGTGGGCTACCAGCTGGTCGTCGCATGAGGCTGTGGCCCGCCCCGTCCCTGGCGCGCCGCCTCGTGCTGGCGCTGTCGGGGGCTTTCGTCCTGGTCTGGATCGCCCTGGTGAGCGTCGACTACCTGGTGTTCAAGAAGGCCATCGGCCAGCGGCTGGCCCAGCGCTCGGCAGCCGAGGGCCTGGGCGAGGCCCTGGCGCAGGCCACGCCCGCGGAGGCGGCGCTGATCGCCCGCGCCTCGGAGCTGCAGTTCAACCGGACGCGCCGAGAGGCCGGCCTGGGCGAGCTGGGAGCACTGCATTTCCAGGTCGAGGACCTGGCGGGCCACCAGGTCTATCCCGACACGCCCCTGCTGACACGGGAGGCGGCAACCCTGCGGCCGGACGACACGGTGAGCATCGGTCCCACGCGCTACTGGAGCGCCCAGCATGTCACGCCACGCTGGCGCGTCGTGCTGCTCGAGCCGGTGGTGGAGGACGGCACGGTGCTGGCGTGGATAGGCCGCGACTTGCTGCAGCCTTTGCTGGTGGCCTTCCCCCTGGTGCTGCTGCCGATGTGGCTGGCAGTCCGGCAGGGGCTGGCGCCGCTGCGCGAACTGGTGGCTCGGATCGCCGGGCGCCATCCCGCCGAGGTGTCCGCGCTGGGGCTGGACATGCGCTATGCCGAGCTGCGGCCCCTGGTGACGGCGTTCGACGACCTGCTGGGCCAGGCACGCGCGCGGATCGCGCGAGAGCAGGCCTTCCTGCAGGACGTAGCCCACGAACTGCGCACCCCCCTGGCGGTGATCACGGCGCAGGCCCACGCCGTGGCGGGTGCCGCGACCCGCGAAGGCCAGCGCTCGGCCAAGGCCGCGCTGGAGCGCGCCGTCGCCCGGGCCGCGCACCTGGTGCACCAGCTGTTGACGCTGGCCCGCCTGGAGAGCCCCGCGCCCGCCGCCCGCCAGCCTGCGGAACTGGTGGAGGTCGTGCGACAGGTGGTGATCGCCACGGCGCCGGTGGCCGAGCAACAGGACATCGATGTGGCCCTGGTGTCGGACGACCGGCTGCCGGCGAACGTGGACGTCCATGCGCTGCACTCCGTGCTGGACAACCTCCTGCGCAACGCCCTGGCCTACTGTCCGAGCGGATCGCGCGTCGAGGTGCGGCTGTCCCAGGACGCCGGGCGGATCTGCCTGGCGGTGAGCGACGACGGACCCGGCCTTCCCGAGGCCGACAGGCAGGCCCTGTTCGAACGCTTCCGCCGGGGCCGCGACGCGCCCGCCGGCGGCTCGGGCCTGGGCCTGTCGATCGTCCACGAAGCAACGAGACGCCTGCGCGGCACCCTGAGCACCGGCCCCGGCATCGACGGGCGCGGTGTGACCTTCTCGGTGTGTTTTCCGGCGGTGGCGGTGGCGGCAGCGGCGCCGGAACAGGGCGTGTGAGCCCCTGGCTCACCCTCCCCTTACCCTTCGCTCAACCTGCCTGCCACCACCCTCAACTGCCGCTCACACCGCGCGGCGATGGCGGTGTCGTGCGTCACCAGCACCAGGGTGGTCCCCGCCTCGCGGTTGAGCTCGAACATCAGGTCCATCACCCGCTCGCCGGTGGCGAAGTCCAGGCTGCCGGTGGGCTCGTCCGCCAGCAGCACGGCGGGGCGGACCACGAAGGCCCGGGCCAGCGCCACGCGCTGCTGCTCACCGCCCGACAGCAGCCGGGGCGTGTGCTGCAGCCGCTCTCCCAGGCCGACCCGCTGCAACATGTCGGTGGCGCGGGTCCGCGCGTCCGTGCGGCCCCGCAGCTCCAGCGGAAGCATCACATTCTCCAGCGCCGTCAGGTGCCCCAGGAGCTGGAAGCTCTGGAACACGAACCCCACCCGCAGCGCCCGCTGGGCCGCCCGCTCGTCTTCAGTCAGCGCGAACAGGTCGACACCGGCCAGGTGAACCGATCCGCTGCTGGGCGTGTCCAAGCCCGCCATGATGGACAGCAAGGTGCTCTTGCCCGACCCCGACGCCCCCACGATGGCGGCCGACTCACCGGCCTGCAACTCGAAATCGATCTCGTGGAGAATCGTCAGCGTGCCGGTGGCGTCTTCGACCTGCTTGGTGATTTTCTTGACTTGAATCAGAGGAACGGACATGACGGTACTCAAAAAGCAGCTCTTTGGGGATCGCGATGCTCGCAGGCCTCAGACCCGCCCGCCCGCTGCGACAACCTGCACCCTGAGCCGGCGGCAATTCGGCGCTCACTTTACCGTGTTGGGCGCGGCCGCACTGGCCACCCTGGCCATGCCCTTCGGCGCCTGCGGGCAGGAGGCTGCCCAGGCAGCCGCGATGCGGCGCGTCCTGGTGGTGGGTGACAGCCTGTCCGCCGAATACGGCCTGCCCCGCGGCACCGGATGGGTCAGCCTGCTCGGGCAGCAACTGGCCCGGCAGTCCCCGCCGGTGCAGCTCGTCAATGCCAGCATCAGCGGCGACACCACGGCCGGCGGCCGCTCGCGCCTGCCGGCCCTGCTCCAGCAGCACCGTCCCACCCACGTGATCCTCGAACTGGGCGGCAACGACGCCCTGCGCGGCCTGCCCCTGTCGATGACCCAGGCCAACCTGCGGGCGATGGCGCAGGCCGCCAAGGCCAGCGGCGCCAAGGTGATGCTGGTGGGCATGCAGGTGCCGCCCAACTACGGCCGGCAGTACAGCGAAGACTTTGCCGCCCTGTTCGGGCAGGTTGCCGGCAGCGAGCACCTGGCTTTGGTGCCCTTCCTGCTGAAGGGGATCGCGGACAGCCCGCAGGCTGCCAGC
Source organism: uncultured Burkholderiales bacterium (assembly GCA_966252435.1). GTDB lineage: Bacteria > Pseudomonadota > Gammaproteobacteria > Burkholderiales > Burkholderiaceae_C > CANHBY01. Next base: position 43,173 of record CBINPE010000006.1, on the reverse strand, counting down.
CTGTTCCAGGCCGACCGCATCCACCCCAACGAGGGCGCCCAGGCCCGCATGCTGGACAACGTCTGGCCCGTGCTCAAGCCCCTGCTGTGAGGTGAGGAGCGTGGACGAGGCGTTCAACGCTGGTGCAGCATCGGGATCACGATGGCCGCGAGGATGCCTACGCCCATCGAACCCAGCACCAGCACCACCGCCCAGAACGACCAGCGCCGCTGGACGCTGTTGAAGTGCTCCAGGCTGTCCCAGCGCTTGTTGCGCCAGGCCAGCTCGCGGCCCTTGATGCCCAGGTAGATCGAGACGACGAGGCCCACGTAGGGCAGCAGGCAGAGCAGGCTGATCCAGGTGCCGTTGAAAACGCCCCAGATCCAATTGAGCAGGAAGGCGCCCCAACTCCAACCCTTCACCCCTTCCGGCACCACGATCGAACTGCCACCGCCTGAGTTGTTCTCACCATGGACATCGGAGACTTGTGCATTGGGAGCCTGGTAGGGGTTGTGCATGGACAGGACCTTTGCCGTGAGGTGAAGGATGTGGGGATGCGGCGCATGCCGCCTTTTGGTCGGCTTTATAACGCCAATCCGTCCCCCGCGCACACCGGCTTTCGCACGCCTGGGGCATTCCGCGCGATATGACCGTTTGTCCGCGCATTGCGCCGGCAGACCCGCATGGATGTGACTTATGGCGCGGGCGCCGCGTCAAGTTGACGGGGAGGCCGACGAAATAGGCCAAGCGCGCATGAGGCGGAGGCCGAGGCATTCCGCCCCTGCGCGCTGCTCGAGCACCAGGCGTCGGCGTCGAAGGTCGCCTCGCCGGGTGCGGCACGTTCCGCTCGACCCAGGAAGATCGCCATGAAATCCATCCGCCTTGCCTTGCAGCCCTCCGTCCTGTTCGCCAGCGTCCTGTTCGTGGGCGCAGGCGTCTTCAGCGCTTCCGGCGCGCGCGCCGAGTCGATGCCGGCCGACATGCAGAAGAAGGTGGAAGCCTATACCGCCAAGATGCAGCAATGGGCCGCGGACCCCACGCTGGTGTCCGCCGTCAAGGAGGCCAACGCCAAGGGCGGCCTGCTGCCCGGCATGACCGTGGGCAAGTGGGACGGTCTGGAAGAGAGCGACCCCGTGGTCAAGAGCCTGCAGACCAGCCCCGCAGGCGTCAAGCTCGCGGCCCTCAACCAGGACAAGGGCATCAGCAAGCTCTACCTGCGCGACGAGAAGGGCAACCTGGTGGCCAGCACCAGCAAGCCGCTCCTGTTCAACAACTTCTCGCGCCCGCAGTTCGCCTCCTGCTTCAAGTCCGAAGCACCCTGGAACGCCAACGAGGTCAAGAGCGACCCCAGCACCGGCGTCAAGGGCGTGCACCTGTGCGTGCCCGTGCTCGACGGCAAGCACGCCATCGGGGTGCTGCACAGCTCGGTGAATGCCCATTGACGTCACGCATTCCAGATCCATTCGATACCTGGTTGCGAGGGGAGTCTTGGGAATGAACAAATTTCTCAAAGTGGGAGGCCGTCTCGGCCTGGGGTTTGGTGCCCTGATCGTCTTCATCGTCGTGCTGGGGTTCTTCGGCCTGAGCCGCCTGGCCACTCTGCACGACGACTTCGAGAACGTCGTCAAGCGCGAGTACGTCAAGATCTCCCTGATCAACACCATGCGTGACGCCGTCCGGTACCAGGCCGTGGCCGTGCGCGACATCGCCCTGCAGGAAGATTTCTCGGCGAAGAAAAGCGAGACCAAGCTGATGAAGGCGGCCCGCGGCCAGTACGCGGCCGCGGCCGAGGAATTGCACAAGCTCGTCACCGACGAGACGGGCCGCAGGATGCTGGAAAGCATCAAGCAGGCGGAGGCCAAGGTCCAGCCGGCGCTCGAGACGGTCGTGGGACACGCCCTGGTCGACGAGCGCGCCGAAGCCGGCACCGCCTTGCGCGACGTCCTGCGTCCTTTGCAGGTCGAGCTGCTGGGCGAACTCGAGAAGATGCTGACGGAGCTGAACCGGGTCTCGAACGAGGCCGTCGACAACGCGCGCGACAGCTATGAGTCTGCCCGGCGCTTCATGCTGGTGCTGATGCTGGCTTCGATCGCCGTCGGGGCGGGAGTGGCCCTCATGACGGCACGCAGCATCACCGCGCCGCTGGACTCGGCCGTGGCCGTGGCCGAGCGGATCAGCCGCGGCGACCTGACGGCCCACATCGTCACCGCGCGCACGGACGAACTGGGGCGGCTGCTGAATGCCATGAGCGGCGTGAACGACAACCTGACACGCATCATCGCCCAGGTGCAGGCGGCCAGTCAGGGCATCGCCATGGGCTCCGGCCAGATTGCCGCGGGCAACATGGACCTGTCGACCCGCACCGAGACCCAGGCCAACTCCCTGCAGCAGACGGCCTCCTCGATGGAGCAACTGACCCAGACCGTCAGGCACAACGCCGACAACGCCCAGCAGGGCAACGTGCTGGTGGCGGCCGCCTCGGAAATCGCCGGCGAGGGCGGCGAAGTGGTGGGCCAGGTCGTGCAGACCATGGGCGCCATCACCGAGAGCGCCAAGAAGATCACCGACATCATCGGCGTGATCGACGCCATCGCCTTCCAGACCAACATCCTGGCGCTCAATGCCTCGGTCGAGGCGGCCCGGGCCGGGGAACAGGGACGGGGCTTCGCCGTGGTGGCCTCCGAGGTGCGCAACCTGGCCCAGCGCAGCGCGACGGCCTCGCGCGAGATCAAGGTGCTGATCTCGCAGTCGGTGGAGCAGGTCGAGTCCGGTTCACGCCTGGTGGACACCGCCGGTCAGACGATGGACAAGATCCTGAGCTCGGTGGCCCGCGTCAAGGACATCATGGGCGAGATCAGCACGGCTTCCACGGAACAGTCCAGGGGGATCGAGCAGATCAACCGCGCCATCCTCCAGATGGACCACGTGACGCAGCAGAACGTCGCGCTGGTCGAGGAAGCGGCGGCCGCGACCACCAGCATGCAGCACCAGGCCGACAAGCTGGCCGAGCTGGTCGGGGTGTTCCAGCTGGACAAGCACGCCGCCTGAGGACCGCGGGACGGGAGGCTCAGTCGTCCCCTTGCCCCGCCAGCTCCGGAAACATCACGCTCGTGAAGCCAAAGCGGCTGAAGTCGCGGATGCGCATGGGGTAGAGCTTGCCGATCAGGTGGTCGCACTCGTGCTGCACCACGCGGGCGTGGAAGCCCTCGGCTTCGCGCTCGATCGGCCGGCCGGCCACGTCGAAGCCGTTGTAGCGGATGCGTGAGAACCGCGGCACCCAGCCGCGCAGTCCTGGCACCGACAGGCAGCCTTCCCAGCCACCTTCCTCATCGTCCGACAAAGGGGTGATCTGCGGGTTGATGAGGACGGTGCGCGGCACCTGGGGCGCCTCGGGGTAGCGCTCGTTGTGCTCGAAGCCGAAGATCACCAGCGCCAGGTCGACGCCGATCTGCGGCGCGGCCAGACCCGCCCCTTTCTCCGCGGCCATGGTTTCGAACATGTCGGCCACGAGCGCGTGCAGCTCGGGGGTGTCGAACTGCTGCACCGGCTTGGCGACACGCAGCAGGCGCGGGTCGCCCATGCGCAGAATCTCGTGAATCATGGGGTGATGCCTCCTTGGTCAGGGTCGGCCGCCGGGCCGGACGGGCTGGGCGCCGCCAACGGCGCCAGCGGCGCGGTGCAGCGGCGCCGGAACTCGTCCTCGTCGAGCACGGTGATGCCCAGCTCGCGCGCCTTGTCGAGCTTGCTGCCGGCCTCGGCGCCGGCCAGCAGGTAATTCGTCTTCTTGGACACCGAGCCTGTCACCTTGCCGCCCGCGGCCTCGATCATCTCCTTGGCCTCGTCCCGGCTGAGGGTGGGCAGCGTGCCGGTCAGGACCCAGGTGGTGCCGGCCAGGGTCTGGGGCGTGTTGGCCGCGGTGCTGCCGTCGGTCTCGCTCCACTGCACGCCCGCGGCACGCAGCGCCGCGATGACTTCGCGGTTGTGCGGCTGCTCGAAGAAGGTCCGCACGCTCTGCGCCACCACCGGGCCCACGTCGTTGACCAGCAGCAGTTGCTCGACGCTGGCGTCCATCAGCCGCTCGAGGCGGCCAAAGTGCTTGGCCAGGTCCTTGGCCGTCGTCTCGCCCACGTGGCGGATGCCCAGGCTGAAGAGGAAGCGCCCCAGGGTCGGATGCTTGCTCTGCTCAAGGGCCGCCAGCAGGTTGTTCGCGCTGCGCTCGCCCATGCGGTCGAGCTTGCTGAGCTGCTCCAGCGTGAGGTGGTAGAGGTCGGCCAGCGTGCGGATCATCGCCTTGCCGTCCTCGCCTTCGCCCACCAGCTGATCAACCAGCTTGTCGCCCAGGCCCTCGATGTCCATGGCGCGGCGGCCAGCGAAGTGCAGCACCGCCTGCTTGCGCTGCGCCGGGCAGTACAGGCCGCCGCTGCAGCGCCAGTCTACCTCGCCCTCCTCGCGCGCGATGCCGCTGCCGCACACCGGACAGGCCCCGCCCAGCTGCTTGTAGAGGTCGAAGGGCTCGCCGCGCGCGGCCTCCTCCTCGCCGGCGGCCGGCGGCACGCGGCCGACCACCTCGGGGATCACGTCGCCGGCGCGGCGCACGATCACGCGGTCGCCGACGCGCACGTCCTTGCGCCTGGCCTCGTCCTCGTTGTGCAGGGTGGCGTTGCTGACCGTCGTGCCGCCGACGAACACCGGCTCGAGCTTGGCCACCGGCGTGAGCTTGCCGGTGCGCCCGACCTGGATGTCGATGCCCAGCAGCCGGGTGACCTGCTCCTGCGCAGGGTACTTGTGCGCCACCGCCCAGCGCGGTTCGCGCGAGACGAAGCCCAGGCGCTGCTGCAGGGCGCGGTCGTTCACCTTGTAGACGATGCCGTCGATGTCGAAGGGCAGCGCGTCGCGGCGGGCGCGCATCGCCTCGTAGAAGGCCAGCAGGCCGGGCGCGCCCTGGGCCACCGTGCGGTCGTCACACACCGGCAGGCCGAAGGCCTGCAGGGCGTCCAGCACACCGCTGTGGGTGCCGGGCACGGTCCAGCCCTGCACCTCGCCCAGACCATAGGCGTAGAAACTCAAGGGGCGCCGCGCCGCGATGCCGGGGTCGAGCTGGCGCACCGCGCCGGCGGCCGCGTTGCGCGGGTTGACGAAAGTCTTTTCACCTTGCTGGCGCTGCCGCTCGTTGAGGGCTTCGAAGGCATCGCGCCGCATGTAGACCTCGCCGCGCACCTCCAGGACCGCGGGCGGCTGCTCGCCCGGGACGACGCGCAGCCGCAGCGGGATCTGGCCGATGGTGCGGATGTTCTGGGTGACGTCCTCACCCGTCTCCCCGTTGCCCCGGGTGGCCGCCTGCACCAGCACGCCCTGCTCATAGCGCAGGTTCATGGCCAGACCGTCGAATTTCAGCTCCGCCGCGTACTCGATGGCGGGCTGCTCGGGGCCCCAGCCGAGTTCCCGGCGCACCCGGGCGTCGAACGCCAGGGCGCCGCTGGCCTCCGTGTCGGTCTCGGTGCGGATGGACAGCATGGGCACCGCATGCGTGACCGGCGTGAAGCCGTCCAGCACCTTGCCCAGCACCCGCTGGGTGGGCGAGTCGGCGCTGAGCAGTTCGGGGTGCGCGGCCTCGATGGCCTGAAGCTCCTGGAACAGGCGGTCGTACTCGGCATCGGGAATCTGGGGGTCGTCCAGCACGTAGTAGCGGTGGGCATGCTCGTGCAGGAGGGCGCGCAGCTCGGCGGCGCGCAGGGCGGGAGCGGAAGGTACGGCAGTGGTCATGGCGAAGGAGCACTCTCACGAAAGGCCGTGCAGCCTAACACCAACGAACGCGCCCGATGAGGTGGGAAGCCCGGAGCGGGCGGCGGATCAGCGACTCACTGCAGGACCTTGGCGTTGACCCGCAGGGCAGCGTGGCCCTGCTTCACGCGCAGTTCCAGGTCAGCCAGCTGGACCTGGAACAGCGCTCCCTTTCCTTGCGCATTGACCTTCAAAGCAATCCCGTTGGTCGCCACGGGGTCTGACCAGTAGGGGTTCAGCGGCATCTGCAGATGCTCTGGGGCGGACAATCCCTGCCCTGGCGTGTAAGTCCGGCTGAGGGTGTCGGCACAATTGGCCTGCCCCGGTTGGCAAACGCGCCAGACGAACGTGCTGCGCCCCCGGCCATCCGTTTGCTCCGTGTGCCAACTGAAGGCGAATCGCTCCCCCTCCGTCCCCAGTTGCAGCTGCTGAACGGGCTCCTTCAGTGTCCCCTCGGGTGTCAACAAGGCGAGGTACGGAAACAACCAAGCGCTGGCCTGATACCAGCTCATGGTCATTCCGCCGTTGTAGGGAACCAAGCTGATCACGGTATCCACGGGCTGTGTATCCAGGCTGAGGACAATCTCGGTCTGTTGTGTGCGCGGCGACCATCTGCCAAGCTCGAGCCGCGGCGTGGCCCTGGCAATGAACACATTGCCATCCTCATCCACGGCCAGGGGGTGGCCGTAGTAGGGGTAGGGGTAGGGCCCTGCATCCGACGGACTGTCGGGGAGAAAGGTCTGCGTGCTCCAGCGATGGCTTGCCGCATCGAAATACAACCCACGGTAGCCATACAGCTGGACCACCCCTGTGCCAGCCGGGTTGAAAGTCACCAGAGGTGCCGGCGAATCCTGCACCACCAAGGTTCCCCCGCCGCGATAACCAATGGCTTCGCCCACATTCTCGGGTTCGAGCCAGCGATCCTCGGCCGCGACGTAAAAGCTGGCATACAACTGACCCAGGCTTTCCCATAGCAGCATCACACGCCCCTGCCCCGCTGGGTACACCGCCCATCCTCTGCCCGTGCGGAATAAATTGGGGGACGCCTGCCCGGGTGAGGGGCCATACGAAACGTCCATGCTGCGAGGCGTGCCCCAGCCCTGCTGCGCCGAGTAGCGGCTGAAATAGAACTGCGGGGCCGTGAGGAGCAGGCCCGTACTGGAAGTGTTCACCACGTCCCACACAAGGACCATGTCCCCATGCGGCAGGGCCATCATCTGGAGGTTGTAGATGAATCCTCCGCCACCGCTGGCAAAAGGAACGACCGCCACCTCCGTCATGCGCCATGACTGCGTTGAGGCGTCATACTGGCTCACATTGACGGCGGTGCCGTCGATCTGCCCGTCGGCGGTCTTGTGTGTGCGATACCAGCCGAGGAACGCCTCACCAGCGGTGCTGATGTCGAACCATCGGTTGAAGCCGAAGACGGCGTAGCCAACAGCAAAGGGATCTTCAAAAATCTGGGCGACCTGCCCGCTCCACTGTGGCTGGGGTGCGCCAGAGCTTGCCTGGGCAAGCTGCGTCGCCGCAGGCACGGCTGGAGGAGATGAGGTCGTCTGCGTGACGTCTTCCGAATGCCCCCCGCAGGCGCCCAGCAGGAGCAGAACCGACCAGGCCAGATGACCGAACCAATGCAAATGCAGCTTTTTCATTCTCGGACTCCCGATCTAGAAAAACGGCCTTGAATGGATCCGGCAACGCCTCAAGCCCAAATGCCAGGGCTCACGGCGTGCCTCTTCGTTGGGGTGAACTGAAGGATTGGAGACGCGAGGGACTGAACAACCCGCCGTGCATCCAATGTTCCCAACGGCGAACTCACGCGTCTCCAGTGGATCGTACAAGTGGTCCTATTCCCTGTTGGCGGAATAGAGGCCTTCTTCGATCAGGGCCCGCTTCGGGTCACGGGCGTGCGAAGGCGTGGCACAAAGAGGAGTTGGTTCAGACCGCCGAGACCGGCAGCTTCTGGTCCAGCTTCTTATCGCCATAGATGCGCAGGACCTGCGAGATGACGACCTGGTAGCCGTCGAGCCAGTTGTCTTGCGCGGCCTTGGCCTCGATGTGCCGGGGGTGGCGCACCAGGGCTTGCAGCGCCTCCAGCGACTCCCAGTAGTAGACGTTCGAGACCAGGCCGGTTTCTGCGTTCTCCCAGGTCTCCTCGCCCAGGTAGCCGGGGATGGCCTTGGCCATGGCGGCGATCTCCTGGTCGAGGCGGTGGAAGGCCTCGTCGAACTGCTTCTTGGCAAAAATGAAGGTGGATGCGTACACGGCAGGTGATGCGTTGGTGATGTTGTGATGCTCAGCTGAACAGCCGCCGCGCGGCCATGCTGCCCGCCGCGAGTTCGCGCTTGTCCAGCGCCTCGTAGAGCCGGTCGAGTTCCTTGCCGATGGCGGCGAAGCCTTCGTCGCTGAGGGCCTGGCCGTTGTCGTCCACGACGAAGGCCTCCATGCTCTGCGCCAGGGCGCCGGCGCGCTCCTGCCACTGGGCGAAGGGGCCTTGTGCGGCCGCGGTCTGCGGCACGTCGAAGCTCAGGGTGACGGTGCGCAGCGCCGCCTGGTTCGGATCCTCGGCCAGTGCGGCCTGGGGATCGAACTGCAGGGTCAGCACGGGCGGCGCGCCTTCTTCCGTGGCCGGCAGGACCATGCGCCCGCTCAGCAGCACCGAGACGAAACCCTGGCGCGAAGCGTGCTGCTGGACGTAGCCCACGCTCCAGGCGGTGGAGCGCGCCCGCAGGTGCACCGCCAGCTGGGCATCGTGCTGGCTGGCGAAACCATCCAGCTCGCGGGCCCGCGCGACCACCTCGAGCATGTCGGGGAAATCGGCCATGCCGCCCACCGACTGGGCGAACGCCTCGATCTTCTGCACGAACTCGGAATACTCGATCTCGTTCAGGGCCCCGCCCCGGTTGGCCAGCAGGATGCCCGCCTGCAGCTCGCTGTAGCGGGCCCCCGCCACGGGCTGCTCCCACTCGCCGGTGGCGGGGTTGAAGGCCTCGACCAGGAACGGCTTGCTGCCCGCGCGCCGGGTGACTGGCAGGTGCGGCAGCAGGGCCTCGCCGCTCAGCGAGGCTTCCAACGAGATCGGCACGATGGCGTCGACCAGCGCATCGATGCGCGGCACGTAGCGCGCGGGGCGGGTGGCGCCGCTGGATGCGCTGGCGCCAGCCGGCGCATCGGCGCCCGCCTCGGTGGGAAAGGTCCCGGCGGCGACGCTGTCGGCCGAGGGGTCAAGCAGCACGGGCGCACCCATGCCCGCGGGCATTTCGCCCATCACGGGCTCCTGCTGGGACGGGCGGGGCGGCGGCGGGTCAGGACGCTTGGGCCCCGCCTTGCGGGCCTGCCAGGCACTGTGCGCCACCAGGGCGGACAGGACCAGGGCACCGACGGCGATCAGGGAAAGGGTGAGGTCACTCATGGGCATCGGGAGGTACTCGGGTCAGGGGTCGGCCGCTTGGCGCGTCACCTCAGCGCGGGCGGATGCATGGCCGGGCGGTGCGGCCCGCCGCGGCGCGCGCAGGCGCTCGCATCAGGCGGCCTCGGCCATGCGCACCGCCGCCTGCATGTCCACCGCCACGATGCGCGACACCCCCTGCTCCTGCATCGTCACGCCGATCAACTGCTCGGCCATCTCCATGGCGATCTTGTTGTGGCTGATGAAAAGGAACTGGGTCTCGCTGGCCATCTCGCTGACCAGCTTGGCGTAGCGCTCCGTGTTGGCGTCGTCGAGCGGGGCGTCGACTTCGTCCAGCAGGCAGAACGGAGCCGGGTTGAGTTGGAAGATCGCGAACACCAGGGCGATCGCGGTGAGGGCTTTCTCGCCACCTGAGAGCAGGTGGATCGTGCTGTTCTTCTTGCCCGGCGGCTGGGCCATGACCTGCACGCCGGCGTCGAGGATCTCGTCACCCGTCATCACCAGCTTGGCGTTGCCTCCGCCGAACAGGCTGGGGAACATGCGTCCGAAATGGTTGTTGACCTGGTCGAAGGTGCTGGCCAGGAGTTCCCGCGTCTCCAGGTCGATCTTGTGGATGGCGTCGCCCAGCGTGCGGATGGCGTCGCTGAGGTCGGCGTTCTGGGCGTCGAGGAAGGTCTTGCGTTCGCGGGCCGCGGTGAGTTCGTCCAGCGCCGCCAGGTTGACGGCGCCCAGGGCGCTGATCTCACGGTTGATGCGGTCAATCTCGCTCTGCAGGCCGTACAGCTTCACGCCCCCGGCCTCGATGCCCTCGCCCAGCGCGGCCATGTCGACCTGCGCGGCGGTGAGCTGCTCGAGGTACTGCGCGCCGCCGAGCTGGGCCGCCTGGGCCTCAAGCTGCAGCTGCGTCAGGCGGTCGCGCAGCGGCTGCAGGCTCTGCTCGTGCGCCTGGCGCTGCTCCTCGGCGCGGCGCATGCGCAGGCTGAGGTCGTCGTATTCGCTGCGCCGCGCACCGAGTTCGGCCTCGCGCGACAGCTTCAGCGACAGCGCCTCGTCCAGGCTGGCCTGGTCGGCGGCGTCGGTGAGCTGGCGCTGTTCCTCCTCCACCTGGGCGATCGACTGGGTCTGGGCGGCGATCTGCTGGGCGGCCGTCTCCAGGCTGCGCTGCAGCTCGCCGCGCCGCGCCTGCAGGGCGCGCCCGGAGAACTGGGCCTCCTGGGCCTGGCGCTCCAGGGTGCGCAGCTGCTCGCGCGCCTGGCCGAGCTGGCGCTCGGCGTGGATGACGGCGTCGTCCAGCTCGGCATGGCGCTCCTGGCTGGTGGCCAGCTCCATGTCCAGCGTCTCGAAGCGGGCCTCGGCGGTGGCGCGGCGCTCGGCCAGCGTCTCGAGCTGGGCGTCCAGCTCGGCCAGCTCCTCGTCCAGCTGGCCGCGCCGCTGCGTGGTCTGCTCGACCTGCTGGCGCAGGCCCAGCAGCTCCACCTGCAGCTGGTGCGCGCGCGCCTGGGCCTCGCTGGCCTCGCGGCGCAGGCCGCCCAGGCGGCTGGACGCCTCGGTATAGGCCGCCTCGGCACGCACGAGGGCGCTGCGCGCCTCTTCGGCGATCAGGTTGTGGGCGCGCAATTGGCGCTGCAGGTTCTCGATCTCCTGGGCCCGCGCCAGCAGGCCCGCCTGTTCACTGTCCGGCGCGTAGAACGTGACCGAGCAGGCCGTGACCGTGTGCCCCTCGGGCGTGACGATGACCTCGCCGTGGCCCAGCTGGCCGCGCGCGGCCAGGGCGTCGGCCAGCCGCGGCACGGTGTAGACGTCGGCCAGCCAGTCGGTCAGCAGGGCCTTCAGGCCGGCGTCGCCCAGGCGCAGCCAGTCGCTCAGCCGGGTCAGGCCGTGCGGCGCGGAGGGCGCGCTGTACACCGCCTCGACGGTGTTGGTGTAGAAGGCCAGCTTGGCCGGTGGAGCGTTGGAGGCCAGGGCCGCCACCGTCTCCAGGCGGCTGATCTCCAGCGCGCCCATGCGCTCGCGCAGCACGGCCTCCAGGGCCGTCTCCCAGCCAGGCTCGATGTGCAGCTTGGTCCACAGGCCCTGCAGACCCTCCAGGCCCTGCTTCGCCAGCCAGGGCTGCAGCTTGCCTTCGGTCTGGACCTTCTCCTGCAATGCCTGCAGGGCCTCCAGCCGGGCGCTCAGCTCGGCCTGCTTGGCGACCTCGGTGTTGACGGTCTCCTGCTGGGCGCGCCGGGCCTCGTCCAGGGCCGGCAGCGCCTCGGTCAGCTCGTGCAGCCGGGCGTCGCTGTGTTCGTGCGTCTCGCGGGCCTGGTCCGCCAGGGCCTGCAGCTCGGCCAGACGCTCGGTGTCGGGCGCGGCCAGCTGCTTCTGCTCGGCGCCCAGGCGGTCACGCCGGGCGCTGAGCTGGCGCGTCTGCTCGTCGGTGCTGCGGCTCTCGGCCGCCAGCACCTGGATCTGCTGCTGCACCTGGGCCACGCGCCCGCGCTGCTCGTTGCTGCGCGCCTGCGCGCTGCGCACCGCCTCTTCCAGGTCGGGCAGGCGCTCGGCCTGCTCCTCGGCCTGCGCGGCCAGCAGCTCGCTCTGCTCGTCGGCGCCCTCGAGCTGGCCGGCGATCTGCTCGAGCTCATCCTGTGCCTCGGCCTGGCGGTCGCTCCATTGCTGGATGTGGCTGCGCAGCTCGATCAGGCGCTGGGCCAGCCGCTCGCGGCCCTGGGTGACGTAGCGGATGCGCTCCTCCAGCCGGCTCACCTCGAGCGAGGCCTCGGCCAGCGCGCTCTGCGCGGCGTGCAGGGCATCGCCCGCGCCGTAGTGCGCCTGGCGCAGCGTCTCGAGCTCGGCCTCGCCGTGGCGCAGGTCGGCCATGCGCGACTCCAGCTGGTTGATGGCCTGGCGCACCTCGCCCTCGATGCGGGCCTGCTCCTGCGCGGCATCGCGGTGCTTGAGGAACCACAGCTGGTGCAGCTTGAGCGTGCCCTGCTCCTGCAGGCTGCGGTACTGCGCCGCCACCTCGGCCTGCTTCTCGAGCTTCTCCAGGTTGGCGTTGAGCTCGCGCAGGATGTCCTCGACGCGGGTCAGGTTCTCGCGGGTGTCCTTGAGGCGGTTCTCGGTCTCCCGGCGGCGCTCCTTGTACTTGGACACGCCGGCGGCCTCTTCCAGGAACAGGCGCAGCTCCTCGGGCTTGCTCTCGATGATGCGGCTGATCGTGCCCTGGCCGATGATGGCGTAGGCGCGCGGCCCGAGGCCGGTGCCGAGGAACACGTCCTGCACGTCGCGCCGGCGCACCGGCTGGTTGTTGATGTAGTAGCTGCTGGTGCCGTCGCGCGTGAGCACGCGCTTGACGGCGATCTCGGTGAAGCGGTTCCACTGCCCGCCGGCACGCGCGTCCTCGTTGCTGAACACCAGCTCGACGCTGGCGCGGCTGGCCGGCTTGCGCTGGCCCGAGCCGTTGAAGATCACGTCCTGCATCGACTCGCCGCGCAGCTCGCTGGCCTTGCTCTCGCCGAGCACCCAGCGCACGGCGTCCATGATGTTGGACTTGCCGCAGCCGTTCGGCCCCACCACCCCGACGAGTTGCCCGGGCAGCTGGAAGTGCGTGGGCTCGGCAAAAGACTTGAATCCGGACAGCTTGATGGAGTTCAGACGCATGGGCGGCGGTGGGCGGTTAACGCAGCATCAAGGGGACTGGCACCTGCGCGGGAAATGGCATGAAGAATGAATCTGCAAGTCTTTGATTTGTCTTGGGAAATCCAGTCTCTCTACAGGGTGCCGCAAAGGGCCGGATGATACCATCGCCCCCTGCACATCCGGGCCTGCCGAGCCGCGCGGCGCCCGCCCAACCGCCCTCACCTTTCCATGGCCAAATCAGCTACCCCCGCTTCTTCGTCCTCCAAGACCGCCCGGCCCGCGCAGCGCCCGGTCCCGGCCCAGCCGCCGAGCACCCCCAGCAAGGAACTGCACGTCTTTCCCAACCCGGCCCCCGAGCGCGACTACGTGATCCAGTTCCAGGTGCCCGAGTTCACCTGCAACTGCCCCCTGACCGGCCAGCCCGACTTCGCGCACTTCACGATCGAGATGATCGCCGACCGCCTGTGCATCGAGCTCAAGAGCCTGAAGATGTACTTCTGGAGCTACCGCAACGAGGGCGCCTTCCACGAGGCCGTCACCAACACCATCCTCGACGACCTGGTGCGCGCCGCCAAGCCGCGCTTCGTGCGCATCACCGCGCGCTGGTACGTGCGTGGCGGCATCCACACGCACGTGATCGTGGAGCATCGCCGCAAGGGCTGGAAGCCCGCCGTGCCGGTGGTGCTGCCGGGGCAGGGACAACAACCGCTGGCGCAGGGCATCACCTTCTGACCTTCTGAAAGGACCCGCCCTTTTCAGGAAGACTTTGAGCACAAGCAAGACCAGACAAGGACCCGCATGAACTCACTGCTCGACAAGCTGCATCCCTACCCCTTCGAGCGCTGGCGCGCCCTCAGCCAGGACATCGTCCCGAACGCCGATTACGCCCCCATCAGCCTGGGCATCGGCGAGCCCAAGCACCCCACGCCGGCCTTCATCCAGCAGGCCCTGGTCGACCACGTGGGCGGCCTGGCCAGCTACCCCGCCACCGCCGGCGACCCGGCGCTGCGCCGCAGCTTCACCGACTGGATCCGCAAGCGCTACGAGGTGAGCCTGGACCCCGCCACGCAGGTGCTGCCGGTCAACGGCTCGCGCGAGGCCCTGTTCGCGCTGGCGCAGGCCGTGGTCGACGTGCAGGGTCCGCACCGCGAGCAGGCCACCGTGGTCTGCCCCAACCCCTTCTATCAAATCTATGAAGGCGCAGCCCTGCTCGCCGGAGCCCAGACCTACTTCGCCAACAGCGACCCGGCGCGCAACTTCGCGGCGCGCTGGGACCAGGTGCCCGAGTCGGTCTGGCAGCGCACCCAGCTGCTGTTCGTGTGCTCGCCCGGCAACCCCACCGGGGCGGTGATGGGCCAGGCCGAGTGGGCCGAGCTGTTCGCCCTGAGCGACCGCCACGGCTTCGTCATCGCCTCGGACGAGTGCTATTCCGAAATCTACTTCCGCGACACCCCTCCGCTGGGCGCGCTGCAGGCGGCGCGCCAGCTCGGCCGCGACGATTTTCGCCGCCTGGTGGTGCTGACCAGCCTGTCCAAGCGCTCCAACGTGCCGGGGCTGCGCTCGGGCTTCGTGGCGGGCGACGCCCAGGTGCTGGCGCAGTTCCTGCGCTACCGCACCTACCACGGCTGCGCCATGAGCCCGACCGTGCAGCAAGCGAGCATCGCGGCCTGGAGCGACGAGGCCCACGTGGCCGACAACCGCGCCCAGTACCGCCTCAAGTTCGAGCAGGTGACGCCCCTGCTGGCCGAGGTGATGGACGTCGCCCTGCCGGATGCGGGTTTCTACCTGTGGGCCGATGTGTCGGGCTGCGCGCCCGGCATGGACGACGTGCGCTTCGCCCGCGAGCTGCTGGCTCAATACAATGTCTCGGTCCTGCCGGGCAGCCTGCTGGCGCGCGAGGCGCACGGGGTCAACCCTGGCGCGGGCCGCATCCGCATGGCCCTGGTGGCCCAGGCGGACGACTGCCTGGAAGCCGCCCGGCGCATCCACGCCTACGCCAGCGCCCTCAAGAACAAAAGCTGAGACCGGGCCTGTGCCGTTGCCGCGTTTCGTTTCTCTTCCCACCCTTCCTTCTCCTTCCCGACCATGAGCCAACAACTGCAAGCCATCATCGAACGCGCCTGGGACAACCGCGCCACCCTGACGCCGGACAACGACGAAGTCCGCCACGCCGTCGAGCACGTCATCAGCGACCTCGACGCCGGCCGGCTGCGCGTGGCCGAACGCCAGGCCGTGGGCGAGTGGACCGTCAACCAGTGGGTCAAGAAGGCCGTGCTGCTGAGCTTCCGGCTGTCCGACAACGAGGTCATGCGCGCCGGCGACCTGGGCTTCTACGACAAGGTCCCGACCAAGTTCAGCCACGCCGACAGCACCGCCATGCAGGCCTGCGGCGTGCGCGTGGTGCCCCCGGCGGTGGCGCGCCGCGGCAGCTTCATCGCCAAGAACGTGGTGCTGATGCCCAGCTACGTCAACATCGGCGCCTACGTCGACGAAGGCAGCATGGTGGACACCTGGGCCGCCGTGGGCTCCTGCGCCCAGATCGGCAAGAACGTGCACCTGTCGGGCGGCGTGGGCATCGGCGGCGTGCTGGAGCCGATGCAGGCCAATCCCACCATCATCGAGGACAACTGCTTCATCGGTGCGCGCTCGGAGATCGTCGAGGGCGTGATCGTCGAGGAGAACTCGGTCATCTCGATGGGCGTGTTCATCGGCCAAAGCACCAAGATCTTCGATCGCGCCACGGGCCAGGTGAGCTATGGCCGGGTGCCGGCCGGCTCGGTGGTGGTCAGCGGCAGCCTGCCCAGCGCCGACGGCTCGCACAGCCTGTACTGTGCCGTCATCGTCAAGCGCGTCGACGCCCAGACCCGGGCCAAGACCAGCATCAACGACCTGCTCAGAAACTGAGGCTTTTGCCGCAATTTCCCGCCCCGCTCCGGCCCGACTCGCTGCATCATGCGGGCCTGGGCCTGCTCGCTCGACGGCACCCCCGCGGTCGACGCCGCGTGAGCACCCCTCCCAGGCTGTCCCCTTCCCGCCAGACACCCAGGAAAGGATGCGTCACCATGCAATTCGGCAACATGGAGCGGGTGCTCCGACTGATGGCAGACAAGAACGCCTCCGACGTCTACCTGTCCGCCAACACGCCGGTGCTGATCCGCATCAATGGGCAGATCATGCAGGTCAACGACCAGCCCCTGAATGCCGACCAGCCGCGCCAGCTGCTGGCCGAGGTGCTCTCGCCCACCCAGCTGGAGGAGCTGGACGACACCGGCGAGCTGAACGTGGCGGTGGGCCTGGCCGGGGTGGGCAGCTTCCGGCTGAGCGGCTTCAAGCAGCGCGGCTCGGTGGCGGCGGTGTTCCGGCGCATCCCCTGGGAGATTCCCTCCCTGGACAGCCTGCGCGTGCCCCCGCTGCTCAGCACCCTGGTGCTGGAGAAGCGCGGCCTGATCCTGATGGCTGGCGCCACCGGCACCGGCAAGAGCACCACGCTGGCGGCCATGCTGGAGCACCGCAACCAGCAGCTCAGCGGCCACATCCTGACCATCGAGGACCCGATCGAGTTCCTGTTCTTCAACAAGCGCTCGATCGTCAACCAGCGCGAGGTCGGGCGCGACACGCAATCCCTGCAGATCGGCCTGAAGAACGCCCTGCGCCAGGCCCCCGACTGCATCCTGATCGGCGAGATCCGCGACCGTGAGACCATGACCGCGGCCATCTCCTACGCCCTGTCGGGCCACCTGGTGCTGTCGACCCTGCACGCCAACAACAGCTACCACGCGCTGGGCCGCATCCTGTCGTTCTATGCGCCGGAGGCGCGCGCCGCGCTGCTGGCCGACCTGGCCGCCGGCCTGCGCGCGGTGATCTCGCAGCGCCTGGTGCGCACCCAGAGCGGCGGGCGCATCCCGGCGGTGGAGGTCATGCTCAACACCAAGCTGGTGGCCGAATTCATCGAGCAGGGCGACTTCGGCGGCGTCAAGGACGCGATGGAAAAATCCCTGGCCGAAGGCTCGCAGACCTTCGAGGCCGACCTGGCGCGCCTGATCGAGGAAAAGCAGATCACGCGCGACGAGGGCTTGGCCTACGCCGACTCGCCCACCAACCTGCTGTGGCGGCTGCAAAATGACATGAGCGCCACCTCGCGCATCGCGCCGCGCCAGGAAGACCCGGGTGGCGACGAAGCCACCTTCACTGAAATCACCCTCGACATCCGACCCGAATGACCCTCCTGATTGACCTGATCGAATCGCAAAGCGCCCGCCTCAAACAGGCGGGCGTGTCTTTTGGCCACGGCACCACCAACGCCTTCGACGAGGCGGCCTGGCTGGTGCTGTGGTCGCTGGGCCTGCCCTGGGACGCCTTCGAGGCCGAAGCCCGCAAGCCCGTGGACCCGGCGTTGCAGGCCAAGGCCGAAGCCCTGGTGACGCAGCGCATCGAGACACGCCGCCCGGCCGCCTACCTGACGCGCGAAGCCTGGCTGCAGAACGTGCCCTTCTACGTGGACGAGCGCGTGATCGTGCCGCGCTCCTTCATCGCCGAGCTGCTGGCCGACGGCGAGGGCGAAGGCACGCTGGACGCCTGGCTGAGCGACGAGACCAAGCGCGTGCTCGACCTGTGCACCGGCAACGGCAGCCTGGCGGTGATCGCAGCCATGGCCTACCCCGAGGTCCAGGTCGACGCCGCCGACGTGTCCGAGGACGCGCTCGCGGTGGCGCGCATCAACGTGGACAAGCACCGGCTCGGCAGCCGCATCCGGCTGCTGCAGTCCGACCTGCTGGACCAGGTCCGGGGTCCCTACGACCTGATCGTGTGCAACCCGCCGTACGTCAACAGCCGCAGCATGGCCGCCCTGCCGCCCGAGTACCTGGCCGAGCCCGCGCTGGCGCTGGCGGGTGGCGAAGATGGCATGGACCTGGTGCGCCGCATCGTGGCCGATGCCCCCCGGAACTTGTCGACGGCCGGCGTGCTGGTGCTGGAGATCGGCCATGAGCGGCGCCATTTCGAGCAGGCCTTCCCGCGCCTGGAGGTGGCCTGGCTGGAGACGAGCGCGGGCGCCGACCAGGTGCTGGTGGTGACGCGCGACGCCTTGCTGAGCTGGTCCACGCGGCGGTCGCGGTCGCGCTGAAGGGCGCCTGCCGGAAGGAGTGAGAATCACAGCCTCACTCACTTCCCGGGAGCCTGCCCATGAACACATTGTTGGGACCTCTCCTGCAGTTCCGTGGCGTGGCGCCGAACGAATACCGTGTCTCTGCCCTGGTGGTGCTGCCGCTGAACGAGCCGCCTCCGGTCGCCTCGCTGCAACCCGCCGGCACGGCCACCGCGGCGCGCAAGGTGGCCGACATCCCCTTCGAGAAACCCACCAAGACGGCGTGGCGCTACGACTTCGTGGTGCCCCGGATCGCGGGGGCGCAGGCCTATACCTACACCCTGGACACCGCCACCGGCACCTTCCAGGTGCCCGGCAGCAGTGAATCGCCGCGGATGGCCTATGCCTCGTGCAACGGCTTCTCCGACCCGAAGCTGATGAAGCAGGTGCAGAACAAGAACGAGCGCTGGCAGCACATGGCAAGTTTGCACGCCCGCCAGCCCTACCACCTGCTGCTCCTGGGCGGCGACCAGATCTATTCCGACGACATGTGGAAGACCGTGCGTGCGCTCGAACAGTGGACCGACCTGGACCGTGGCGCGCGCTACAAGGCGGCCTTCACCGCGGAGATGCGCCGCCAGGTCGACAACCATTTCGCGGACCTCTACGTCAAGCGCTGGTCGCAGCCCGAGCCACAGGCCATGCTGCAGTCGATCCCCACCATCATGATGTGGGATGACCACGACATCATGGACGGCTGGGGCTCGTACCCGCTCGAGGTGCATGCCTGCCCGGTCTACCAGGGCATCTTCGAGACGGCCCGGCGCTACTTCCGGGTGTTCCAGTGGCACTGCGCCGAAGACGAGCGGCATCCCTGCGAGGTTCCCGGCCAGGCCGCCTTCAGCCTGGGCTTCGCGGGGCTGGGCGACGTGGCCCTGCTGGCGCCCGACCTGCGCAGCGAGCGTCGTCCGGCCCTGGATGCCCTCAACCCGGACCAGATCATCTCGCCGGCCAGCTGGAACGCGCTCTATGCCTGGCTCGACCAGGCAGCCGGCCACAAGCACCTGCTGCTGATGTCCAGCATCCCGGTGGCCTACCTCGACCTGGGCCGGATCGAGCGCCTGCTCGCGGTGCTGCCCGGCCAGCAGGAACTGGAAGACGACTTGCGCGACCACTGGCGCAGCGTGGCGCACCTGCAGGAACGCCTGCGCCTGGTGCACCGCCTGCTTGACCACGCCAAGGCCAAGTCCTGCCGCGTCACCATCCTCTCGGGGGACGTGCACGTGGGCGCGCTGAGCGTCATCGAATCCACGCGCAGCGAACATGCCGGCCCCGAGGCGGTGATCAACCAACTCGTCTCCACCGGCATCGTGCACCCGCCGCCGCCTGCCCTGGCGCGCTACGTCCTCGAATCGATGGCCGACGAGGTCGACACCATCGACCGCGGCATCACCGCGTCGATGCAAACCTTGCTGGGCAATGGCCGCTACCTGATCGGTGCACGCAACTGGCTGGCACTGGAGCCGGACAGCGAGAACCGCATCTGGGCCAACTGGCACCTGGAAGGACAGATGCAGCCGTTGACCAAAGTGATCCATGGCTGAGACACAGGCCACAGGCCGCTCAACTGGTCACCGCCTCCTCCGCGGTCTCGGCCGCCTCGACCGTCGAACGCAGGGCCCCACGCCCTGACTGCTGACTGGCCATCTGGCGGCATTCGGCCGCGCAGGTGTGGCAGGCCTGGGCGCAAGCCTGGCAGTGTTCCATCTCATGCCGGGCGCACTCCTCGCCACAGCTGTCGCAGACATGCGCGCACAAGGCGCAGACCGCCGGCGCGAACTCGCTGCCGCGGGCGAGCGTGTCCGCGGCCAAGGTGCACAGGGCCGCACAGTCGAGGTCCAGCGCGATGCAGCGCGCCATCATGGCCACGTCCTGTTCCTGCAGGCACGCGGCCGCGCATTGGTTGCAAGCTGTCGCGCACTGCTGGCAGGCGTCGAGGCAGGTGTCGTCGAAATCGGCAAGTTGAATCATGGTGTCTGCTCCGTGTCGCCCGCAGGGGGCGGTTCAAGGTTGGGAAAGGGGTTGATCGGATCCACGCGCCGGCATGACCGGCAGGTGGAGGCGGCAAGCCCCATGCCTCGAAGGAACAGACAGAACAAGACCCGGCAGGACGGGCAAGCAAGCGGACCCGGCGCAACCACCGGGCCCGCCGCCTTCAACTCAACGCGGCTGCGTGAAGTTCACTGGCACCCACTGGTACCCCTTGCCCACCGCGCGCAGATGCCCGAGGCCGGGAAACTGGATGTGGGCGGCGGCAACCAGCGCGCCCTCCTTGGCTGCCTGGGTGAAGACCTTGTCGCGCGCCATGGCGGCTGACTTCGCGTCGCCGTCGAAGACCACCGTGACGGCCGGCGCGTCCAGCTGGACAGCGGCCACGTGGATCAGGTCACCCAGAACCACCAGCTTCTGCCCCTTGCTCTCGACCACGTAACTCGTGTGGCCAGCGGTGTGGCCATGGCTCGGGTACGCGCGCACCCCTGGGACGAGTTCCGTGCTGCCGTCAAACGGCAGGTACTGGTTGGCCTCGACGTAGGGGGTCATCGAAGCCACTGCCCCCTTGAAGAAGGTCTTGGCGTCTTCGGGTGCCTTGTCCTGGTTCGCCTGGCTCAGCCAGAAGTCCGACTCGCGCTTGTCGGCCCGGACGCGCGCATTGGGAAAGACCCGCGCGCCCTCGGCAGCGATCCCGCCCACGTGGTCGGGGTGGAAGTGGGTGAGGTAGATCTCGTCGACCTGCTCGGGGGTGTAGCCGGCCGCCTTGAGGTTGGTGACGAGCTTGCCGAGCGTGGGGCCGAACAGGCTGCCCGAACCCGCGTCGATGAGGACCAGCTTGGCGCCCGTGTTGACCAGGAAGGCGTTCACGGAGGTCTCCACCGGGACCGTGAGGAAGGACCGTGCCAGGGCCTTGCGGACCTTCGCGGGGTCCTCCTTCAGCAATTGGTCGACGGGCAGGTCGACCGTGCCGTCACTCAGGGCCGTGACCTCGAAGTCACCGACCATGACCCGCTGGTAGGCCGGCGCGGCCGTCTTGACCATCGGCGCGGCCGCGTGCGCAGGGATGGCGGCCAGCGCGCAAAGACCCAGCGCGGCCCAGGCGACGACGCGAACGCGTCCGGCAAGTGTGTGTTGTTGTGCCATGGAGGAATCCTGTGATGAAGAGGGGTGAATGATTGACTGACTGACTGAGGGTTGGCGAACCGAACCCCTGCCGTGCAGGGCCGTGCATTGTGTTCGATTGCAAAAACAAGAACAATCGCCAGCCATGCAAAATCAATTTGCGAAAAACGCAAATTGGCATTTTCGGAGAAGGACCCATGATGAACGCCCTGCAAACCTGCGTGGCCGTGGCGCAGGCCGGCTCGTTCTCAAAGGTGGCGCGCGCCCAGGGCGTGGCGGTGTCGTCGATCACCCGCAAGATCGACGCCGTCGAAGCTGAGTTGGACACCGCGCTGTTCCACCGCAGCTCGCGGCGGGTGGTGCCCACCGAGGCGGGCGAACAGTTCCTGCTGAGGGCCAAGGCCATCCTGGCCGACCTGGCCGATGCCAAGGCCGACCTGACGGCGTCCCAGGCCGAGCCGCGGGGCCTCTTGACAGTGACCGCCCCGGCAGCGTTCGGGCGCCGCCATGTCGCCCCGGCCGTCATCGAGTTCCTCAAGCGCCACCCCAGCCTGGAGGTCGACCTGCACCTCAGCGACCAGATCGTCGACCTGTCGGAGCAGCGCATCGACGTCGCGGTCCGCCTGGGAGGCACGCCCAGCAGCGAGCTGGTCGCCACCCGGCTCGCGCCCCTGCACCGCCTGGCCTGCGCCAGCCCCGACTACCTGAAGCGCCATGGCCGGCCGGCCTCGCCCGCCGACCTGCGCGAACACAACTGCCTCACCAAGGTGTCGCTCCCCGTGCCGCAGGGCTGGTGGACCTTCCGCGGCTTCCACCGCAACCAGCCCCTGCCCGTGCGCGGCAGCCTGCGCACGGACGATGCCGAGACCCTGCTGCAGGCCGCCCTGGCGGGCCTCGGGATCGCCCACCTGGCGAGCTGGCTGGTCAGCGACGCCATCCGCGAAAAGCGGCTGGTGCCGCTGCTCACCGAGTTCGAGGCCCCTGACAAGGCCGCGCCGGCCATCCATGCGGTGCGCATGCCCGGCCGTTCGCACGTGGCCAAGGTGCAGCTCTTCATCGCCCACCTGCGCGAGACCTTCGGCGAGGTGCCGTACTGGGACCAGGGTTGGCGCAGGCGCTGAAGAAGACCGCTGGCACAGGCCGCCGAAGACCTACACTTGCCGGTCCTTCCGGGCCGCCTGCGCCGTTTTCCGTTTTCCCATGATCACCCTCAAGAACATCACCCTGCGCCGCGGCGTCAAGGTCGTCCTGCAGGACGCCAGCCTCACCCTCAATCCCGGCGAAAAGATCGGCCTGGTCGGCCGCAACGGCGCGGGCAAGTCCTCCCTCTTCTCCCTCCTGACCAACCGCCTGGGCGCCGACGCCGGCGAGCTCAGCGTGCCGGCGCGCTGGCGCGTGGCCGAGGTGGCGCAGGACATGCCCGAGACCGAGGAAGGCGCCACCGAGTTCGTGCTGCAGGGCGACACCCGGCTGATGGAGGCCCAGGCCGCGCTGGCCGCCGCCGAGCAGGCGGACGACGGCCACGCCATCGCCGACGCGCACCAGGCCATCATGGACGCCGGCGGCTTCGAGGCCCGCCCGCGCGCCCAGGCGCTGCTGCAGGGCCTGGGCTTCCACGGCGCGCAGCTCGACGCCCCCGTCAACAGCTTCTCCGGCGGCTGGCGCATGCGGCTGCAGCTGGCGCGCGCGCTGATGTGCCCGGCCGACCTGATGCTGCTGGACGAGCCCACCAACCACCTGGACCTCGACGCCCTGGTCTGGCTGGAGGCCTGGCTCAAGCGCTTCGAAGGCACGCTGCTCGTCATCAGCCACGACCGCGAATTCCTCGACGCCATCACCCGCGTCACCGTGCACCTGGAAGACGCCAAGCTGACCCGCTACAGCGGCAACTACACCGCCTTCGAGGAG
Organism: uncultured Burkholderiales bacterium; assembly: GCA_966252435.1. GTDB lineage: Bacteria > Pseudomonadota > Gammaproteobacteria > Burkholderiales > Burkholderiaceae_C > CANHBY01. The sequence goes on along the minus strand of CBINPE010000006.1, from coordinate 20,221 downwards.
ATGCGCGCCGAGCGGCTGCGCCTGGCCCAGGCCAGCCTGGCGCGCCAGCAGGAGCGCATGGCCCACCTCCAGAAGTTCATCGACCGCTTCAAGGCCAAGGCCAGCAAGGCCAAGCAGGCACAGAGCCGGGTCAAGGCGCTGGCCCGCATGGAGAAGCTCGCCCCGGTGCTGACCAGCGGCGAGTTCCAGTTCGAGTTCCGCGAGCCGCTGAGCCTGCCCAACCCGATGCTCGCGCTGTCCGGCGTGGCCTGCGGCTACGAGGGCCTGCCGCCCATCCTCAGCGGCCTCAACCGCTCGGTGCTGGCGGGCCAGCGCATCGGCATCCTGGGCGCCAACGGCCAGGGCAAGTCGACCCTCGTCAAGACCATCGCCCACGCGCTGCGTCCGCAGGCCGGCGAGATCACCGAGGGCAAGGGCCTGTCGATCGGCTACTTCGCGCAGCAGGAGCTGGACGTGCTGCAGCTCGACGACGGCCCCCTGATGCACATGATCCGGCTGGCGCGCGACGTCGGCCCGCCCGGCCGCGAGCAAGAGCTGCGCGACTTCCTGGGCTCCTTCCGCTTCACGGGCGACATGGTGGGGCAGCGCGTGGGCAGCCTCAGCGGCGGCGAGAAGGCGCGCCTGGTGCTGGCGATGCTGGTTTGGCAGCGCCCCAACCTGCTGCTGCTCGACGAGCCGACCAACCACCTCGACCTGAACACACGCGAGGCGTTGTCCATGGCGCTGAACGAGTTCGAAGGCAGCGTGCTGCTGGTCAGCCACGACCGCGCCCTGCTGCGCGAGGTGTGCGACGAGTTCTGGCTGGTCACCCAGGGGGGCATCCAGCCCTTCGACGGCGACCTCGACGACTACCAGCAGTGGCTGCTGCAGACCTCGCGCGAGATGGCCCGCGCCGCCCGCGAGGAGCGGCGCGACAGCCTCAACGGCGGCAACGGCCAGCAGGCCGCACAGCCTGCGGCGCCGCCCCCTGCGCCAGCGCCCGCCGTGGTGCGCGAGGACCGCAAGACGCGCGCGCAGCGGGCCGAGCAGCTCAAGCCCCTGCGCGAAGAAGCGCGGCGGCTCGAGCAGCAGCTGGCACGCTGGGAAACGGAGAAGCAGGCACTGGAACAGGAGCTGTCCACAGCCGGCGTGCCGGCCGCCCGGCTGGCCGAGCTGGGCAAGCGTCTGAAGCAGCTGGGCCAGGAGGTGGAGACCACCGAGAACCGCTGGCTCGAGGTCAGCACCGAGCTGGAGCGGCAGGCGGGTGGCTGAAGCGTCCTTCCCCCGGCCGCGGCGCGGCAGACACGTCGGTGCGGGTGTGGCCCTGCTGACGGTGGTGGCCGCGGCCGGGTTGTACCTCGCCGCCACCTACCTCAACCTCAACCCGGCGCGCACGGTGGGCGAGACGGTGGACACGTACAACGGCGTCGCGGTCTACCACAACGGGGGTGTGCAACACAGCGCGGGCCGCAACCTGGCGCCGGACGGCTACAACCTGGGCATCCGCTACCAGTGCGTGGAGTTCGTCAAGCGCTACTACCACCAGCGCCTGCACCATGCGATGCCCGACGCGATGGGCCATGCCAAGGATTTCTTCGACCCCGCGGTGAAGGACGGCGAACTCAACACCCGCCGCAGGCTGCTGCAATACGCCAATGGCAGCGCCGCGCCGCCCCAGCCGGAGGACATCCTGGTGTTCGCCCCCTGGCTGCTCAACCGCTACGGGCACGTCGCCATCGTCAGCCGGCGCGATGCGGCGCAGATCGAGATCGTGCAGCAGAACCCGGGGCCCTTCGGCAGCTCGCGCGAGGAACTGGCGCTGTCCCAGGACACCCAGGGGCGCTGGTGGGTCGGCCACGACCGGGTGCTGGGATGGCTGCGCCTGCCACAGGACGCAAAAGTGGTTGCGAGCGCCCCCGACAGACCCGACAAACCCGAGGGACATGCCCCGGGCGAGGAGCCCCGCGGCCAATAATCCGCGGCTCTTCAGTTCGTTCCCGGACTGTGTTTTCCACGTCATTCTTGCAAAGGAAACCCATGAAGCTCGACAAAGTCCTCTACACCGCGCACGCCACCTCCACCGGGGGCCGCGAAGGCACCTCCAAGTCTTCCGACGGCGTGCTCGACCTGAAGCTGGTGCCGCCGAAGGAGATGGGGGGCAGCGGGGCGGTGGGCACCAACCCCGAGCAGCTGTTCGCCGCCGGCTATTCGGCCTGCTTCCTGGGTGCCATGAAATTCGTGGCCGGCCAGCAGAAGGTCAGCCTGCCCCCGAACGCCAGCGTGACGGCCGACGTCAGCATCGGCCCGATCCCTGCGGGCTTCGGCATCCAGGTCAACCTCAACATCGACCTGCCGGGCCTGGACCGCGCGGTGGCCAGCAAGGTGGTCGACGCCGCCCATGGCGTGTGCCCCTATTCCAACGCCACGCGTGGCAACGTGGAAGTCAATCTGAAGCTGGTGTGATCCAGCCGGCAGTCAGGACGAGGCGAAGCGAAGCAAGCCCTTCGAGCGATGCGAAGCGAGCCGTGACGTCCTCCCCGTAGGCGAAGGTGAGGAGCGCAGCGGGCCGGGGGTTGCTTTGAGCCCGTCCGGGGCCATGTTTGAGCCCGCAGGGCGAGTTTGGGGCCCGGCCCCCGGACCGCGAGCACCGCAACGCACCCCTTGGCACAGCCAAGGGGCTTCGCCTCCGGGGTCGCCTTTTTGGTTACTTTTTGGGCGATGCCAAAAAGTGACTGCGCTGTCGGGCGCAATCCCGACATGTGGGCATGAATCAACTGTCAGGAACTTCTTCCCCCTCCGACCCAAGCATGCTCACTGACGACGCAGGCTTCGATACCTCAGCCCGAACGGGGAGTGGTAGGCGAGCGCGGTGGGAAGAAACGCTCGCTGAGTGCGCCCTTCGACACCCTCAGGGCGAACCGGTTGGGGAGATTCGCATATGTGCCACCTCCGGACTGGAGAATTTCTCGCTCCTGGGCCGTCTCAAGACAGCCTTTGACTGCTCACGAAAATTCATTCTTTCCCTGAGAGCCCGCCCCCCTCACAACAACTCGATCCCCTCCAGCTGCGCCTGGCAAGTGTCCCGGACCACCTGCACGAAATCCTGGAAGTAGGCCAGCTCGCCCAGCGCCTTCGGCGCCACCGCGTGCAGCTCGCTCCACAGCCCTGCGCGACCGATGCGCCGGGCCTGCACATAGTCGTGGTCGACGTAGCTCTGCACCCCCCAGCACGGCAGCGCCGCCACGCCGCGGCGGCTCGCCACCAGCTGCAGGATGGCCACCGTCAGTTCGGCCGTGCGACGCTCCAGGCGGATGCGCGCCGGCGTGAGGACCTCGCGGATCAGGTCGATCCGCTCCTCCGGCACCGGGTAGGTGATCAGCGTCTCGCCGTGAAGATCCCGCGCTTCAACATGGCGTCGGCTGCGCAGCCGGTGCTCGTTGGCCATCACCAGCAGGATCTCGAAGCGGAACAAGGGATGCACCACCTGTGAGCGGCGTGGCGCGGGCTGCGAGCCAATCACCACGTCCGCGCGCCCCTCGCGCAGCAGCCCCAGCGGATCGCTGTGGAAGCCCGCCACCAGGTCCACCTCGACCTCCGGCCAGCGGCGGCGGAACTCGTCCATCACGGGCATCAGCCAGTCGAAGCAGGTGTGGCACTCGAGCGCGATGCGCAGCGCGCCGTGCACGCCGCCGCGAAGGCGCAGCAGGTCGCGCTGCGCCTCCTCGACCTGGTGCAGCACCGCATGCGCCAGCGCCAGCAGGCGCTCGCCCGCGGCGGTCCAGCGCAGGCCCTTCGGCGTGCGCTCGAACAGGCTCAGGCCATGGTGCTGCTCGAGCGCGCGGATCTGGTGCGACAGCGCCGACTGCGTCAGGTGCACCCGCTGCGCCGCCTCGGCCAGGGTGCGGGTTTGGGCCATCGCCAGCAAGGACCGCAGGTGACGAAGCTCAAGCATGTCCGCCCCTCCTTCCACCTTCATCGAGATGAATCAAATTCATGAGGTTCCGAAAAATTCTCGCTTGATTCAATCATAGGGCCTGCCGAAACTGCCGGGCATCACGACAACAAAGGATTCCACGCCATGGCACAGACCCACCTCCTCGGCTACCCCCGCATCGGCCCGCGGCGCGAATGGAAGTTCGCGCTCGAATCCTTCTGGCGCGGCGAGCAGACCCCCGACCAACTCCTGGCCACCGCCGCCGCACTGCGCGCGCAGCGCTGGCAGGTGCAGGCCAGCGCCGGGCTGTCGCACCTCACCGCAGGCGACTTCGCCTTCTACGACCCCATGCTCAGCCAGGCCGCCATGCTCGGCGCCCTGCCGCGCCGCTTCGGCTTCGACGCCACCCAGCTCACGCCAGCGCAGCACTTCGAACTGGCGCGCGGCAACGCCCGGCAGCCCGCGATGGAGATGACGAAGTGGTTCGACACCAACTACCACTACCTGGTCCCGGAGCTTGATGCCCACACCCGCTTCGAGCCGGGCGAGTCCACCTTCTTCGATGACGTGAGCCAGGCGCACGCCTGGGTCGACGCCCTGCCCGCGGGCAGCCCTCGGCCACATGTCAAGCCGGTGCTGATCGGGCCGGTGAGCTGGCTTTACCTGTCGAAAAGCCACGACCCCTCCTTCGACCGCCTGAAGCTGCTGCCGGCCCTGCTTGAGGCCTTCTCTGGCGTGCTGGCCCGCCTGGGCATGCAGGGCGTGGACTGGGTGCAGCTCGACGAGCCCATCCTGGGGCTGGACCTGCCGGCCCCCTGGGTGGCGGCCGTCCAGCAGGCCTGCACGGCGCTGGCCAACAGCCCCCATCCCCGGCCACGCCTGATGCTGACGACCTATTTCGAATCGGTGGCCGAGCACGCCTCGTGGATCAACCGCCTGCCGATCGAGGGTCTGCACATCGACCTGGTGCGTGCGCCCGGCCAGCTGGTCGACTGGCTCGCCGCCCTGCCGGCGCACCTGCACCTGTCCGTCGGCATCATCGACGGGCGCAACGTCTGGCGCACCGACCTGTCCGCCGTTCTGCAGACGCTGGAGCCCCTGCACGCGCAGCGCGGCGAACGGCTGTGGCTGGCCCCTTCGTGCTCGCTGGCCCACGTCCCGCTCAGCCTGCGCGAGGAGAGCTCGCTCGATGCCGAGCTGCGGCCCTGGCTGGCCTTTGCCGACGAGAAGCTGGCCGAGCTGCAGATCCTCGGCCGCGCGCTGAACGAGGGCCGCGAGGCGGTGGCCGACGCGCTGCAGCAGGCCGATGCCGCGGTGCGCGCGCGTCGCAGTTCGGCCCGGGTCCACAACCCTTGGGTGCAGCAGCGCCTGCGCGGCGTCACCGCACCGATGGCGCAGCGCCAGTCCCCGTTCGCCCAGCGCATCGCGGCACAGCGGCAGCGCCTGCAGCTGCCGCCCCTGCCCACCACCACCATCGGCTCCTTCCCGCAGACCCCGGCCATCCGGCAGGCGCGCGCCGCCTACAAGCGCGGCGAGCTCTCGGCCCTGGCCTACCTGCAGCGCATGCGCCAGGACGTCGAGGCCATGATCCGCCAGCAGGTCGACTGGGGCCTGGACGTGCTGGTCCACGGCGAGCCCGAGCGCAACGACATGGTCGAATACTTCGGCGAGCAACTCTGGGGCTTCGCCTTCACGCACAACGGCTGGGTGCAAAGCTACGGCTCGCGCTGCGTGAAGCCGCCGATCCTGTACGGCGACGTGCACCGGCCCGAGCCCATGACGGTCGGCATGGCACGCTACGCGCAGTCACTCACCGACAAGCTGGTCAAGGGCATGCTGACCGGGCCGGTGACGATGCTGCAGTGGTCCTTCGTGCGCGACGACCAGCCGCGCGCGCTCACCGCGCGCCAGCTGGCCCTGGCCCTGCGCGACGAGGTGGCGGACCTGGAGCAGGCCGGCATCGGCGTGATCCAGATCGACGAGCCCGCCTTCCGCGAAGGCCTGCCGCTGCGCCGGCGCGACTGGCCGGACTACCTCGACTGGGCCGTGAACGCCTTCAAGCTCTCGGCCTGCGCCGTGCGCGACGACACCCAGATCCACACCCACATGTGCTATTCGGAGTTCAACGACATCCTCCCGGCCATCGCCGCGCTCGACGCCGACGTGATCACCATCGAGACCTCGCGCTCGGCCATGGCCCTGCTGGACGGCTTCGCCGAGTTCGACTACCCCAATGAGATCGGCCCCGGCGTCTACGACATCCACTCGCCGCGCATCCCCTGCGTGCAGAGCATGGTGACGCTGCTGGAGCGCGCCTGCCAGGTGATCCCTGCCGAGCGGCTGTGGGTGAACCCCGACTGTGGACTGAAAACCCGCGGATGGAGCGAAACCGAGTCTGCCCTGCTCAACATGGTGGCCGCGGCCCGGACGATGCGCGAACGGCTAACCCCGGCCCAGCAAGCTGCCCAGGAGGCCGCGCACACCCCCTGAGCGTTAAAAACAATACTTGCTATCGTTTAGCGTGCTATATTTGCGCCAACAAACGATAGCAAGTTCACATGAAGACCACCAAATCCAAGCAGCAGCAAACCCAGCGGCAGGTCCTGCAGGCCGCCGTCGAACTGATGAGCGCCCAGGGCTTCGACGGCACCAGCATGAAGGAGATCGCGCGGGCCGCCGGCATTGGCGACGCCACCATCTACAAGTACTTCCCCACCAAGGAAAAGCTGGTGCTGGGGTACTTCGAACAGGCCTTGCAGGAAGCCGTCGCCCAGACGCTGGCCACGCCGAACTTCGACGACTACGCGCTGCAGGAGCGGTTGCAGCGCCTGGTGGACGCCGTGCTTGAGCAGCTGCTGCCCGACCGCGAGTTCGTGGCCCTGGCGCAGGGCCTGGTGAGCAAGGCGCCCATGCTCCTGCTGGGCGACGCGCTGCCGGGCAAGCTGGCGGTCAAGGGGGTGGTGGAAGACTTCCTGCAGACGGCCGAGGCCGCCGGCCAGATCGCCCCGTGCGGTTTCCTCAAGCCCCTGCTGGGTGGGCTGTTCACAGACTATCTCTTCGCGGTGCTCGCCCACTGGCTGCAGGACAGCTCGGATGAATTCGCCGACACCACGCGGCTGGTCGACCTGACCCTGGCCGTGCTGGTGCAGACGCTCGAGAGCGGCCTGATCAACAAGCTGTCCGACCTGGCGGGCTTCCTGCTGCGCAGCCAGCTGGCCCGCCTGATGCAGGGTGGCCCGGTGCTGGCGCCCTGGCTCGCGACGCTGGCGGCACAGCGGGTGGCCCGGGCCCGTGGCGTCAGGAAGTGAGAGCGTCATGACCCGCCGAAACAAGACCGACGCCCCGCAGGCGCCGAAGCTGCGCACGGCGCGCCTGGCGCGCGGCGCCATCACCGGCCTGGCGGTGGTGCGTGCCGGGGCGGCCCACCTGGGCTACCGCGCCCGCCGCCCTGCCTCGGACGCGGGCGGCGAGGCCACGGCCGACGCCCAGGCACGGCGCACCCGGCACGAGGCCGAGCTGGGCGAGATCCTGTTCCAGGCGCTCAACCAGCTCAAGGGCACCGCCCTCAAGGTCTCGCAGCTGCTGAGCATGGAGACCAACTTGCTCCCGGAAGGTGTGCGGGCCGTGCTGGCGCGCGGCTGCCACCAGGCCACGCCGCTGAACCGCGCCCTGGTGCACAAGGTGTTCCAGCAGGAGTTCGGCCAGCCGCCGAGCGCCCTCTTCCCTTCCTTCGAAGACCGGGCCTTCGCCGCCGCGAGCCTGGGCCAGGTGCACCATGCCGTGCTGCCAGGGGGCGAGGCGGTGGTGGTGAAGGTGCAGTACCCGGGCATTGCTGCCTCGGTGGGCAGCGACATGCGGATGATCCGCAGCCTGCTCCAGGGCCTGCGGCTCGGCACCGACCTGCTGCCCAGCCGGGCCATCGTCGAGCGCACGCTGGACAACGTCGAGCGCACCCTGGCCGAGGAGCTGGACTACACGCACGAGGCCGGGCAGCTGCGCTGGTTCGCCGCCCACGCGCAGCTGCCTGGCCTGCACATCCCGCAGCCCGTGGAGGGCCTGTGCACACAGCGCGTGCTCACCCTGCAGCAAGCGCAAGGTGTGCACCTGGACGCCTGGCTGGCCGCACGTCCGACGCAGCGGGCCCGCAACCGCGCGGGGCAGCTGCTGTTCGACTGGTTCATGCACAGCGTGTTCGACTGGGGACGGCTGCATGCCGACCCCCATCCCGGGAACTTCCTGTTCATGCCGGACGGCAGCGTGAGCGTGCTTGACTTCGGGTGCACCCGCGCCATCTCGCCGGGCTTCGCCCAGGCCATCGCCCGCTCATGGCGCGCCCTGCTGGCCCGGGGCGAAGGCGCCACGCCCGCCGCCCGGGCCTGGGGGCTGGCCGAGCTGCGCGAGGCATACCTCTCGCTGGGCCTGATCTCCCCGACGCTGTCGGAAGGTGATTTCGAGCAGCAGCTGATGCCAGCCATCACGGCCTTGCAAGCCTGGCAGATCGAGCCCTTCCGCCACACGCACTTCAACTTCGCCAAGCGCTCCGCCTACCCCGCGCCCACGCCCGCCGAGCAGCGCACCGTGAGCCGGCTGATGACCGGCATGAGCGAGGAGCTGCCGTATTTCGAGCGCGCCGTCCTGGGGCTGAGCCACATGCTCAAGGCCCTCAAGGCCGAGGTGCGCACCGACAACCCCTGGCTTCATGCCCCTTCCCCGTCCGTCCAAGGAGATCCTTCATCATGACTTCGTCCACCCCCCCTGCCACTCCCGACCGTTCTCACCCCACCTGGATCGGCCATTGGCTGCTCGCGGTGGCCGCGCTGCACACCATCGCGGCCTGGATGATGTTTCGCCAACCCTTCGCCGACATTGCACGGCAGGGCGTCTTCAACAGCCTCGGCCACGACCCCGCGAAAGGCGTGGCGGTGTGGTTCCTGCTGTTCGGCGGGCTGCTGGCCTTGCTGGGCATGGCGGTGACGGCACTGGAAAGACAGGGCGCCCGCGCCACGCTGCGGGCCATCGCGTGGTGGATGCTGGCGCTGTGCGTGTTCGGTGTCGTGCTGATGCCCGCCTCGGGCTTCTGGCTCGCCTTCCCGCCAGTCCTGGCGCTGCTGTTCAGGAAGTGAGGGCCGCCCCATGCACCCGTTCGCCCGTGTCTTCCACATCCAGACCCGCCCGGGGAAGCTGGAAGAGGCCGCCGCGCTGTACCAGCAGGCCATGGTCCCGTTCCTGGCGGCGCAGCCGGGCTTTGGCGGCACGCTGCTGCTGACCGACCCGGCCAGCGGCAAGGCCCTCTCGGTCACGCTGTGGGAGAGCGAAGCCGACCGGATGGCCTGCGAGCGCCAGCCGGCATTCCTGGCGGAGCTGGGCCGGGTGGGACCGTTGCTGGCCGAGGCGCCGGCCCGGGAATCACTCGTGGTCAGCGCCTCCTGCCTCGGCTTCTAGAATCCGTCGATTTGAGCGGAGTCCCCATGAAGATGCTTCACCGCCTCGGCGCGCTTTCGTTGTCCCTCTCACTCGGCCTGGCGCAGGCGGCCATGCCGGCCCAAGACACCGTGAAGAATGGGAAAGACCATCCGCTGCTGTCGCGCTTCGCCGGTGCCAAGCTGGTGGGCTACGAGGCCAAGGAATACGTCGACCTTCGGCTCGTCGCCGGCCCGGTGCCCGATGACGGCAGGCGGATGCCCGAGCAGTGGCTGCCTCTGGAAGGCCGCTACACGCGCCTGGCCTACAACTACCCCCAGGAGCGCTCGTCGCTGGAGGTGATGCGCAACTACGAGGCCGCCCTGAAGCAGGCCGGCATGACGGTGGTCTACGCGTGCGCCAAGGAAACCTGCGGGCCGCAGTTCGGCGCGATGATGCTGGAGCGTCTGGACACCGATCTCTTCGCCGACACGAGTCACTGGAACGCCTTCAACTACGGCCGCAAGAGCGAGCGCTACGTGCTGGCGCAAGGATCGAGGCCGGACGGCACCAAGGTGCATGTGGCCATCTACGTGGTCGATCCCGTTGACAAGCAGAACGGCGGTGTGTACCTCGAGGTGGTGGAAGGCCGGGCCATGGAAGGCAACAAGGTGAGTGCCGACCTGAACGCCGAGACCATGGCCAAGCGCATCGACAGTGACGGCAAGGTGGCCGTCTATGGCGTGTACTTCGACACCGGCAAGGCCAAGGTCAAGCCGCAGTCCAAGCCGGCTTTGGACGAGATGGCCAAGCTGCTGAAGACCCAGCCGGCGCTGAAGGTCTACATCGTCGGCCACACCGACAGCCAGGGCAGCCTCGCCAGCAACATCGAGCTGTCCCAGCGCCGCGCCGAGATGGTGGCCAAGGCCCTGGAGAAGGACTACCAGATCGATGGCAAGCGGATGCTGGCAAAGGGCGTGGCCTCCCTGGCGCCCGTGGCCTCCAACGACGGCGAACCCGGTCGCGAGAAAAACCGGCGCGTGGAACTGGTGAAGCAGTGACGGGGCGCTGAAGCCTCAGCTGTTCAGCGTCGCCCTAACTCTCCATCAAGCCCAGCTTCTTCAACCCCTGCCGCTGCGCGGCCGCCAGCACCGCGGTCACCGCCCCGTAAGGCGCCTGCGCATCTGCATGCACATGCAGCTCCGGCGTCACCGGCTCGGCCGCGCTTGCCTGCAGGCGCCGCTGCAGCGCCGCGGCGTCCGGCAGGACCTCGCCGTTCCACTGCAAAGCCCCCTGGGCGTCCACGTCGATGCGCACGATCCGCGGCTCGGCCGTCGGTGGTGGTGGCATGCCGGTCGGCAGATGCAGGTTGACCGCATGCAGCTGGATCGGGATCGTGATGATGAACATCACCAGCAGCACCAGCATCACGTCAATCAGCGGCGTGGTGTTGATCTCCATCATCACCTCCGGCTCGGCGCCGTCGCCTTGTGACGTCAGGTTCATGCCCATGCGCGAAATCCTCCTTGCCGTGCCCGCGCAGCGCTCACTGCCGCGCCGGCGGTTCGGTGACGAAATTCAGCTTGCCGATGCCGACCCTCTGGCAGGCCCGCACCACCCGGCCCACCGCCTCGAAGCGCGCCTGCTCGTCGCCGCGCACGTGCACCTCGGGCTGCGGCTGCTGAGCGGCCAGGGTCCGCAGCCGCTCGTACAGAGCCTCCTCGCCCAGCGGCTGGCCGTTCCAGAACAGCCCGCCGTCGCGCTGCACCGAGATCTCGATCGCGTCCTGCCGCACCTCGCGCGGGGCCTGGGCCTGCCGCGGCAGGCTCAGGCTCACCGAGGGCAGCACCACGGGGATGGTGATCAGGAAAATGATCAGCAGCACCAGCATCACGTCCACCAGGGGCGTGGTGTTGATGGTGGCGTTGACCTCGTCGTTGCTCGCTGCATCGAAGGTGAAAGCCATGCCAGCCTCCTTGGCCGCGGGTCTCAGCGCCGCGCCGCGCGCGCGCCCATCAGCACGCCATGCAGATCGGTGGCGAAGCCGCGCACCGCGTCCATCATGACCTTGTTGCGTCGGACCAGCCAGTTGTAGCCCAGCACCGCCGGCACCGCCACCGCCAGGCCCAGCGCCGTCATGATCAGCGACTCGCCCACCGGGCCTGCCACCTTGTCGATCGAGGCCTGGCCGGCCACGCCGATCGCGGTCAGCGCATGGTAGATGCCCCACACCGTGCCGAACAGGCCGATGAACGGCGCCGTCGATCCCACCGTGGCCAGGAAGGCCAGGCCCTCCTGCAGTCGCGAATGCACCTCGTCGACGCTGCGCTGGATGCACGTGGCCACCCAGGTGGCGCGGTCGATGTTCTCGGTGAGCGTGCCTTCATGGCGCTCGCCGGCCCGGATGCCCGCGGAGGCGATGAAGTGGAAAGCCCCCCCACTCGGCAGGGCCGCCATGCCGGCCGGCAGGTTGGCCGCGCCCAGGAACGCCTGGCGTGCCTTGCGGGCCTCGCCGGCCAGGCGCAGGCCGCCGATCAGCCGGGTGAGGAAGATGCTCCAGCTGCCCAGGCTCATCAAGCCCATGATCACCAGCGTGCCACGCGCCACCAGATCACCCTGCGCCCACACGGCCTGGAGGCCGTAGGGGTTGACGAGCCCCTCGCCACCGGTGGCCTCGGCGGCAGCCAGGGGCGGCGTCGCAGGCGAGGCGCCTTCAACGGGAAGCGGCTGCGGCTGTTGCTGCGAGGCCGAAGCCGACGCCGAGGGCGCCTGCGGCTGCGCACACACCGCCTCGCCCGCCAGGGCCATCACACAGCACAGCACCCCCAACAGCCCACCCAGTCGGGCCTGCAATCGACGCTTCACGGCTTGCTCCTTTCCCAGCGGCCTCCTGGGGAGGCTCTTCAAGATTCATTGGTGCCGAGGCCGAACCCGTTGCGCCTCGGGAAAACCCAGGACGATTACAGGCCCGTGCCAACTTGACCATTGAGGTTTTCCTCAGGTCATCCATCGTTTGCGGCTCAATTCAGCCGGAACTCGAACACCTGGGTCGCCACCACCTCGGCATCGCCCGGTGTCTCACAGCGGTACTGCTGGATGGCCTGGCGCACGGCGCCTTCGAACACGCCCGAGGGACGGCTGCTGACGTCCACCTGCACCACCTGGCCCGCCTTGAGAACGATGCGTGCCGTGGCCACGCCCTGGATGCCTTCCCGCGACGCGCGCAGGGGCATGACGGGAGGAACCTGCTTGGGGCAGACCACGCCGATGGCCAGGGCGGTCGGCGCGGCCGGCGCGGGTGCGGGCGCAGGCGCCGGAGCGGGCGGCGGCGGCGACGGCTCCGGCACACCGGCCGAGGGATCCATGCTGATCGGGCTGGGGGCCTCGACCACCTCGGGCCGAGGCACCGGCATGGGTGCGGGGGCCGGGGTGCGCACGCGCGGCCGCACGGATTGAACCGGCAGCGGTGGCCGGGGCGCGGGTGGTGGCGGCGCGACCTCGGGCGGCGGCGCGGGGGCCTCCAGCAGACGCACCTCCACCGCCTCGGGCTTGAAGACATGCTCGCCCACCACGCCTCGGATCAGCGCGGCACCCACCACGAGGTGCACGCCCACCACCACCGCCACACTCACGAAGCGGTCGCGCTGGCCCTGGGGCTGCTCGGAAAAATTCATGGCATTCAAAACGGCTGTCCTCGTCACATGGTTCTGAATTCATCGAATCTCAACGCCAATGCATCAATGACATTGACGTTTCCCGCCGTACCGGGAGGCTGATTTTGAACTGGATCGACCAGCCTGACTCAGCGCGGCATCGTAGCCGCAAGCTCGCCTCACGCCAGCAAAACCAGACAACGGGTGAGGCGAGACCGCCCCACCCAAGGCGCATGGCAGGTGCCCGAGCGCCATGCCCCGCCTGCTTAGAACCGCACGCGCAACTCGCTGAACAGGGTGCGCCCTGGATAAGGATGGGCCTGGAAGCCGCGCGCATCGCCGACGTTGTCGATGCCCAGGGCCAGCTCGGTCTTGGGGCTGAATTTGTAGCTGCCGCGCAGGTCCACGAAGGTGAAGGAAGAGACACCGCCGTAGACGTCGGGGTTCACGTCGCGGTTGTAGACGTCGTTGTAGGCGCGGCCCGAATGGCGCACGCCCACGCTGCCCATCCAGTGCTCGTCGGGCCGGTAGGCCGCAAGCAGGTTGGCCCGCACGCGCGGCACGCGCAGCCATTCCTTGCCCACCGACTGCGGATCGCGCGCATTGGCCTCGACCCGTGAGCGTGCCAGCGCCAGGCCGGCATCGAGGTCGAGCCCCCGCAGCAGCCAGTCCTGCGTCTGCCATGCCAGCTCGACACCGCGCGTCTTCACCCGGTCGACGTTGGAGATGCGGGTCACGTTGGGCGTGACGCTGATGTCGGTCTGGCGCAGGATGGCATCGCGCACGTCGTCATGGAACAGCGAGACGCGCAGGTGGTGGCGCTCCCAGTCCTTCTCGGCGCTGAGCTCGAAGGCGTCGGAACGCTCGGGGCGCAGACCGGGATCGCTCAGGCTGAGGCTGGTGGCGGTGAGGGTGCCGTTGTAGAGCTCCTCGACGTTGGGGAAGCGCACGCCCCGGCCGTAGCTGGCCTTCAGCAGGACCTCCCGCGGCAGTTGCCAGGCCAGCGAGGCCTTGGGCGAGGTCCCCGACAGCGTGCGACCCGCGTAGCTGACCGTGCGGTTGAAGCTGCCATCGCTGTTGGGCGTGCACGCGGCGCTGGCCGAGGCGGTGCAGCTTGCCACGCGCACCAACTGCTCGCCGTCATGCGCCTTGAACTGCTCCTCGCGCAGGCCCAGGGTGAGGGTGAGGTCATCGCGCAGCTTCCAGGCGTCCTGGACGTAGGCGGCCAGCACCCCGGTCTGGCCGCGGTAGCGCTGGCTCAGCGTGGTCTCCTGGCTGCGCCAGTCGCTGGCGTCGCGGGTCGGGCTGTCCAGCACGTAGCTGTTGCGGTGCAGGCCGACCGTCAGGGCATGCCGGCCGCCGGTGAAGTCGTCCGGTACTGGCGTGTAGGTACCCTGCACCTCGAAGGTGTCCCAGCCGGTGCCGTCGCGCCGCGTCCAGCTGCCGGGCCCGCCGGCCGAGGCCTGGTCCTCGGGCACGTTGGCCTGGCGCGCGATGTCCTTCAGGATGCGGTAGTTGGAATAGACCACCGAGCCGTTCCAGCCGGTGGCGCGGCGGGTCTTGAGGGTCAGGCCGAACTGGCGGTGCGACTCGTCGCGCTCGGACGGCGCGAAGGTGGCCAGCGGCAGGCTGAAGCGGTTGACCCCGTCGGTCACGTTGCCCGACCAGACCAGGTTGCCGGCGCTGTCGCGGATGAAGGGCCGGTTGGTGTTGGTGGTGTCGTTGCGCCACAGGCCCAGCATCACGCTGCCCATCACCTCGGGCGTGAAACGGTAGCCGAGCTTGAGCTTGAGGGTGTCCTGCACGGTGTGGTCGATGGCGCCGCCGCTGGCCCCGAACACGGCGCGGCGCTGGCCCAGCGGATCGGTGTCGTACTGGATGCCGCTCACAGGAACGGCCGCGCCGCTGACCGCCGGGAACATGCCTGCGGCGTTGGCGCTCACGGTGGCGTAGTTCATCGGCTGCGAGGTCGCGTCCTGGCGGTTCAGGGCCAGCGTGTACCACAGGCCGCTGGGCAGGCGGTCGCCCAGGTAGGCCGAGAGCTGGTGCCCGTCGTAGTCGCCCGACTGGCCGTACTGGTCGAAGTGCTGCCGGTAGCCCGTGACGCGGGCGCTGCCGTCGAAGGCCTTGGGTTCGCGCTCGGTGACGGCCACCGTGGTGCCGATCGAGTTGCCGGGATAGATCGCCGAGAACGGGCCGTACAGCACGTCGACGCGCGCCATCGCCTCGGGGGTCACCATGTTCCAGCGCGGCGCGTCGAAGCGGCCCAGGAAGTTGGAGATCAGGTAGCCATCCACGTAGGCCAGGCCCCGCGACGGCTGCAGGGTGCCGAAGCTGCGCCCGCCGATCAGTGCGTTGCGGTCACCGATGTAGCGCTTGCGGATGCTGGTGTTGGGCACGTACTTGAGCGCGTCCTCCGGATTGACCAGGTTCTGCTCGCGCAGGTCCTCCTCGGTCTTGCTGGCCGTGCTGCTGGGCAGCCCGGGTGCCAGGCCGCTGCGGGGCGTGCTGCCCGTCACGGTGACGGGCGCGAGCTGCGCCTCCGTGGCCACGCCCTGCGACCAGGCCGGGTCCGGCGCAAGGCACCAGGCACCCGCCAGCAGGATCAGTGCGGAAAAGGAAGTCGCGGAAGGAAGAGCGCGCGGTGAGAGAAGCCCAAGGAAAGGCAGGGGCGCGATGCGGCCGTGAAGCGTCGTCATGGTGGTGGATCCGTCCGATCCGCACCTTGCAAGGCGCGGGACCGGCAGGCAGGGCCTGCCGGAGTGACATGGATGGGCAAGCGGGGCGGGTGGCGTGCGACTGCGCGTGGCTGCAGGGTGAAGCACGCGACGGGCGTGCAGGGCCGCTCATCCGGTTGCCCGGCGAAGAAGGATCAGATGAGGTTGGGCGGCGCGCGCGGCTGGGCCGAGGCCCAGGCGAACAGGGGCGTTGGCGCCTGGTAGAACAGAGGCGGACGTGTGGTGTGGGCCGCGGGGAGCGGCTCGACATGGACTTCGGCGGGGGCCCAGCCGCCACCGGCCACGCACCAGGGGCAGTGATCGCCCAGGGCCATGCTGCTTGCCGGGCTGCCGGTGGACGGTCCGGCCTCGGACGTCCCGGCGTCGACCCGGACCGTGGCGGAGCAGATCTCGGCCCAGGCTGCCAGCCCCTGCGAGGCCTTCACCCACCGCGTGACGCCAGGCGCCAGCACGATGCACAGCATGGCCAGCAGGGCAAGCCGGGCAAGGTGTTGGAGGTGGGGCCGGAAATTTGTCACGGCCGCAGTCTAGCAATCAAAGGTGGCGTGGAAAAACAAGAAACTGGGGTGCGTTTTCCCCAACGGGTAAGGAAATGTGTGCCGCTTCACCGGTCAGTGATGGTCATGCGCATGGGCCCAGCCCAGCAGCACATCGCGGCCCTCGACCACCAACTGCACCTTGCGGCCCACCGGCAGCATGACCTTGGTCGGCCCGTGGCCGAAGGGCAGCCCGGTGAGGATGGGTGTGCGGCTCAGGCTGCGCAGGTGCTCGACCGCGCTGGCCAGGGTGTAGCCCCGGTCGAGCGGCGACTTGGTGAAGCCGGTGAAGTCGCCCAGCAGCACGGCCTTCTGCGTGTCGAGCACCCCCGCCTGGTGCAATTGCAGCAGGCTGCGCTCGATGCGGTAGGGGTGCTCGTTCACGTCTTCGAGGAACAGGATGCCGCCCTGAATGGCGCGACGCGCCGGCCAATGCGGCGTCCCCAGCAGGGAGGTGAGCATGCACAGGTTGCCCCCCCACAGCAGGCCCTGGGCCGACAGGCCGTCGAAGGGCTGCTCGGCCCGTCCGCGCCGTCCGCCCTCGCTGAACCCCACGGCCTCCAGTTCGCCGCTGAGGGCCTCCAGGAAGCAAGCCTCGGTGATCTCATCGACAGTTTCGCCGCCGAAATCGCCGCAGGCCAGCGGACCGGCCCAGGTCCCGACAGTGCCCTTGCCGTGGGCCAGCAGGCCGAGCTGCAGGGCCGTCAGGTCACTGTGCCCGACCCAGCGCGTGCCGCGTTCGATGCTGCGCACGATGCGGTCCCAGTCGATGCGGTCCAGCAGCCGGGTGAGCCCGTAGCCTCCACGCGTGGCCAGCGCCACCGCCGGCGCCTGGTCCGCCACACGGTGCAGCGCGGCCAGGCGCGTTTCGTCGTCGCCGGCGAAGCGTTGGTGCCGGGCCAGGGCAGCCTCGTCGATCTGCACCTCAAAGCCATGCGCACGCAGGCGCCGCTCGGCACGCCGCAACGGCAGGGAGCGGGCCAGCACGCCGCTGGGACTGAACAGGGTCAAGGAGGTCATGGTGAGGAGATCAGGTTAAAAGAGAGAGGGCCGAGAGAACGGAACAGAAGGCCAGGGCTGTCCAAGCGGCGGGTGTCACGAAGCTTCGCCTCCCAGCCGGTGAGGGTGCAGCCCATCCGCAGGCAACTCCTCGGATTCCCCTGCCGGGATGTGCGGCGCCGGGGCAGCAAAGGCTGCGCCTGTCTGCGCGGCCCCAGCCTCCTCCTGCGGCAGCTCCGCGGCACGCCCCTGCCGCCGCTGGCGATAGAGCGCCCGCCGCTCCGCGAAGAAATCGCGCAGCACCTGGCCGCAGGCATGCGCGAGCACCCCGCCTGCCACCGATGTGTGGTGGTTCAACAAGGTGTTGTCGAACAGGTTCACGACCGACCCCGCGGCACCCGTCTTGGGGTCGAGCGCCCCGAACACCACGCGCTTGAAGCGTGCATGCATCAGCGCCATCGCGCACATGGCGCAAGGCTCGAGGGTCACGAACAGCTCGCACTCCGGCAGCCGGTAGTTCGACAGCAGGATGGCCGCATGGCGCAAGGCCACGATCTCGGCGTGGGCCGTGGGGTCGTGGTCGGTGATAGGGCGGTTGTAGCCGGTGGCGATCACCTGCCCGTGGCGCATGATCACCGCCCCCACGGGCACCTCGCCCACCAGCCAGGCGTTGTGGGCCTGGTCGAGCGCCAGGCGCATGGCATGTTCGTCGGCGGGGGTGGCAAGCATGGCGACTCGTTTCGTCTCGGCAGTGAAGGCAGGGCCCGATTCTGGCACCCGCCGGCCTGCTCGGCGCAACCCGCCGCGGTCTTCGCCGCGCCGAGCCGTCGATCAGGGTGCCGTCCACGCCGGTCTCCAGGGACGATGGGGACTGCCGCGTAGGCAGACGCCCACAGCCGTTACAGGCACAGGCCGATGGCGGGCCGGGGAACGCGGCGGGAGCATGGCGCATCTCTCACAAGAAGGAAGGAGTCATGGATGAGCCTGGTCACGATCCTGTTGACTGTTCTGTTGCTGATGCTGATCGGGGTCCTGCCCACCTGGCCCCACAGCCGGAGCTGGGGCTACGCGCCCAGCGGGGGCCTGGGACTGGTGCTGGTGGTGTTGCTGGTGCTGATGCTGCTGGGCTACATCTGAGGCGACGCTGAACCCGCGCTCAGCGGCCCGGGGCCTCGGTGGCCTCGGCCGCGTCGGCGTCCACCGCGGCCAGGGCCTTCATCAGCAGGTTCTCGTCCACCGGCTTGATGAAGTGGTGGTTGAAGCCGGCCTCGCGCACCGCCTGCTGGGCCTCGCGGTCCCCCCAGCCGGTCATCGCGATCATCGTGATCCCCTCGCCCCAGGGCTGCGCACGCAGGTAGCGGCAGGTCTCGTACCCGTTGAGCTTGGGCAGGCCGATGTCGAGCAGCACGGCGTGCGGGCGGAACGCCTCGGCCAGCCGCAGGGCCTCCTCGCCGTCGTAAGCCGTGCGCACGGAATGGCCGTTCATCGACAGCAGTTCGCTCAAGGTGTCGGCACCGTCCTGGTTGTCGTCGACCACCAGCAGGCGCAGGGCGGTCTCCGTGGCCGCCGGAGAAGCATCACCAGGAGAGGCCGCCTGGACGCCCGCCAAGGCCGGTTCGCGCCGGCCGGCCTCCACCCGCAACACCGGCAGGTGCACCAGGAATTCACTGCCCCAGCCCAGCCCTTTGCTGCGGGCCTCCACCCTGCCCCCATGCATCTCGACCAGCCGCCGCGCCAGCGACAGGCCGATGCCCAGCCCGCCGCGTGAGCGCACCAGGGCGCTCTCGACTTGCGAGAACATGTTGAACACGCCCTCCAGCTGGGCCGGGGCGATGCCGATGCCGTTGTCCTTCACGCTCACCGTGACCTGGCCGGCCTCGGCCGACACGCGCGCCGACAGCTCGATGCGCCCCCCGCGCTCGGTGTACTTGACCGCATTGGTCAGCAGGTTCATGAAGGCCTGCGAGAGCCGCGTCAGGTCGGCGTCCAGCAGGATGACCTCGGGCGGCAGGTCCAGCACCAGGAGATGGCCGAACTCGTCGATCTGTGGGCGGCTGGCCTCGAGGGCCCAGTCCAGCACCTCCGACAGCGGCACCTGGGCCTTGTGCAGCTCGATGCGGCCCTTGTTGATGCGGGCCACGTCCATCAGGTCGTCGATCAGCCGCACCATGACGCGCATCTGCCGATCGATCACCTCGCCGGCGCGCTGCCACTCGCGGTTCGCCGAGCCCCTGAGGTTGAGCACCTGCACCGCATTGCGCACGGGTGCCAGCGGGTTGCGCAACTCGTGCGCCAGCGTGGCCAGGAACTCGTCCTTGCGCCGGTCGGTCTCGCGCAGCTCGGACTCCAGCTGCTTGAGCGCGGTGATCTCCACCACCACCAGCACCACGGTGCCGCCCCCCTCCCCACCCTCATCGGCCGCGCCGGCGTGCGGCTCGAGGAAAGCGCCGAAATGGCGCACCGGCCCCTCGGCCTGGGCGCTCACCGCGGGCACGGTGAACTCGAAGGACACGCGCTCGCCCGCGAAGACCCGGTCCAGGCAGGCGCGCACCTGCGGCCAACCCGCCTGGAGCACCTCGGCGACGGGCCGGCCCACGATCGCATCCAGCGGCACTTCCAGCATCTGTGCATAGGCCTCGTTGGCGAAGCGGAAGCTGCGGGCCTCCTCGATCACCGCCAGGCCGATGCGCGCCGCGCTCGTCACCGTGCGCAGGAACCGCTCGCTGTCGCGCAGCTCCTGCTCCGCCAGGCGGCGCTCGGTGGTGTCGCGCAGGGTGCCCAGCACCTGCACCGCACCGCCCGGCCCGGTCATGCTGTCGCCGTCGAGCTCGACCCAGCGCACCGCGCCGTCCGGGCCGCGCACCCGGCCCTCGAAGCGCAGTGGCGCCTCGTGGCGCCGCGCATGCTCGGCGAGGCCTTCGAAGACCTGGCGGTCGCGTTCGTCGATGACCAGCAAGGCCAGTTCCACGTCGGCACCCGCCG
>CBINPE010000005.1:0-78367 GCA_966252435.1 uncultured Burkholderiales bacterium | reverse complement strand
CCTCGAGGTACTGCAGCGCCTTCGGCCGCACGTAGGGCTCGACCACCTGCTCGATGCCGATGGCCGACATGACGCGCGCGGTCATGCCTTCCTGGCGCATGGTGTCGGCAAGAGCCAGCGAATTCATCACCGTGGCCAGCATGCCCATGTAGTCGGCCGTGGCCCGGTCCATGCCCACGGCGCCACCCGCCACGCCGCGGAAGATGTTGCCACCACCGATCACCACCGCCACCTCGCAGCCCAGCTGAGTGATCTCCTGGATCTCCTTGACCATGCGGCTGATGGTGGAGTGGTTGATGCCATAGGCATCGTCCCCCATCAGGGCCTCGCCGGACAGTTTCAGCAGGATTCGCTTGTAAGCGGGCATAAAAGCTCCTTCAGATTGCGGTGAACAACAGCGACAACAACACGACGGGAAAAAAGGCCAGCGCCCACCACGGGCAGGCGCTGGCAGGCAGGATCAGGCGCCCTTCGCGGCGGCCACCTGGGCGGCGACCTCGGCGGCGAAGTCGTCGACCTTCTTCTCGATGCCTTCGCCCACCACGAACAGCGTGAAGGCCTTGACCGTCGTGTTCGCGCCCTTGAGCATCTGCTCCACCGTCTGCTTGTCGTTCTTGACGAAGGTCTGGTTGAACAGGCTCACTTCCTTCAGGTACTTCTGCACCGACCCTTCCACCATCTTGGCGGCGATGTCGGCCGGCTTGCCGGACTCGGCCGCCTTGAGCTGGGCCACCGAACGCTCCTTCTCGATCAGCTCGGCCGGCACGTCGCTGGACGACAGTGACACCGGCTTCATGGCAGCCACGTGCATGGCCACGTCCTTCGCGGCCGACTCGTCGCCCTCGAACTCGACCATCACGCCGATGCGGCCGTTGTGCAGGTAGCTGGCCAGCTGACCGCCGCCTGCGTAGCGCTTGAAGCGGCGCACGGACATGTTCTCGCCGATCTTGCCGACCAGGCCCTTGCGCACGTCTTCCAGCGTGGGGCCGAAGCCGTCCTGGGCGTAGGCCAGGGCGGACAGCGCGGCCACGTCGGCCGGGTTGTGCTGCGCCACCAGATCGGCACAGGCCTTGCTGAACGCCAGGAAGGACTCGTTCTTGGACACGAAGTCGGTTTCGCAGTTCACCTCGACGAGCGCGCCGGTGGTGCCCTGCACGCTGACGGCGACCAAGCCCTCGGCGGTCACGCGCGAGCCCGCCTTGGCGGCCTTGCCGCCGAGCTTGACGCGCAGCAGTTCCTCAGCCTTGTCCATGTCGCCCTCGGCTTCGGTGAGGGCCTTCTTGCATTCCATCATCGGGGCGTCCGTCTTGGCACGCAGTTCAGCCACCAGGCTCGCGGTAATTGCAGGCATGTCGTTCTCCGTCTCGTTGGGTCCGGGCCGGCCCGGACGTGTCAGAAATCATTCGTTGTTGGAAAAAAAGGGGCTCATGAAGCCCCTTTTTGGACCCTCTGCCAGGGCAGTGGGAAAAAGAGCCAGGTCAGGCGGTTTCGCTGACCTCGA
Organism: uncultured Burkholderiales bacterium; assembly: GCA_966252435.1. Lineage (GTDB taxonomy): Bacteria > Pseudomonadota > Gammaproteobacteria > Burkholderiales > Burkholderiaceae_C > CANHBY01. Next base: position 76,866 of record CBINPE010000005.1, on the reverse strand, counting down.
CGAACTCGTCACCCTCGGCGGCGATCGCCTGGACCACTTCGTTGGTGGCGTTGGCCTTGCCTTCCAGCACGGCATCGGCCACGGCGCGGGCGTACAGGGCCACGGCCTTGGAAGAGTCGTCGTTGCCGGGGATGATGTAGTCGATGCCCACGGGCGAGTGGTTGGAGTCGACCACGCCGATCACGGGGATGCCCAGCTTCTGGGCTTCGGCCACGGCGATCTTGTGGTAGCCGACGTCGATCACGAACAGGGCGTCGGGCAGTGCATTCATGTGCTGGATGCCGCCGATGTCCTTCTCGAGCTTGGCCAGCTCGCGCTGGAACAGCAGGGCTTCCTTCTTGATGCGGATCTCGGTGCCGGACTCGACCTGGGCCTGCATGTCCTTCAGGCGCTTGAGGGAGCCCTTGACGGTCTTGAAGTTGGTGAGCATGCCGCCCAGCCAGCGCTGGTCGACGTAGGGCATGCCGGCGCGCAGGGCTTCCTGGGCGGTGACTTCACGGGCCTGGCGCTTGGTGCCCACCATCAGGATGGTGCCGCGCTTGGCTGCCAGCTGGCGCACGAACTTCATGGCCTCGTTGAAGAGCGGCAGCGTCTTCTCGAGGTTGATGATGTGGATCTTGTTGCGATGGCCGTAGATGTAGGGGGCCATCTTGGGGTTCCAGAAGCGGGTTTGGTGGCCGAAATGGACACCGGCTTCCAGCATTTCGCGCATGGTAATGGTCATGTGAGACTCCGAAGGTTGGTTCTGAAGCCGAATCTGAAATCGCCCGGCATGGCCGGGCGACACCTTGTGAGCGATTCAGCTCGCGATTTGCTTTTCAGCCTCTGACAGGACACTGCGCTGCCAGGGCACCGAAAAACCCCGGGAGTATACCCTGAACCCCGGGCAAACCCCTGCCGCGGCGCGTGAAGCACTTGGGAGCCCTTGGTTGCGTTTGGATGCGCCTTGAAACAAGGACCGCCTTGCCGCCTGCTAGCTTGGGCGCATCGCGCCACCATGCCTGCCTTTGCGCGCCCAGACCCAATGGCACGCTTCCTGCAGCCTGCGCCCCTGCCGTGGCAGGTGAGACAGCCCGGCGCAAAAGATGACAAATTGGAGTACTGGGCATGACAGACGCGTCAGCATCGGTCGACGTTTCGCGAATTTTGTTTGGATTTGCAACCGAGTTCCATTACCTGTTCGTTCCCCTGACGATCGGCCTGATGGCTGCCATTGCCCTGCTCGAGGGCATGGCCCTGCTCAGCCGCAAGCAGGTCTGGGAAGAAGCAGCCCTGTACTGGGGGCGCTTCTTCGTCCTCAATTTCGTGTGCGGCGCCCTCACCGGCTGGCCGTTGCGCCATCACCTCCAGGCCCAGTGGACCCGCTACGCGGACGCGGCTGCCGAAGTCTTCAGCCATGTGTTCGCCCTGGAAGGCCGGCTGGCGCCGGTGCTGTTCGGCCTGGTGCTGGTGTTCACCCTGCGCCGCCGGCTGCCCCTGCCCCTGCGGCTGGCCACGTCGGTGACGCTGGCCTGTGCGCTGATCGCCCAGTCGCTGGCGATCCTGGCGCTCAATGCCTGGATGCAGAACCCGACGGGCATCACACTGATCGATGGCCACTGGCGGCTGACCGACCCGGCCGCCCTGTTCGACAACCCGCTGCTGCCCATCAAGGTGCTGCACACCCTGGGCGCCGCCTACGTGCTGGGCGGGATGTTCGTGGTGGGCCTGAGCGCCTGGCTGCTGCTGCGCGGCCGGCGCACGGCGCTGGCCCAAGCCTCGCTCCATGCCGCGTCGGCCTTCACGCTGCTGGCCCTGCTGGTCACCGGCCTGGCCGGCCACCGCAGCGGTGAACTGGCGGCCCGCTACCAGCCCGCCAAGTTCGCGGCCATCGAGGCCCTGTGGCGTCCATCGGCAGGTCCGGCCGCGCTGACCTTGCTGGCCTGGCCCGACGCGCAGACACGCAGCAACCTCTTCGCCCTCGAGGTTCCCGAGGCCCTGGGCTGGATCGCGGGAGACGGCGAGCATCCCCTGCCCAACCTGCAGGACATCGAGCGCCAGACCCGCGAGGCCCTGCAGCGGGCGCTGGCCCTGCCCGAGGCGGCGCGGCACCCCGCCCGCATGTCGGTCGCCGACTACCAGGCCCGGCTGGGCGCGCTGAGCCTGCTCGACACGGACACCCCCACCGAGTCCGAGCTGGCGGCTGCCGCGCGGGCCGCCTTGCCGCCGGTGGCACCGGTGTTCTGGGGCTTTCGGCTCATGGTGGGCGGATGGGCACTGCTGATGGCCGTGGTCGGTCTGATGACCTGGCGCGGCGCCGATCCGCAACGGCGCACCGGCCGGCTGCTGCTGTGGGCCTGCGTGCTGGCCCTGCCATGGGCCTGGGTCGCGAACGCAGCCGGTTGGGTGGTGTGCGAAGTCGGCCGTCAGCCCTGGACGATCGCAGGCCTGCTGAGCACAGCACAAAGCCACGGCGGCGTCGGCGCTGCCTTCACCGCCCTGACCCTGCTGGGGTCGGGCATCGTGTACGCGGGCATGCTGTTCGGCAACGTGCTGCTGTCCCTGGCCTGGCTGCGGGACAAGGATTCCCTGGCACAGCCGCAGCCCGAAACAGCGGCTGCGCCCCTGTCGCACGAGGCGCCTGTCCTCGCCCGCGCCCTGCCCGCCTGGGCGCGCCGGCACGGTGCCCCGACGACCACGCATTCCCAGTTCAGCGGCAGCGACAAGCGCCGCATCGTGGCGGCGGCCCGGCAACCCGGCGCCTCGTTGGCACACATTGCCCGTGAACACCAGATCAGCGTGCGTCGGCTGCAGCACTGGATTGACATCCTGGAGCGCGCCGGCCGCCTGCCGCAGACCGGCAATGCCTGAGCGGATGGCCGGCCTGGACAGCGATGTCCAGGCGCAGAATGCATGGCCATGCAACGCATCTCGCTCTTCCAGCCTCCCCTGCCCCTGATGGGCAGCCAGGCGACGCGCACCCTGGAACAGCAGGCAGCCGTCCATCTCCCCCCGGGCATGCTCATGCAACGTGCCGGCGCCGCCAGTGCCCGGCTGGCCCTGGCGCTGGCGCCACACAGCACCCGTTTCTGGATCCTGGCGGGCCCGGGCAACAACGGCGGCGACGGCCTGGAGGCCGCGCGCATGCTGCATCTCCAAGGCCTGCCGGTGGGTGTGACCCTGGCCGGCGACCCGCAGCGCCTGCCACCTGATGCCCAGCAGGCGCTGGGCCGGGCGCGCAATGCCGGCGTGCCGATCCAAGCCGCACTGCCCGGGCCGGCCGAGTTGCGAGGCGCCCTGCTCATCGACGCACTGCTCGGCATTGGCGTGGGACGCGGCCGCCGCCCCTCACCGGCCCTCGAGCAGTGCCTGGCCGTGCTGCGCCAGCACGAAGGCCCGGTCCTGTCGCTGGACCTGCCCTCGGGCCTGGACGCCGATACCGGCACTGGCGCGCCCTGGACCGTGCGCGCCACGGCCACCCTGTCGCTGCTGAGTCTCAAGCCTGGCTTGTTCACAGGGCGCGGTCGTGACTGGGCCGGCGAGGTGTGGTGGGACGACCTGGGGGTGCCGGCCCTGGGCACGGGCGCGAGCCCAGCACCCGACGCCTGGCTGAGCAGCGACACCCCGACCCTGCCACGCCGCCATGACCAGCACAAAGGCAGCTTCGGCGACGTGAGCGTGGTGGGGGGCGCGCCTGGCATGGAAGGGGCAGCCCTGCTGGCTGCCTGCGCAGCCCAGGCGGCGGGCGCCGGACGCGTCTATGTCCACTTGCTCTCCGAAGCGGCCGCGCAGTGCCTGCCGGCCCATCCTGCCCTGATGTTCCGGCCGCTCGACCTGGCCAGCCGTCCCATGGCCTGGTCCCGTCACACGGTGGTGTGCGGCTGCGGCGGTGGCGAGGCGATCGCCGAAGCGTTGCCCACCGTGATGAGCACGGCGGCGCAACTGGTGATCGACGCGGATGGCCTCAACGCCATCGCGGCCGACACTTCGCTGCAACGGCAACTGCGCCGCCGCGCCGCCAAGGGCTGGCCGACCGTGCTCACGCCGCATCCGTTGGAAGCCGCACGCCTGCTGGGTGTGACCAGCGCCGAGGTGCAGGACGACCGCCTGCGCATGGCACAGCGCATCGCCCAGACCTTCGCCTGTGTGGTGGTGCTGAAGGGTTCGGGCTCGGTGATCACCGCAGCGCAGGCCACACCTCACGTCAATCTCACCGGCAACGCAGCACTCGCCTCCGCAGGCACGGGGGATGTGCTGGCAGGCTGGCTCGGCGGCTGGTGGGCCCAGTCTCCTGCCGGCAGCGTGGACCGCAACGAGGTGCAAGGCCATGCACAGCAGGTGGCCCGGCAAGCGGTGGCCTGGCACGGGGCGGCGGCCGAGCCACCGCGCAGCGGCCCCCTGCGCGCCGAGACCTTGATCGAGCGGCTGTACGAACGTCTGCGCTCAACGGAAGCCTGAGCGCCAAGGGCCTCTCTTCCTTTCTTTCTTCTTCAGCCCCGCTTCTTCTTTGCAGCGGCCCGTCGGCTGGGGGCCGCGGTGCTGCGCTTGCGGCCCTTTTCCTTGGACACCACGCCGCTGTCTGTCGCAGCGGGGGACTCGGCCTTGCCGACGTCAGCCGACTGGAGCAGGCGCGGCATCCTGCCCTCGCCCCGCGCCTGGTCGGCCGCCTTCCTGCGCGCCTTCACCGCCCGGTCTTCCTCGCGCAAATCAGCCAGCGCCTGGGCCGCGCTGTCCACGGAGGCCGGTCGCTCTGCAGGCCTGCTGTCGTCCCGCTTGCCCTTGCTCCGCCCCGACCGGGCCGGCAGGCCCTCGCCGTCTTCGCGCACCAACCTGAAATCGATCTTGCGCCCATCGAGGTCGACGCGGCTGACCTGCACCCGCACCCGGGCTCCCACCGCATAGCGGATGCCCGAGCGGTCGCCACGCAGCTCCTGCCGCGCCTCGTCGAATCGGAAGTACTCGCCCCCCAGCTCGGTGATGTGGACCAGCCCTTCCACATGCAGGCCATCGAGCTGCACGAACAGGCCGAAGCTGGTCACCGCGCTGACGGTGCCGCCGTATTCCTCACCAAGGTGCTCGCGCATGTAGCGGCACTTCAGCCAGGCCTCGACATCGCGTGAGGCCTCGTCGGCGCGACGCTCGTTGGCACTGCAGTGCACCCCGGCCATCTCCCAGGCTGCGGCCTCGGTCAGCGCCGGCGGCACGCTGCCTCCCTGCACCGAGCCCTTGCCTTTGCCCTTGCGCGCGGGCTGGGAGGGCGTGGTGCGCGCCACGTCCAGCATGCGGTACTGCTTGCGCCCCAGCAGCGCCTTGATCACCCGGTGCACCAGCAGGTCGGGATAGCGCCGAATGGGGCTGGTGAAGTGCGTGTAGGCCGGATACGCCAGGCCGAAGTGGCCGCTGTTGGTGCTGGTGTAGATCGCCTGCTGCATCGAGCGCAGCAGCATGGTGTGGATCTGCATCGCGTCGGGGCGGTCTTTGGTGGCCGTGGCGATCGCCTGGAACTCGCCTGGCGCAGGGTTCTCGCTGATGCCCATGCCCAGGCCGAGCGCCTTGAGGTAGTTCTGCAGCACCGCGCGCTTCTCGGGGGTGGGGCCCTCGTGCACGCGGAACAGCGCGGAATGCTTGTGCTGCTCGATGAAGTCCGCCGCACACACGTTGGCAGCCAGCATCGCCTCCTCGATCAGCTTGTGCGCCTCGGTGCGGGTGCGCGGCACGATCTTCTCGATGCGCCCGTTCTCGTCGCACACGATCTGCGTCTCGGTGGTCTCGAAGTCCACCGCGCCGCGTTGCGCGCGGCTCTTGAGGAGCGCCCGGTACACATCGAGCAGGTCGAGCAGGTGCGGCACGAGGGGCTGGCGCTTGGCGGCCTCGGGGCCGCGCGTGTTGACGAGGATGGCAGCCACCTCGTTGTAGGTGAAGCGCGCGTGCGAGCAGATCACCGCCGGGAAGAACTGGTAGGCCTTGATCTCGCCGGCGGCGTCGACCAGCATGTCGCACACCATCGACAGTCGCTTCTCGTTCGGATTGAGCGAGCACAAGCCATTGGAGATCTTCTCGGGCAGCATGGGGATCACGCGGCGCGGGAAGTACACCGAGGTGGCACGTTCGTAGGCATCCTCGTCCAGCGGCTCACCGGGCTTGACATAGTGGCTCACGTCGGCGATGGCCACCACGAGCCGCCAGCCGCTGCCCTTGCCCACCTTGGCGGGCTCGCAATAGACCGCGTCGTCGAAATCGCGCGCGTCCTCGCCGTCGATGGTGACAAGGGGCACGTCGGTCAGGTCGACGCGCTGCTTGCAATCCGCTGCGCGCACCTTGTCCGGCAGACTCGCCGCCTGAGCCAGCGCACTCGCCGAGAACTGGTGCGGCACCTCGTACTTGCGCACCGCGATCTCGATCTCCATGCCGGGGTCGTCGATGTCGCCCAGCACCTCGGTGACGCGGCCCACGGGCTGGGAGTACATCGAGGGCGGCTCGGTCAGCTCGATCGCCACCACCTGCCCGGCCGCGGCATTCGCCGTGGCGTTCTTGGGCACCAGGATGTCCTGGCCGTAGCGCTTGTCCTCGGGCGCCACCAGCCAGATGCCGCTCTCGTGCAGCAGCCGCCCGATGATGGGCGTCTTGCGCCGCTCGATGATCTCGAGCACCCGCCCCTCGGGACGGCCCTTGCGATCGTGCCGGATGATGCGTGCGCGCACCCGGTCCCGGTGCAGCACCGCGCGCATTTCCTGGGGCGAGAGATAGAGGTCGGGCTGCTGGTCGTCGCGCACGACGAAGCCATGTCCGTCGCGGTGGCCCTGCACGGTTCCCTCCACTTCGCTCATTAATTCTGCGCCGATGGCGGGAAGGGGCTTGAAAGTCTTTTTATTGGTGATAGAATTCATGTTTTCCTGAAAGCCCAGGTGGCGGAATTGGTAGACGCACTAGTTTCAGGTACTAGCGGGTAACTCCGTGGAGGTTCGAGTCCTCTCCTGGGCACCATTCAGAGTCAGTGGGTTGTTGATAAAAGAACAGCTGCTGATCAAGATAGCCGAAAAGCCGATGCCAAAAGCATCGGCTTTTTTATTTGTTGCGCCGGCCCCGCTTCCTGCGCAACCGGCCGGAGACATCCCGGCCAGCGCCCAGCCCGGTGAGGCAGCCGCGAAAGCTGCATCATCGGTTCCGCGGGCGCATCGTCGCATCAAATGGAGAACTTCCGAGCCAGCTGCGGAGGACGCATGGTGTCGTACTCCTCGAAGGGTTGATGGATCCAGGGGCTGGTCGGCAACAGCTCGACATAGTAGTCGGGCACGTAGGTCGAGCTTCCCTTGGTCCAGATCACCGCCGAACGCAGCTCGGTGATCGACGGCATGCCGCGCAGGCGCTCCACCACCGCGCGCAAGGTCACGCCGGAGTCGGCCAGATCGTCCACCAACAGCACCCGCCCCGCCAACTGCCCTTGCGGCAGGGTGATGTACTGCGCCAGGTCGAGGCGAGATTGGATCGTGCCGCCCTCGGCACGGTAGGAGCTGGTGGACATGATGCCCAGCGGCTTGTCGAACACCCGAGAGAGCACGTCACCGGGCCGCATGCCGCCGCGCGCCAGGCACAGGATCTGGTCGAATTCCCAGCCCGAAGCGTGGACCTTGAGCGCCAGCCGCTCGATGAGCAGGTGGTACTCGTCCCAGGACACATAAAGGTTCTTACCGTCTTCCGTCAACATCGAAGGGGCCTCGTCGAAGCACGTTGCGTTGTAAAGGTGGCCAGGCGTCAAGCTCAGCCCTGGTAGGGGTGGCGCAGCAGGATCGTGTGGTCGCGATCCGGGCCGGTGGAGACCATGTCAATGCTCGCACCGATGAACTCCTGCACCCGCTCCAGGTAGCGGCGCGCGTTCAGCGGCAGGGCATCCCATTGCGTGATGCCGGCCGTCGACTCGCTCCAGCCGGGAAAGGTGTCGTAGATCGGCTGACATTCGGCGATCTCGTCAGCGTCCAGGGGCAGGATGTCCAGGCGCTGGCCCTGCCATTCGTAGCCCACGCACACCTTGATCTCCTCCAGGCCGTCGAGCACATCCAGTTTGGTCAGGCACAGGCCCGAGATGCCATTGATGATGATGGCGCGCTTGAGGGCGGCCGCATCCAGCCAGCCGCAGCGACGCGCCCGGCCCGTCACCGTGCCGCGCTCCTGGCCCACGGTGGACAGGTGGTGGCCCACGGTGCCGGGAACATCCATCGGCAGCTCGGTGGGAAACGGCCCGCTGCCCACGCGCGTGGTGTAGGCCTTGGTGATGCCCAGCACGTAGTGCAGCGCGTTCGGCCCCAGGCCCGTACCCCCCGCGGCATTGCCTGCCACGCAGTTGCTGGAGGTGACGTAGGGGTAAGTGCCGTGGTCGATGTCCAGCAGGGTGCCCTGCGCGCCTTCGAACAGGATGTTCGCGCCCTGGCGGTTGGCGTTGTAGAGCATGTAGCCCACGTCGGCCATCATCGGCTTGATCTGCACCGCCAGCTGCATGGCCTGGTCGTAAATGGGCTGGAACTCGAGCGGCTTGCCCTGCAGGTAGCCCTGCAGCGCGAAGTTGTGCATGTCGACCAGGTCCCTCAGCTTGCGCGCAAAGCGCTCGGGATGCTTCAGGTCCTGCACGCGCAGCGCCCGGCGCGCCACCTTGTCTTCATAGGCCGGACCGATGCCCTTGCCCGTGGTGCCGATCTTGCCGGCCCCACTGGACTCGCGCAGCAACTCACGCGCCTTGTCGACCTCCACGTGGAAGGGCAGGATCAGCGGACAGGATTCGCTGATGAACAGGCGTGAGCGCACCTCCACGCCGATCGCCTCCAGGCGCTCGATCTCACCCATCAGGTGGATCGGGTCGAGCACCACGCCGTTGCCGATGTAGCAGGCCACGCCCTCGCGCATGATGCCCGAGGGGATGAGCTGCAAGGCCGTCTTGACGCCCTTGATGACCAGGGTATGGCCGGCGTTGTGCCCGCCCTGGAAGCGCACCACGGCCTGGGCGTGGTCGGTCAACCAGTCCACCACCTTGCCCTTGCCTTCGTCACCCCACTGGGTGCCCACCACGACCACGTTGCGGCCGGTGAGCGTCGATTTCACTGCGTTCATGTCTGCTGACTTTCTGAAATTGAATTCGGAGGTCGATCGGTTCGCCTGTGTCGTCACGCGGTGGCGTCAGGCGGGAACCACTTGCCAGCGGCCCCCCTGGTGCACCAGGCGGCGGTCACAGTCGAACTCCTGGACTTCATGTTCGTGGCCGGGCAACACGCACACCACGGTCTCGCCCTGCTCGCGCAGGCTGCGCACCGCGGCACGCAGGCCGGCGTCGTCGGCCCAGGGCGCACGGATGGCCGCCGCCATGCGCCGCAGGGGCACCACGGCGGCCAGGGACTTCACGTCAAGGCTGAAACCCACCGCCGGACGGTTGCGCCCGAACACCGCGCCGACTTCGTCGTAGCGTCCACCACGCACCAGGGCGTCGATGCCGCCACGGGTGTACACGGAGAACTGGGCCCCACTGTAATAGGCGTAGCCCCCGAGGTCGGCCAGGTCGTAGCCGATCCGGACGTCGGGATGGGCCTCGTGCACATGGGCCGCCAGGGCGCTGAGGTCGGCCAGGGCCGACTGGATCAGGGGCCGCGCCGGCAGTTCGGCCCTTGCCGCATCCAGGACCTCGGCCTCGCCGTACAGGGTCGTCAACCGCTGCAGGCCGTGGCGGATGTCTTCAGGGAAATCGGCCGACAACAGGGCCAGCTCGGCGGCATCCTTGGCCGCCAGGGCCGCCACGACCTCCTGCAGGCGGATCGTGTCCACCATCAGCCCGCCCAGCAGCGCCCGGACGATGCGCGAGTCCGCCAGGTCCAGCTGCAAGCCCTGCACCCCGGCGCTGCGCAGGCTCTCGAGGGCCAGGTCGAGGATCTCCAGGTCGGCCTCCAGGCCGGCGTGGCCATAGACCTCGGCGCCCCACTGCAGCGGTTCACGCGTGGCATGGGGCCCGCTCGGCCGGGTGTGCAGCACCGGGCCGCAGTAGCACAGGCGCGCCACGCCCTGGCGGTTCAGCAGGTGGGCATCGATGCGCGCCACCTGGGGTGTGGTGTCGGCGCGGATGCCCATGGTTCGACCGCTGAGCTGGTCAACCAGCTTGAAAGTCTTGAGGTTGAGTGCCTGGCCGGTGCCTGACAGCAGCGAGTCCAGGTATTCCAGCATCGGGGGCATGACCAGCTCGAAGCCGTAGCTGCGCGCCATGTCCAGCAGGCCCCGCCGGAGTTCTTCGATGTGTCGCGCCTGTGCGGGCAGCACATCGGCGATGTGCTCGGGCAACAGCCACGCAGACGAGCGTGCGGACGACATTCAGACAGACCTTTGGATGGAAAAAGGGGAATTGTATCGGGCTCGTCCGGCGAGAGCCCATCGGATTGAGGATGAATGGGCTGCGCCCTGACCAGCCCTCGCTGCAAGCTCAGCCCAGCACGATCCACAGGAGGAAAACTCCCGCCAGCATGCTGGCCAGGCCCCAGCCCCGGATCTGGCCGTCGCTGAGGGCCAGCAGTTGCTCGAACACCCGGCGCCAGGCGGCGGGGCTGAAGAACGGCAGCAGGCCTTCGATGACCAAGGCCAGCGCCAGGGCCGCTCCCAGGGATTCGGGCCAGTGCATCCGAGCCGGACGTGGGCAGGCAGCGCGGGCCGCTACTTGCCCGTGGGCGGCAAGGCCGGTGCAGCCCCTCGGAAGGTCTTGAAGAACTCGCTGCTGGGATCCACCACCAGGACATCAGAGCGGTTGCGGAAGCTGGCCTTGTAGGCCTCCAGGCTGCGGTAGAACTGGGCGAACTGGGGATCGCGGCCGAAGGCCTGGGCGTAGATCGCGGAGGCCCGGGCATCACCCTCCCCCTTGAGCTTCTGTGCGTCGCGGTAGGCCTCGGCCATGATGATGTCGCGCTGGCGCTCGGCATCGGCCCGGATCTCCTCGCCCTTCGCGCTGCCCGTTGAGCGCAGCTCGTTGGCCACCCGCTTGCGCTCGGATTCCATGCGGCGGTAGACCGACTCGGTGACGGTCGGCGCGAAGTCGACGCGCTTGATACGCACGTCCACGATCTCGATGCCGAAGTCCACGACCTCGGCCATCAGGCGGTTGTGCACGTCCTGCATGACCTTGTCGCGTTCGGTCGCGAGCATGGCCTGCACCTTGCGGCGCGTCACTGCCTCGTTGAAAGCGGCCTGCACCACCGGGCTCAGCCGGGTCTCGAGGTTGCGTGCCTCCACACCGTTGTTGCGGATGTACTTGAGCGGATCGATGATGCGCCACTTCACCAGCCAGTCGATCACCAGACTCTTCTTCTCGGCCGTGAAGATGGGCCGGGTGTCGGGGCTGTCCAGGGTCTGGATGCGGCGATCCAGGAACACCACGTTCTGGAACGGCGGCGGCAGCTTGAAGCGCAGGCCCGGCTCGGAGGTGACTTCCTTGATCTCGCCCAGCGCGTAGATGACGGCGAACTTGCGCTGGTCGACGATGAAAAGGGTGGAGAAAAGCAGCAACAGCAACAAGAGGATGCTGACGAGGAAAATTCCAATGCGGTTCATCTGGCGGGTCCTGTCGTCGAATCGATCAGCGGCCGTCGCGGTCGCGGGTGCGCTGGTTTTCACGCGAGCGCAGGCTGTCCGTACCCGGCGGCGGCGGTGGCGTGGTCTCGGAAGGCAGGGCGGGTGAAGGCGCCGGCGCCACCGGCGCAGCCGTCTGCTGGATCAATTTGTCCAGCGGCAGGTAGAGCAGGTTGGAGTTGGCCCGGCTGTCGACCAGCACCTTGCTCACCCCTGTGTAGATCTGCTGCATGGCGTCGATGTAGAGACGGTCGCGGGTGACCGCCGGCGCCTTCTGGTATTCGTTCAGGACGCTGACGAAGCGTTGTGCGTCGCCCTCGGCCCGTGCCACCACGCTGGCCTTGTAGCCCTCGGCCTCCTCGCGCAGGCGCGCGGCAGTCCCCTGGGCGCGGGGGATCACGTCGTTGGCGTAGGCCTGGCCCTCGTTCTTGAGGCGCTCGCTGTCGGCACCGGCCTTGAAGGCGTCGTCGAAGGCGGCCTGCACCTGCTCGGGGGCCTGCACGCTCTGGACATTCACATTGACGACCAGGATGCCGGTCTTCAGCCGGTCCAGCTGGTCCTGGACGGACTTCATCAGGTCGGCCTGGATGGCGTCGCGCTGTTCGTACAGCACCGAGTCCATCACGCTGCGGCCCACGATTTCACGCACCGCCGACTCGGCGGCCTGCCCGACAGCGTCATCGGGAGCGCGGTTCTCGAACAGGTAGGCCTTCACATCCTTGATGCGGTATTGCACCGTGAAGCGGATGTCGACGATGTTCTCGTCCTTGGTCAGCATGGAGGAGTCGCGCAGACCGGTGTTCTGCGCCACCGAGTTGCGCCCCACCTCGACCGAGCGCAGCGGCGTCACCGGCACGATCTCGTGGGTCTGGAAGGGATACGGCGCACGCACCTGCAGACCCGCGTCGACCGTCTTGGTGTACTTGCCGAAGGACATCACCACGCCCTGCTCGCCTTCCTGCACGATGAAGATGCCGGTGAAGCCCCAGATCAGCACCACCACGCCGACGACCAGCCCCAGTCCGATGCCGGCGTTCTTCATGTCAGGCTGGAAGTCGGGATCCTGGCCGCCGTAGTTGGGCGGACCACCGCTGTTCTTGCCGAACAGGCCGCCCAGCTTGCGGTTGAAGTCACCCCAGAGTTCGTCCAGGTCGGGCGGGCCGTCGCCCCGACGGCCGCTGAGGTAGACGGTGGGCCGTGCCGCTCCCGTCATCCGGCGCGCCAGGCCCGCCAGCAAGGCGCGTGCAGCACGCGCCACCTGCTTCAACGACGCCCCCCGGCCGATCGAGGCCGAGGCGGGGAAGGAAGGAAGTCCATTCATGGTCATGCTGAATTGAGGAAGGAAGAAGAAGGTGATGAAGAGGAAAGGGGGTCGGCCGCCGGCGTGGCTTCTTCCGGGTCTCCATCCGCTGCGGACGCCGCGCCCGCCTCGGCGGGCTGCGGCTGACTGCCCAGGATGGCGGAGACGATGATCTGGCGCAAGGCATCCAGCCCGCTATTTTGCAACGCACTGACGAACACCCGGGGCATGCGCACCCCCTGGAATTCCAGCACGTCGCTGACCACGCGGGGCTGCTGGTGGGGCTCGAGCTTGTCGCTCTTGTTGAACACCAGCACCTGCGGCACCTGCTCGGCGCCGATGCTGGCCAGCACGCGCTGGACCTCCTGCATCTGTTCGTCCAGGTTGGGGCTGGCGGCGTCCACCACGTGCAGCAGCAGGTCGGCCTGCGCCGCCTCCTGGAGGGTGGCCTCGAAGGCCTCCACGAGCTTGTGGGGCAGGTCGCGGATGAAGCCCACCGTGTCGGACAACGAGACCGAACGCTGGGCGTCCTGCAGGTAGAACTGCCGCGTGGTGGTGTCAAGGGTGGCGAACAACTGGTCGGCCGCCAGGGCCCGCGCCTTGACCAGCGCATTGAACAAGGTCGACTTGCCGGCGTTCGTATAGCCCACCAGGGATACGCGGAAGGTCTGGTTGCGCTCGCGTTGGCGCCGTTGCGTGCCGCGCTGCTTCTTGATTCGCTCGAGCCGCACCTTGAGTGCCTTGATGCGCTCATTGATCATGCGGCGGTCCAGCTCGATTTGCGTCTCGCCGGGGCCGCCGCGGGTGCCGATGCCGCCGCGCTGACGCTCCAGGTGGCTCCAGCGCCGCACCAGGCGGGTCGAGAGGTATTGCAGGTGGGCCAGCTCAACCTGGAGCTTGCCTTCGTGGCTCTGCGCCCGGGCCGCGAAGATCTCCAAAATGAGCAGTGTGCGATCGGCCACGGGCACGCCCAGGTGGCGCTCGAGGTTGCGCTGCTGGGCAGCGGAGAGGGCCTGGTCGAACAGCACCCCATCGGCCTGGTGGCCCTGCACGAGCGCCTTGATCTCATCGGCCTTGCCCGAACCGACGAACAGGGCAGCGTCGGGAGCCTGGCGCTTGGCGATGACCCGTGCCACAGGTTCGTCGCCCGCTGAACGACACAGCAGCGCCAGTTCATCGAGCGTGGCATCGAAGTGCCCGCGCCCGCCCAGGTCGACCCCCACGAGGATCACGCGAAGGGGGGTGCTGGCATTGGGAGTGGGAGAACGCTCCACGGTCAAGGTCGGACGTCGGGACTTGGCGCTCGCTCACACAGGACGGGAAGGCAGCCCGTCAAGCTTGTTCGGAGGTCTCGTTGGCGTGGAAGTTCACGGCCCGCCCGGGGACGACCGTGGAGATGGCGTGCTTGTAGACCATCTGGGTGACCGTGTTCTTCAGCAAGACCACGTACTGATCGAAGGACTCGATGTGCCCCTGCAGCTTGATGCCATTCACGAGGTAGATGGAAACCGGGACGTGTTCCTTGCGCAGCAGATTCAAAAAAGGATCTTGGAGAAGTTGGCTTTTGTTGCTCACGATATTTTCCGTGTTGAAAGTTCAAGGTGCGGGCACGTTAACACAGGCCCTTGGGAAAGAACGCGGTATATCTCAAGAATCTTTGTCACCAAAGGGATTTCTGCTTGACCGCATCTCGATGCGCAGCGGTGTGCCGGTGAGTTTGAAGTGGGCCCGAAAGCGCCCCTCGAGATAACGCTTGTAATTGTCGGTCACGTGCTCCAGTGAATTGCCGTGGATCACGATGATGGGGGGATTCATACCCCCCTGATGGGCGTAACGCAGCTTCGGCCGGAACATGCCTGAGCGCTTGGGCGCCTGGTGCTCCACCGCTTCGTGCAGCAGCCGGGTGAGCACCGGCGTGGGCATCTTGCGCACCGCGGACTGATGGGCCTCGGCGATGGCCTTCCACACGGCCGTCAGCCCCTGGCGGCGCACGGCCGAGATCTGGAGCACAGGGGCAAACTTCAGGAAGGACAGGCGGTGCTCGATGGAGCGCTGGAGCAATTCCTTCTGGTAGGCATCCACTGCGTCCCACTTGTTCACGGCCACGACCACGGCCCGGCCGCTCTCCAGGATGTAGCCCGCGATATGGGCGTCCTGGTCGGTCACGCCCTGGGTGGCATCCAGCAGCAGCAGGACCACGTTGGCGTCGGCGATCGCCTGCAGGGTCTTGACCACCGAGAACTTCTCGATCGCCTCGAAGACCCGCCCCTTGCGGCGCAGGCCTGCCGTGTCGATCAGCTCGAACTTCTGGCCGGCGCGCTCGAAGGGAACCGTGATGGCGTCGCGCGTGGTGCCGGGGAGGTCGAAGGCCACCAGCCGCTCCTCGCCAAGCCAGGTGTTGATGAGCGTGCTCTTGCCCACGTTGGGCCGTCCGGCCACGGCGAGGCGGATCGGGCGCTCGGCATCGGGGCCTTCTTCACCGCCCTCCTCCTCATCCTGCTCATCTGGCGGGAAGTCCGCCAGGGCGGCCTCGAGCAGGCTGCGGATGCCCTGCCCGTGCGCCGCCGAGACGGGATGGGGCTCGCCCATGCCGAGCTCGTAGAACTCGGCCAGTTTGGGGGCCTCGGTCATGCCTTCCGCCTTGTTGATGGCCAGCCGCACCGTCTTGCCGGTCACGCGCAGGAAGTCGGCGATGTCGTGGTCCTGGGCCGACACGCCGGCCCGGGCATCCACGACGAAGATCACCGCATCGGCCTCCGCCACGGCCTGCCGAGTCTGCTTGGCCATCTCCTTGACGATGCCGCTGCTGCAGTCGGGCTCGAAGCCTCCGGTATCGATAACGATGAACTCGCGCGCACCGAGGCGGCCGTCACCGTAGTGGCGGTCGCGCGTCAGGCCCGCAAAGTCGGCGACGATGGCGTCGCGGCTGCGGGTCATGCGGTTGAACAGGGTGGACTTGCCCACGTTGGGGCGGCCGACGATGGCGATGACCGGTTTCATGAACGCTGCGGAATTCTTCTTTTCAATTCAATCGATCGGATCGTGTCGCCCAACCAAATCCAGGTTTCTGCACAAGATTCCCCACGTCACTCGGGGCGCAGGGCGAACAGGCCGCCCTTGCGCGTGACCACGAGCACGGTGGTGCCCGACACGGCCGGTGCGGCGCTGATGGCGCTGCCGTCGGTGTTCAAGCGCAGGAGCGCGCGACCATCGTCGCGCGACAGGAAGTGCACCATGCCCTGCGCGTCGCCGAACACCAGGATCGAGCCCGCGAGCGCCGGCGTGCCCAATCCATGGTTGAGCAGGGTGTCGTTGCTCCAGATGGGCAGGCCGCTGGCCGTCTTCCAGGCATTGATGCGGTCGCTGCCATCGGCCGCGTAGACCTGCTCGGCGTCGGCGGCCACGCCTTGCGTGCCGCCGAAGTTCTTGTTCCAGGCCAGCGAGGCCCGCGCGGCATTCACGCAGCCGACCGCCACCTGGAAGGAGCGTGCGCAGACCAGCTCGCCCACGCGCGCCGCGGGCCCGACCAGGTCGGCCAGGCGCTCGATCTCGTTGGTGCCACGCGGGGAGGCCACGGACACTTCCCAGGTCACGCTGCCGTTCGAAGGATCCACACCCACCATGCGCGGCCCCTGCCCCACCACCAGGGTGTTGCCGAAGGCGCGCAGCACGCCAGGCTGCAGGAGGGTCAGGGGATCGCCCGGTCGCCGCAGGGTCCAGAGCTTGCGGCCATCCAAGGCGTCGAAGGCGTGGACCGCCCGGTCGCTGCCGAGGACGAACACGCGCTCGCCCGCCACCAGCGGCGGGGTGGTCACCTGCACGCCAAGCGCACGCCGCCAGGCCACGCCCTGGGGCCCCAAGGTCACCAACTCACCCTTGGCTGTCACCACCGCGGTGACCCGGCCGTCCGAGCCCACGCCGGCGCCCAGGGGCTCGCCCACCGAGACTCGCCACAGCACCTTGCCCGTGTCCGCCTGCAGGGCCAGCACCGTGCCATCGCTGCCGGCGACGGTGAACACGCCGTCGAGGGACGAGACGCTCAGCGGGAAAGTGGCCTTGTCCACCGAGTGCTGCCACACCACCCGGCCGGCAATGGGCGCCGCGATGGGCTGCAGGGGCTTGGGCTCGGGCTTCTTGGGCGCACTGCTGCACCCCAGCATGGCCAGCACCAGGCCCAGCGACGACCACCGGCCCAGGCGACGACCCGCGCGGGCCAGGGGCGACGCAAGCAACGTGACGGGCCCGCTCATGGCGTGACCCCCGAGGCAGCGGCGGCAGAGGCCACGGGCACGGCCTCGTCGACCGCGATGCCCAGCGCGCCCAGCTTGCCTTCGACCACCCGGCGGTACTCCACCTTGGCGTCCATCGCCTTCCAGGCCTTGGTGTAGGCAGCGCCGGCTTCTTCCTTCTTGCCCTGGGCCAGCAGGATGTCACCGCGCCGGTCGGCCACGAGGGCATCGAACGCCGGCGCGCCGCCCGGCTGGTCGAGCAGGCGCAGGGCCTCGTCGAACTTCTTCGACTCCATCAGCACGCCGGCCAGCCGCAGCCGCGCCAGGCTCTTGTATTCCTCGGTGGTGGCGTTGTCGCTCACCCAGTTCAGCGAGGCCTGGGCCTCGTCGACCTGCTTGGACTCGAACTGCAGCCGCGCCAGGAGCAGCCCCCCCTGCTGCGCGACCAGGGTCTTGGGATAGCGGGCCTTGAGATCCTCGAACACCCGGGCGGCCTTGGCCGCGTCGCGCGCCACCACCGCCTTGTCGAGCTCGTCATACATCGCGCTGGCTTTCAGGCCCTGGCCCTGCTGGTAGCTCTGCCAGTAGTTCCAGCCGACGTAGGAACCCAGCACTGCGATCAACAGTGTCAGGATGGCGTTGCCATAGCGCTTCCAGAACGCCTTGATTTCATCGAGTTGTTCTTGTTCTTCGAGGTGCTGGGCCATGGGAGGTCTCGGAAGTCAAACGGAAGAAAGCAAAAAAGGATTATGCGTCGTGGTCGTGGATCAGCGCGGCCGCCCATTCGTTCACTTGGGCCAGCGACAGCGTGCGTTGCGGCGCACCGGCATCGCGCAGGTTCTTCAGACTCACCTCGCCGCGCGCCAGTTCATCGTCGCCGAAGATGAGTGCGAAACGTGCCCCGCTGTCATTGGCGCGCTCGAACTGGGTGCGGATGCGGGCCGGGCCGGTGGGACCCATGGCGTTCATCAGCACCGTCACCCCCGCGGCCCGCAGGACTTCGAGGGCACCCATTGCCGCGTTCATCGCACCCGATGACGGCACCACCGCATAGACCAGCGGCGGCACGGGCTGCGGCAGGCGTCCCAGGGCTTCCAGCAACAGCAGCAGGCGCTCCATGCCCAGGCCCCAGCCCACGGCGGGCGTGGGCTTTCCGCCCATCTGCTCGATCAGGCCGTCGTAGCGCCCGCCGCCGCACACCGTGCCTTGTGCGCCCAGGCGGTCGGTGACCCATTCAAACACCGTGAGGTTGTAGTAATCCATCCCGCGCACCAGCCGGGGATTGACCCGGTAGGCCAGGCCGGCGGCATCCAGCGCGCCGCGCACCGCGTTGAAGTGCGCCAGCGACGCCTCGCCGAGGAAACTCACCAGTTGCGGGGCGGATTCCACCACCGCCTGCATGGCGGGGTTCTTGGTGTCCAGGATGCGCAGCGGATTGCTGTGCAGCCGGCGCCGTGCATCGTCGTCGAGCAGGTGCTGGTGGGCCTCCAGGTGCGCCACGAGCGCCTGCCGGTGAGCCAGACGCTCGGCCGGCTGACCCAGGCTGTTGAGCTCAAGCCGGACGTCCTGGCCTTCCACCAGGCCCAGCTCGCGCCATAGCGCGCGGCACATGAGGATCAGCTCGGCGTCAACGTCGGGGCCGGCAAAACCCAGCGCCTCGGCCCCCACCTGGTGGAACTGGCGGTAGCGCCCCTTCTGCGGCTTTTCGTGGCGGAACATCGGGCCCATGTAGTACAGCCGCTTGCCGCCCGAGCGCAGGAACGAGTGCTCGTTCATGGCCCGCACGACACCGGCGGTGTTCTCAGGCCGCAGGGTCAGATGGTCCCCGTTCATGGCGTCCTCGAAGGAGTACATCTCCTTCTCGACGATGTCCGTCACCTGGCCAAGGGCGCGTGCGAACAGGGCCGTCGGCTCGACGATCGGCGTGCGCACGTTGGCGTAGCCGTAGCGGCGCATCAGGCCACGCACGGCCTCTTCGAGCCACTCCCAGGCCGCCGATTCGGGCGGCAGGATGTCGTTCATTCCTTTGACCGCCTGCAGGGCGGTTTTCTTATCGGTCATGGTCAGAAAAATTCAGCAGAGAAAAGAAAAAAAGCAGCCAGAGCCTTGGCGACGGCGAAGCGATCCGCCGCCGGGGACCCGCTCACCTGGCTTGGGCACCCGTGCCGAAGCGCTTCTCGATGTATGCCTCAACCAGCGCCTGGAACTCGGTGGCGATGCCCTCGCCGCGCAGGGTCAACGCCTTTTCGCCATCGATGAACACCGGCGCCGAAGGGGCCTCCCCGGTGCCCGGCAGGCTGATGCCGATGTCGGCATGCTTGCTTTCGCCGGGCCCGTTGACGATGCAGCCCATCACCGCCACCTTCATGCGCTCGACACCCGGGTACTTGGCCCGCCAGACCGGCATCTGGGCGCGCAGGAAGTCATCGATCTGCTTGGCCAGCTCCTGGAAGGTGGTGCTGGTCGTGCGTCCGCAGCCGGGGCAGGCGGTCACGCTGGGGTTGAAGGAGCGCAGGCCCAGGGATTGCAGGATCTCCAGCGCCACCACCACCTCCTGGGTGCGGGCCTCGCCGGGCTGCGGCGTCAGCGACACCCGGATGGTGTCGCCGATGCCTTCCTGCAGCAGCAGGGACAGGGCCGTCGCCGAGGCCACCGTGCCCTTGGTGCCCATGCCGGCCTCGGTCAGCCCGAGGTGCAGGGCGTGGTCGCAATGCCGCGCCAGTGCGCGGTAGACGCTGACCAGGTCCTGCACACCGGACATCTTGCAGGACAGGATGATCTGGTCGGCGGACAGGCCGAGCTCGACGGCCCTTTGCGCCGACTCGACGGCCGAGGCCACGATGGCGCGGTACATGATCTGCTGCGGCTCGAAGGGCTCGGCCAGGCGGGCGTTCTCGTCCATCAGGTGGGCAAGCAGCTCCTGGTCCAGGCTGCCCCAGTTCACGCCGATGCGCACCGCCTTGTCGAGCTTGGCGGCGATCTCGATCATCTGGGCGAACTGGCGGTCGCGCTTGTCACCCTTGCCCACGTTGCCCGGATTGATGCGGTACTTGGACAGCGCCTCGGCGCAGGCTGGATGCTCGCTCAGGAGGCGGTGCCCGTTGTAGTGGAAGTCACCGACCAGCGGCACGTCGATGCCCATGCGGTCGAGCTGGTCGCGAATGTGGGGCACCGCCGCCGCCGCCTCGGGTGTGTTGACGGTGATACGCACCAGCTCCGAACCGGCCTGCGCCAGCTCCTTCACCTGGATGGCGGTCCCGATGACGTCGACCGTGTCGACGTTGGTCATCGACTGCACCCGCACCGGCGCGTCGCCACCGATCGTCACCACGCGATCGCCCCAGCGCACCCGCGCCTGGCGAGAGCGCCGCGGCGCCGGACCGGCGGGCTCGATGAAGGCGTGGCGCAGGGAAACAGGGTTCGGAACTTCTTGCATGGGAGCAGCCATCTGGGTCAATCAAAGGGGAGGCAGGGAAGGCGCCGTGGCACCTGCCCGCCAATGCCAGGTTCAGTTCAAGTCGATGCGTGCCACATTGTCCCGGGTCGAGGGCGCCAGCTCAACGCGCTGGCCACGGAAGCGCACTTCGGTCGCGCTGGCATTGCCAACCTTCAGCCGCAAGGGCGTCGAGCCACCCAGGAACACCGGCTCACCAGGCTGCAGGACGCGGGCGAACAGGCTCTTGCCCCGGCCATCGACCACCTCGATCCAGGAGGGCGAGGTGACACGCAACTCCAGGGGCGTGGCGGGATCCGGCACCGGCTCGATCGGTGCCGGCAGGCTGCCCGGCCGTGCCCCCGTGGGAACTGCCTCGACAGGCACCGGCGCCCCCAGCACGGCCACCGGCAGGGTCTCGGTCACGGTCGAGCCGTTGCTGCTCGTCGACGTCACCGGCGCGGGCTCTCCGGCGGCGTCGCGGGAGCGATCCTGCACACCTGCCAGCCAGCGCGGCATCTGCAGCCACTCCGGCGGCACCGCATACAGCGTCAGGGCCGCCAGCAGCACCAGCACACTGCCCCAGACACCGGGATGTCGGACCCAGGCCCAGGTCGGAGGCTCCTCCTGACCGGCACGCTCGCGGAATGGCGTGTTGAGGCCTTCGCCAAGCTGCTCGATCCGGTGCGTCTTCGCCGTGGGCAGCAGGCTCATCACCACCGTGGCGTCGACCTTCAGGGTGCGGCACACCGTCTGGGCCAGGGCCCGGGCGAAGGCCATGTCGGGCAACTCGTCCCACTGGTCGGCCTCCAGCAGCTCGAGCTTGCGTTGGGGCACCTTGATGGCCGCCGCCAGTGTCGCGATGTGCATGCCTTTGGACAGGCGGGCCTGGCGCAGCAGACTGCCCGCGGAAGTGGAATCCGTCCGCAGCAGTCCACCCTGGCTCTGATCGGTCTCACTCATCGAACTTGCCTCGCTCAAATGCCGATGCCTCCGGGGACTTGGGAAAACGGTCGCGCAGCTGCCTGCCCAGGGCCTGCGCGCCGACGGTGTTGCCCAGCTGGTTCTCGATGCGCGCCCCCAGCCACAGGGTCTGCGGATTGGCCAGGTCGGGGTTGCTGTTGACGCGCCGGATGTAGAAGCGGGCCCGCTCGAACTGCCCGCGGCGGTACAGCACCTCCGCCAGGTTCACCGTGGCCAGCGGGCTGGACGCGTCCAGTTCGTAGGCCCGCACCAGCGTGGCTTCGGCGTCCTCCAGACGACCGTTGCGGGCCTGGCACGAGCCCTTGGTCACGAGGGTCCGTTGAGCCTGGCGATACTGGGGCACGGCCAGTGCGCGGTTGAAGAGCTCGTCCCCTTCGTCGAAGCGCCGGTGCTGGCACAGGTACCAGCCGTAGTTCTGCAGGGTGTCGGCATCGCGGGCATCCAGCTGCAGCGCCCGCTTGAAGCTTTCCTCGGCCAGGCCGTCGTCCCCCAACCCGGCGTAGATCAGGCCCCGCAGGTTGAAAGCGCCGACCAGGTGGGGATCCGCAGCGATGGCCAGCTTCACCTCGTCCAGGGCCGTGGTGAGTTGGCCGCGCCCGAAATAGGCCGCCGCCAGCTCCAGACGCACCCGGGCGCGCCGTGTCTCGGGCGTCTCGTCGGATTCAGTCGGGCGGTCTTTCCCGCCCACCACGCCCGGTGAGCCGTCAGGCCCTCCCTGCGCGCAGCCCGCCAACCATGCCGCCACCACCACCGAGCCCGCCAGGAACAACCAGTGCTTCCGCTTCAGCTTCATCATGAATTGAGTGAATCAATCGGTTTCCTTGCGGGAGGGGGAGACCTCCCGCAACACGGCCGGGTGAACTGCGATGGGCACCCGAATGGACATTCTCTCCTTGACGCCGGTGCGGTCCTGCACCTCACCGGCCAGTTGGCCGCAAGCCGCGTCGATGTCATCGCCGCGCGTCTTGCGGATGGTGGTGACGATACCCGCTTCCTGCAGCACATTGGCGAAGGCCTGCACGGTCTCGCGCGGCGAACAACGCAGGCCCGACTGCGGGAAGGGGTTGAAGGGGATCAGGTTGAACTTGCACGACACCTTGTGCCGCACCAGGCGCACCAGCTCCTCGGCATGGCGGGGCGAATCGTTGACGCCGGCCAGCATGCAGTATTCGAAGGTGACGAAATCGCGAGGCGCCTTCTCGAGGTAGCGGTTGCAGGCCTCGAGCAATTCGGCGATGGGGTATTTCCTGTTCAGTGGGACCAGGTCGTCCCGCAGGGGATCGTTGGAGGCATGCAGCGACACCGCCAGGGCCACCGGGCAATCCTCGCGCAGGCGGTCCATCATCGGCACCATGCCGGAGGTCGACACCGTCACGCGTCGCCGCGACAGGCCGTAGGCGTGGTCGCTCAGCATCACGCGCAAGGCCGGCACGAGGGCGGCATAGTTCTGCAAGGGCTCGCCCATGCCCATCATCACCACGTTGGTGATGGCGCGCTGCCCGGCGGGCAGCTTCAGGCGCTGTCGCAGATGGTGCTCGGCGAACCAGAGCTGGGCCACGATCTCGGCCGTGCCGAGGTTGCGACTGAAGCCCTGGTGACCCGTCGAGCAGAAGCGGCATCCCACCGCACAGCCCGCCTGCGAGGACACGCACAGCGTGCCTCGGTCATCCTCGGGAATGAAGACGGTCTCGATGGCGTCCGAGCCACCCACGTCGAACAGCCACTTGATCGTGCCATCCGCCGAGGCCTGCTCGCTGATCAGCGGCAGGGCCTGGATGGTGGCCGTGTCACGCAGCTTGTCGCGCAGCGACTTGGCCAGATCGGACATCTGGTCGAAGTCCTGCGCGCCTTTTTGGTGAATCCAGCGGAACAGCTGGGTCGCGCGGAACCGCTTCTCACCCCGTTGCTCGCAGTACGCGGCCAGGCCGTCGAGGTCCAGGCCCAGCAGGTTATCGGGGTCCATGGCAGACGGCGGCGCGCAACGACGAGCCGGCCGGGCTCAGCGGGTGTAGACGTTCATGCCGGGGAAGAAGAACGCCACTTCCACGGCAGCCGTCTCGGGGGCGTCGGAGCCATGCACGGCATTGGCGTCGATGCTGTCGGCGAAATCGGCGCGGATGGTGCCCTTCTCGGCCTTCTTCGGGTCGGTGGCGCCCATCAGCTGGCGGTTCACGGCGATGGCGTTCTCACCTTCCAGCACCTGGATCATCACGGGGCCGGACACCATGAAGCTCACCAGATCGTTGAAGAAGGGACGGGCCTTGTGCACGGCGTAGAAGGCCTCGGCCTCGCCGCGCGACAGGTGGGCCATCTTGGCGGCCACGACCTTCAGGCCAGCGCCTTCGAAGCGGGCATAGATCTGGCCGATCACGTTCTTGGCCACGGCATCGGGTTTGATGATCGACAGGGTGCGTTCAATTGCCATTTTTCTCTCCGGAATCAACGATCTAGGTATCTAGACGAATAAGTAAAAAAGTCTTTGATTGTAGCGTTGGGCACCGAGTACCCCGCCACGGCAGGCACAGCGGGCCTCAGCGCCCGCGCTTGCCGCCGTAGCCACCACCACCGCCGCCACCACCGCGCTGCCCGCCGGAGCGTCCGCCACCCCCGCGTCCCTTGCGGTGGAAGGCATCGGCGCCGATGTAGCCGACCGAGGTCTGCAGCGGATCCGGCTCGCGCGGGCCGCCCTTCTTGCTGGCGGGAACGGGCGCAGGCCCGCTGCCGCCCGAGCCGAAGCCGCCGCCACCATGCCGGAAGCCACGCCCGCCGGTGGGCGAGCGCGGGTTCTGGACGAAGCGCTTGTCGAAGGTCTGCTCGAGCGGGTTGGGAATGTGCCGGGGGTCGAAATCGTCCTCGAAATCATCGCCCTGGCGCACAGCCGCGTTCTGCTGCCGTTGCGCCATGCGGTCGTTGAACCGTTCCTGCTGGGTGTTGTTGTTGCCGTGATTGCCGTTGCTGTTGCGCCGCGGCCCGTCATTGCCGCGCTGCTGCTTGTTGCGACGGTTGTTGTTGTTGTTGCCGCGGCCCTGGGCCTTGCGTGGCGCACCGCCGCCCGCCAGCTGCCGGATGAGCTGCACTTCGTCCGGCAGCAGGTTCACCCACACGCCGCGCTTGAGGCCACGCGGCAGCACCACGCTGCCGTAGCGGATGCGAATCAGGCGGTTGACCGTCAACCCGACCGCATCGAACAGCTTGCGGACTTCGCGATTGCGGCCTTCAGTGATGACGACCCGGTACCAGCGGTTGGCACCGTCGCCCCCGCCCTCTTCCACGGACTTGAAACTGGCCGGCTGGCCCTCGATCTCGACGCCCTCGAGCAGCTTGGCCTTGGCTTCGGGCTCGAGGGTCCCCAGCACGCGCACGGCGTACTCGCGCTCGACACCGAAGCGGGGATGCATCAGCTGGTTGGCAAGCTCGCCGGAGTTGGTGAACAGCAGCAAGCCCTCGGTGTTCAGGTCCAGGCGCCCCACGGATTGCCACTTGCCCTTCGGCAAGCGCGGCAGGCGGCGGAACACGGTGGGACGATGCTGCGGGTCGTCGTGCGTCACCACCTCGCCCGCTGGCTTGTGGTACGCGATGATGCGCGGCGGCGGCGGGACGATGCTCACGCGAACCGGCTTGCCGTCCACCTTGATCTGGTCGCCGAAGGAGATCCGCTGTCCCGTGTGGGCCGGCTGGCCGTTGACCGTGATCAGGCCGTCCACAATCATCTGCTCCATGTCACGGCGCGATCCGATGCCGGCCTGGGCCAGCACCTTGTGAAGCTTCGGCGCATCGGGATCGGGCAACAGCACCCGCTTGGCGGGCACCGCCGCGGTCGCCTCGGGACCCTCCGCATCGAACTCGCCGGAGAGCACTTGGGCGAACACCTCGCCGACATCCATCGGCTCGGGGCGCTCAGCCTGCTCGGCCTTCGCGTCCTCATCCTCGTCGTCTTCGTCGTCCTCATCGATGTCGCTGGCCCCTTCCGGTGCCAGCCCGGCCTCTTCAGACACTGCCACCGGCACCTGTACCGCCGCCTCGGGTGCAGGCTGGGCCTCGGCCGGCATCGCGGCGACGGTCTCGGCCATCGCTGGCTCGACCACAGGCGCCACAGGCTCGACCACCGCCGCTTCGACCACGGCCTTGCGGCGGCGGGTACGGGGCTTGGCCACCGAGGCCTCAGCGGCAGTGCCATCAGCTTGATCGCTCACGCTTTCGGAAGACGCGGACGAGGGGGCATCGGCACTCGCTGCCTCGGGCAATGCCGGCTCTGCTTCGGCAGCAACCGCCTTGCGTGCACGGGTACGGCGCGGCTTCACAGCAGGCGCTTCGGCGGCCGGCTCGTCGATCGCAGTGGCGGACAGGCTATCGTTCGGCACGGCGGGCTCTTGTGGGTTCATGCTTCAGGCTCCATGGGGCCAAGAGGGGCCGCCGCCGAAGAGGCGGCAGCAGGGTCAGGGTCATCACCCGCGGGGAGCGGGTGAGCTTCTTTTTTTTCATCGGGGAGGTCACCGGCCAGAGGCTCGTCGCCCACCGCAAAAACCGCCAGATCCATGGCGGGCTGCTTGTCACTGGGAGGAGAGGACACCATGACCTGGTCGGTCTCGTTGTGCGCGTCGGCTTGCGCGTCGCCAACGCTGTCAGCATCGGAGGCGCCTTCCACCCATTCGGTCTGCAATTCTGGGCCCAGCGCCGACAAGGCGCCTGCCCCCGCCCCCTCGAGGGCAGGCAGCTGGGACAGGCTGCTCAAGCCCAGGTCATCGAGGAACTGCCGGGTCGTCGCCAGCAGTGCCGGGCGGCCCGGGGCTTCGCGGTAACCGATGGCTTCGATCCAGCCCCGGTCCTCCAACTGCTTGATGATCTGGCTGTTCACGGCCACGCCGCGAATGTCCTCGACATCACCGCGCGTCACAGGCTGACGATAGGCGATGATGGCCAGCGTCTCCAGGACAGCGCGCGAGTATTTGGGCGGCTTTTCCGGATGCAGCCGCTCCAGGAATTCCTTCATCTCCGGCCGGCTCTGGAAGCGCCAACCCGTCGACAGAGTCACCAGCTCCACCCCGCGGTCCGCCCAGTCCTGCAGCAACTCGTCGAGCAAGCCGCGCACGCCGTCTGCCGTGAGCTGGCCGTCGAACAACGCGCGCATGTCCTTGATGGGCATGGGCTCGCGTGCACAAATGAGCGCGGTTTCAAGGACGCGCTTCGCATCCTGGGTGTTCATGATGAAATGTCAGTTCCCTCGACCGGATCCACCGGCCACAGTTGGCAAGCCCAATTCAAGGCGATGTCTGATGAGAGGTTGGTGAGCGTCGTTAGCAGCCATCCGTCGTGGCGAGCTGTGGAACCGCCGGTTGTGTCTCAATGCGTGCCCACACGCCGATGTTTGAAACAACCGCCACAGTCTGGAATCAACCCGGGATGACGCGGTGCCAGCTAGGCTGCGGATTCTCTGTGGGAATCCAAACTACGGGCGGATTGTAACCCCGGGAGGATGCAGATCAATCCCATGCTTGCCCCAATGGCTCCAGTTGACGCCAAGCCTGTTCAAAATCACACGGAGGCGGCATCCGCCACGCCATGGGCGAGCCGGAGCATGGATGGGCAAACGCCAGGGCGGTCGCGTGCAAGGCCTGGCGTGCCATGCCCAGCGCCGGCCGGCCGCCGTAGAGCGCGTCGGCCACCAGGGGCAGCCCCCGGCTGGCCATGTGCACGCGGATCTGGTGGGTGCGCCCGCTGTGCAACGTGCAGCGCACCGCCGAGAACCCCTCCGCCACCGCCAGCCGCTCCACGTCCGTGCGGGCCGGCTTGCCGCTCCCCAGCACGGCCATGCGGACACGGGACTGCGGGTCACGCCCGATCGGGGCATCGACCTCCATGCGCACCGTTGGCATCTCACCCTGGGCGATCGCCAGGTATTGGCGGTGCACTTCCCGGGCGGCGATGGCACGGGTCAGGGCCGTCACGCTGCGCAGCGTCTTGCCGGCAACCATCAGACCAGAAGTGTCCTTGTCCAGCCGGTGAACGATGCCCGCCCGGGGAAGGGCCGCCGCGCCCGCATGGTGAGCCAGCAGGCCATTGAGCAGCGTGCCCGACCAGTTGCCTGCCGCGGGATGGACCACCATCCCTGCCGCCTTGTTCAATACCAGGATGTCATCGTCCTCGAACACGATGTCCAGCGGCAGCGCCTGCGGCCGGAACGACAGGCTCTGCGCCGTGGGCATCAGCGTGACCTCGACCTGCTGGTGGGCCTGCAGACGCCGCGACGCGGTCTGCCGGGGCAGGCCATCCACCCGCACGTGCCCTGCCTCGATCAGGCCTTGCAGGTGGCTGCGCGAAAACTCGGGCACGCCCAGCGCAAGAAACTTGTCCAGACGCTGCCCATGGTCGGCCGGCGCGACCTGGAGCAGACGCACCTCGGGGGCATCATCCTCGCCATCCTCCGGCAGACCTGCCGAGGCATCGACGGGTGGCTCTCTATAATTCATCGGCACCTTCCTTCTTCGCTGCCGTGCCTGTGCGGCAGCCACAACCTGGCAGCAATTTCATGGCTTTGATTCGGTCTCTCACATCCAAGACAAACAGGATTTTGTCCGCAGTGCTGCTGGGGCTCCTGGCAGCCTGCAGCAGCACGCCCACGGACGAGACCGCCGGCTGGAGCACTGAGAAGCTCACCAACGAAGCCAAGGAGGAAGCGGCTGCCGGCAACTACGAGCGCGCCAGCAAGCTGTATGAGCGCCTGGAAGGCCGCGCCGTCGGCACCCTGCTGTCCCAGCAGGCCCAGTTGGAGCGCGCCTACCTCATGTACAAGTCTGGGGAAAAGGCCCAGTCGCTGGCGATCCTGGAACGCTTCATCAAGCTGCACCCCACCAGCCCTGCAGTGGACTACGCACTGTACCTGCAAGGCATCGTGAACTTCAACGACAACCTGGGCATCCTGGGCAACCTCACCGGGCAGGACCTCGCCGAGCGCGACCAGCAGGCCTCCCGCGACTCCTACCAGTCGTTCAAGCAGCTGGTGGATCAGTTTCCTCAATCGCGCTATGCCTCCGATGCCCAGCTTCGGATGAACTACATCCTCAACTCCCTGGCCGCGTATGAAGTGCACGTGGCCCGGTATTACTACAAACGGGGGGCTTACGTGGCCGCCGCCAACCGCGCCCAGCAGGCGGTCGAGGAATTCCAGAATTCCCCCGCCACCGAGGAAGCGCTGGCCATCATGGCGCGCAGCTATGACCAGCTCGGTCTGGTTGACCTGCGCAACGACGCTCAGCGTGTGCTCAAGAAGAACTTCCCGCAGAGCCCCTTCCTGACCGGCGAAGGCCTGTCAGGAAGCCCCAAGGCCTGGTGGCGACTCTGGTAATGCCCCCTCTTCTTCGACCGGGACGCTGCCACCACTGAGCCTCGCCCGGCTCAGGGCCGCCAGCCATGCCAGTGCCTCAGACTCCTTGCCCAGCATCGTCATGGGCGGCAGGGCGGCCCTCAGCCGCTTCCCATAGCTCATCTTGGCCATGCGCGGGTCGCACACCACCAGGAGGCCGTGGTCGCTCTCACTGCGGATCAAGCGCCCTGCCCCTTGCTTGAGGGAGATGGCCGCCTCGGCCACGAAAAAGTCCGCAAAGGCATTGCGCCCCTGTGCCTGCAGGCGCTGGACACGCGCCTCCACCAGCGGGTCGTTGGGCGGAGGAAACGGCAGTTTGTCGATCAACACGCATTGCAGGGCATCCCCGGGCACATCGATGCCTTCCCAGAAGCTCTGCGACCCCACGAGCACGCAGCGCTCACTGGCAAGGAACTGCTCGATCAACTGCCGCTTGGGCATGTCGCCCTGCTGCAGCACCTGGAACCCCTCCCCCCGGCGCTCGAACTCGCTGCGCAAGGCATCACCGATGGTGCGCAAGGCCCGCAGGGTGGTGGTCAAGACGAACGTCCGCCCCTGCAGGACCCGGGCGCAGCGCGAGGCCAGGTCGGCAACGGCCTGGGGGTGCTCCGCCTCGTTGGGCTGAGGAAAGGTGGAAGGGATGTACAGCCGCGCCTGGCGCGCATAGTCGAAGGGGCTGTCCGCACGCAAGACCACCGCGTCCTCCAGCCCCGTTGCCTGGGTGAACCAGGACAGCGCCGGATCGTCACCGAGGGTCGCGGAGGTGAACACCCAGGCCTTGGCCGCACCCTGGATCTGCTCGCGCAGGGCATGGCGAATGTCCAGGGGCGACTCGATCATGCGGACGTGCAAAGGCGTGAGTTCGATCCACCGCACTGCGTCCACCGACGCCGGCGCGGCGAACGCAGCAGCCCGGCCCTGCAGGGTCTCGGCGCGCTCCAGCAGCTTGGCCATGTCGGGCGAGACGGCGGCCACGGGCGCCAGGGCCTGCACCATCGCCTGCAAGGTCTGATCGAGCTGGCCGAGGCTGGCCTGGAAATCGGGTTGTTCGGCCCGCTCGTTCCAGCGCAGCTTCATGGCCTGGCGCACCGAACGCACCGGCCCGGCGCAGGCCAGGCGCCATTGCTGCATGGCACGCTCGCAGGCGGCCACCAGGTCCTGCCAGGGCAGCAGACCTCGCGCCTGCTCGAGCCCGGTCCGCAACACGTCACGACAGAAATCGACCAGCTGCGCACTGCCCAGGTTGTCGCCAAGGAACTGGATGCCCGCTTCCGTCAGCTGGTGGGCCTCGTCGAAAACCGCCACCTCGACACTGGGCAAGAGCTCCGCCACCCCCGTGTCACGCAGGTTCAGGTCGGCGAAGAACAAATGGTGATTCACGACCACCACATCGGCCCCCATGGCCTCGCGCCGTGCGCGAAACACATGACAACCCTTGAACTGGGCGCACTCGGTGCCGAGGCAGTTGTCGCGCGTGGATGTGACGAGCGGGATGACGCTGCTGCGCTCGTCGAGCCCTTCCAGTTCCGCCAGGTCACCCGTGCGTGTGGTCTGCGCCCACTGCTCCACCTTGGACAGCGTGCGCACCGCCCAGCGATCGGGCAGCTCGCCCTGGCGCGCCATCTGCAGGCGGTGGGTGCAAAGGTAACTGGCGCGGCCCTTCAGCATCGCGGCCGACAAGGGCAGCCCGAGGGCGGCGCTCAGGCGCGGCAGGTCGCGCAGATAAAGCTGGTCCTGCAGGCTCTTGGTGGCGGTGCTGAGCAAGGTGCGTGCGCCGGAGAGCAGCACCGGCACCAGGTAGGCAAAAGTCTTGCCCACCCCCGTGCCGGCCTCCGTGACCAAAACGGCATGCTGCTCGATGGCCGCAGCCACCGCGCCCGCCATCGCCAGCTGCGCTGGGCGGACCTGGTAGTCCGCATCGGAATTTGCCAGCGGCCCTGTCGCCGAGAAAACCGCCTCGACCTCTCGCTGCAGCGACGTCATGCGGGCCTGTACCGAGTTTTCGAGGGAATCCGGGGCATCCATGGTGATGTTGGTGATGTGAAACCCTCACGTTCGTGAAGGGGGCAATGAGTTTATAGTTTTCGGCATGAGCACCAGCCTGCAGAAATACCGTCTGACTGCCGCCACTGGCATTCACCGGGGAGACCGGGCGTACCAACAAGACCAGGTTCAGATCCTTCCCCACCCGCAGGTGGCCGGGTGTGTCCTGGCCGTGCTGGCCGATGGCATGGGCGGCAAGAGCGGTGGGCGCAAGGCCGCCGACCAGGTCCTGCTCACGGCCCGCCAGCTCTTCGAACGGTTCTCGCCGAGCCAGGACGATGCCGGTGAGGCGCTGCGGCTGCTGACGATGGAAGCTCATCTCATGATCAAGCTGACCGCCATCACCTCCGAGGAGGAGCCCCACAGCACGGTCGCGGCATTCATCGTCCTGCCCTCGCGCGAGGCTTTCTCGATCCATGCGGGCGACTCACGCATCTACCATTTCCGCGGCTCGGAGCTGCTGTTCCGCTCCACCGACCACTCCTTCGTCCAGCGCCTGGTGAACGAAGGCCAGATCACGGAAGAAGAAGCCAACAACCATCCGCAGTCCAACCTGCTGACCGGCTGCCTGGGCACGGTGCAGGATCCTCCCATCGCCATCCAGCGCCTGCAGCGCCTCGAAACCGGCGACTCTTTGATGGCCTGCAGTGATGGCCTGTGGCACTACTTCACACCTCGCGAACTCGGTGCCATCGTCCAGGCACTGCCGCCGCGCGAAGCCAGCGAAATGTTGATCAGCAAGGCGCGCCAGCGCGCCCGGGGGGGCGGCGACAACCTGTCACTGGCCTTGATACGCGTCGAGTCCCTTGACGAGCCGGCGAGGCGTTGATGGCCCCCCCTCCCAGCCGTGACGCAACACGGCTGGGTCCTCCACGTCCACCGCATGCCCCGGATAGCGTGCAAACAACCGCGGAACGCCACGGGCGCGCACCTGCAGCGTGATCAGCTCGGAGAACAATTCGGCCCCGAAGCCGACCGGATAGCCTCGCAGGCCCTGGTATTGCGAAAACACGAGAGAAAAGGCTGTCAACTGATCCGCCAGTTGGCACAGCGTGGAAGGCTGGATGTCCGGCATGCTGCAAGGCAGCACCAGCCAACCTGGCGACTGCGGCCGAGCCAGCACGGCCGAGGCGATGCAGGAGCCGAATGCCCCCTGAGCCAGGCGATCAGCCATGGCGCAGACGAGACGCCCCTCGGCAGGCACCTGCAAGCGCACCACGCCCATGGACACTGGTGTCGTCACGACGACCCAAGGCAGCGCGCTGGATTCAACCTGCTGCAACACGCCAGCCAACCCGCTCAGCGGCCCTTCCCCGGCCGTATCGTCGGGCACCTCGGCTGCCACCACAATGATTGTTGGACAACCGGCCATTGCGCACCCCATCCAGAGATTGACGCACCCATGATCTGGGATTTGATGCAACGCAACAATCGGGCCTTCACCTAAGGCATTCCCCCAATATCGCGACAGTACCCCCCTATACTGCCCCGATGACGATCACCCCCCAATCCCTCGCCGAGCTGCGCAAGAGCTACGAGCGTTCTGCGCTGGACGAGACCAGCGCCCTGGCCGACCCGCTGGCCCAGTTCAAGCAATGGTTCGAGCAGGCCCTGGAAGCCCAGATTCCCGAGCCCAACGCCATGACCCTGGCCACCGTCAACGAACAGGGCCGCCCCTCGGCCCGCATCGTGCTGATCAAGGACATGGATGAGCGTGGGCTGGTCTGGTACACCAACTACGAAAGCCGCAAGAGCCACGATCTTGCCGTGCACCCCTTTGCCGCCCTGCAGTTCCACTGGGTCGAGCTGGAACGGGTGGTGCGCGTCGAGGGCGCCGTGCACCGCGTGAGCGACGAGGAGTCCGACGCCTATTTCAACTCCCGCCCGCTGGCCTCTCGCCTGGGCGCGTGGGCCTCGCCCCAAAGCCAGGTGGTGCCGTCCCGCCAAACCCTGGAGCAGGCCTTCGAGCAAGCCCATGCCCGTTTTGGCGACGCCCCTCCCCGCCCGCCCCACTGGGGTGGATTCCGCCTGGTTCCCGAGACCTGGGAGTTTTGGCAGGGACGCCCCTCTCGCCTGCATGACAGGCTGCGCTACCAGCGCTCCCTGGACGGTCATGCCTGGCGACGTGAGCGCCTTGCGCCTTGAGCCATCCTGGGCGCGGCGCCGCCGCCCTCAGGTACTGCCCGACTTCATTTTCTCGGCGAATGTCTTCCTGAACTTCTCCACCTTGGGCGCCACCACGTAGGCGCAGTAGCCCTGCTCGGGATGGTTGGCGAAGTAGTGCTGGTGATAAGCCTCGGCCGGGGAGTAGTTCTGCAGGGCCTGAACCTCCGTCACGACCTGGCCCGGCAGCGCCCGCTGAACCTCTGCCAGCACGGCCTGTACCTCGGCCGCCTGACCGGCATGCTCCAGGTAGATGCCTGAGCGATATTGGGTACCGACGTCATTGCCCTGGCGGTTCAACGTGGTCGGGTCATGGATGACGAAGAAAATCTCCAGAATCTCGCGCAATGAGATCCGGCTCGGATCAAAGCCCAGGCGCACGACCTCGGCATGGCCGGTGGCACCTGTGCAAACCTGCTCATAGGTGGGTCGACGCACATGTCCATTGCAGTAGCCCGACTCCACGCTGAGCACCCCTTCCACCAGCTCATAGACGGCTTCGAGGCACCAGAAACATCCCCCTCCCAGCGTGATGTACTCGGGGGATGGAACAGCAGGGTGGCTGGACATGGCTCAAGGCTCCTTTCTTCAGCGACAGGCCGGCCTTCCTGACAGGCCAGGGACCGTATGTATCATGAGTCGCCTCACAAGCCCCGACCTGACAGGGGATTGGTGAGATTTCCACGACCTGCCCCATCTGCCGCCCTCACCCCTTATTCCCTTGAGCGAATTCCTGACGCTGCTGGGCATCCAGAACTGGAAGCCCATCCTGACCGCCCTGGCCCTGCCTCCCGTCCCGATCCTGCTGCTCATCGTGCTGGCCGCCCGGGCACTGACAACGAAACGCCGCGCATGGGGCTGGAGCCTGCTCGGCGTCTGCCTGATGGCCCTGTGGCTGAACGCCTGCCTGGGATGGGCCCGCATCATGGAGGCTCACTGGCTACCTCCTCCTCCCGTGCTGAGTGAGGCGAGGATTCAGGCATTGCGCTCCCCCGCGCACAAGACAGCCATCGTGGTGCTGGGCGGTGGCCGTGAGAGCTGGGCCCCCGAATACGGCACCTCCACGCTGTCGGAGCCCTCACTGGAAAGGCTGCGTTACGGCATATGGCTGAGCCGCGCCACCGGACTGCCCTTGGCTTTCAGTGGTGGCGTGGGCTGGAGCCAGGTCGAGGGCGACTCCGAAGCCCAGATCGCGGCCCGCATCGCCGAAGAGGAATTCGGCCGGCCGCTCACCTGGACAGAAGGCGCCTCCCGTGACACGCGGGAAAACGCCTCGCTGACCCTGCCGATCCTGGAAGCTGCGGGTATCGAGCACGTGATTTTGGTCACCCATGGCTGGCACATGCCTCGCGCCCTGCATGCCTTCGAAAGGGCAAGCCAGGGAAAGCTGAGCATCGAGGCCGCACCGATGGGCCTGGGCGCCACCGTTCAAGCGCCCGGCCTGGAATGGATGCCGACGGCCGAAGGGTTCTTGCGTGTCAGGCGCGTGGCCCGGGAGATGTTGGGCAATGCCCTGGGCTTCTGAAACCCCGCCTTCCTTTGCGGGACTTCTTCAGTAGGGTTTCATGGACACGGCAGCGTTGCGATCCAGGCTGTGGCTGCTTTCCACCCACTTACGCACACGCTCTGCATCACCGATGCGGGAGTATTTCCCCGCCGAATCCAGGAACACCATGATCAGCTGACGCCCCGCCAGACGCGCTTGCATCACCAGGCAGCGCCCTGCCTCGGAGATGTAGCCTGTCTTTTGCAGACCGATGTCCCAATCCGGCTTGGACACCAGGCCATTGGTGTTGTGGAACTGGAGCTGGCGCTCGCCCAGATCGACCTCATAGGCGGGCGAGGTCGACAGGTCGCGGATGATCTGGTGCTGATAAGCCGCATTGACCAGGATGGCCAAGTCATGCGCGCTGGACTGGTTGCTGCTGGACAGCCCCGTGGGCTCCACATAGCGCGTGTCGCGCATGCCCAGTTCACGCGCCTTGCGGTTCATGGCGGCAACAAAGGCGCTCAGTCCTCCCGGATAGGCGCGACCCAGGGCATGGGCCGCACGGTTCTCGGACGACATCAGGGCCAGGTGCAGCATTTCCTCGCGACTGAGTTGGGTACCCACCTTCAGGCGGGAATGGCTCCCCTTTTCGGTGTCGACATCGTCCTCGGTGATCGTCAGCATGTCGTCCAGAGGCAGCTGGGCCTCGGTGACGACCACGGCCGTCATTAGCTTGGTCAGCGAGGCAATGGGCAACACCGCCTGCGAGTTCTTGCTGAAAAGCACTTCCTTGGTGTCCTGGTCGACCACCAGCGCCACGCTGGATTTCAAGGCCAATTGATCGGGAGTGGCATGCAGCCCGTAGATCTGCCCGAACGACAGCTTCTGCGGTTCTGCCGGAACCAGGCGGCTGGCGTGCCGTCGGGTGTAGACCACCTTGCTGACACGCATCCGGGAGGTGGCCTTGAGGCGGGAGGACGTGGCCACATGGTGGCGCACCTTCACGGTGGGGGCCGCCTTTTTCTTGGAAACGGTGACGGCCGCAGCGGGTTCAAGCAAGCTCAAACCAAGCAGCAACCCCAGGGAAAGAATCTTGAACATGGTTCTCACGCCAACCTCCGATGAAGTCGCAAATCCAGTGTAGGCGAAAGAAAAAAGGCACGCAAGATCAAAAACTTACGAGCCATTTTTCAAGTCCGGAACCGCGCTTCGGGGCGCTGGTTCGGCGCTGCCGCGCCTACCCCTGGGCAGCCACCCGCTCTGTCTTGCCATGAAGCTTGTTCAACGCTGACAGATAAGCCTTGGCAGAGGCCACCACGATATCGGGATCGGCCCCGACACCATTGACCACCCTCCCCCCAAGCTGCAAACGAACCGTGACTTCGCCCTGCGATTCTGTGCTTCCCGACGTGATGGCATTCACCGAATAAAGCAGCAATTCAGCGCCTGTTTCCAATTGGGATTCGA
Source organism: uncultured Burkholderiales bacterium (assembly GCA_966252435.1). GTDB lineage: Bacteria > Pseudomonadota > Gammaproteobacteria > Burkholderiales > Burkholderiaceae_C > CANHBY01. The sequence goes on along the minus strand of CBINPE010000005.1, from coordinate 40,833 downwards.
TGGCTTTCAGGCTTGCGTCCACCGGGCCGTTGCCCTCGCTCTTGACCTGGTGTTCCTGGTTGCCTGCGGCAAAGGTCACGGTGGCCTGGGGCCGCTCCCCCGTTTCCGAGTGCTGCGACAGAGAAACCAGGCGATAGAACTCCTGCTCCGTCGTCACGGACTCGTCCATGGCCAGCGCCAGGATGTCCTCGTCGAAGATGTCGCTCTTGCGGTCAGCCAGCTCCTTGAACTTGGCGAACGCCGCGTTCACCTCCGCCTCCGACTGCAGCGTGATGCCCAGGTCCGTCAGCCGCTGCTTGAAGGCATTCCGGCCCGACAGCTTGCCCAGGACGATCTTGTTGGCAGCCCAGCCCACGTCCTGTGCACACATGATTTCATAGGTATCGCGTGCCTTCAGCACCCCGTCCTGGTGGATGCCCGAGGCGTGGGCAAACGCGTTCGCCCCGACGACGGCCTTGTTGGGCTGCACCACGAAGCCGGTGGTCTGGGAGACGAGGCGGGAGCTGGGCACGATCTGGGAGGTGTCGATGCCGACCTCCAGCCCGAAGTAGTCCTTGCGTGTCTTGACCGCCATGACCACTTCTTCCAAGGCGCAATTGCCAGCCCGCTCGCCCAGGCCATTGATGGTGCATTCGACCTGCCGTGCCCCGCCCAGCTTGACGCCTGACAGGGAATTGGCCACGGCCATGCCAAGATCGTTGTGGCAATGAACCGACCAGATGGCCTTGTCCGAGTTGGGAATGCGCTGGCGCAGGTTCAGGATGAAATTGCCGTACAACTCAGGGATGGCATAACCCACGGTATCGGGAATGTTGATCGTGGAGGCCCCTGCCGCAATGACAGCCTCGAGCACGCGGCAGAGAAAATCCGGATCGGACCGATAACCATCCTCGGGCGAGAACTCCACGTCACCGCTCAGGCTGCGTGCGAAAGCCACCGAGGCCTTGGCCTGCTCGAACACCTGGTCCGGCGTCATGCGCAGCTTCTTCTCCATGTGCAAGGCACTGGTGGCCAGGAACAGATGGATGCGCGTGGAAACGCCTCCCTTCAACGCCTCGGCCGCGCGCGTGATGTCGCGCTCATTGGCGCGTGCCAATGAACACACCGTGCTGTCCTTGATGGCCAGCGCGATCGCCCTGACAGCCTCGAAATCACCATTGGACGAGGCCGCGAAGCCAGCCTCGATCACGTCCACCCGCAGGCGCTCCAGTTGCCGGGCAATCCGCAATTTCTCGTCGCGGGTCATGGAAGCACCGGGAGACTGCTCGCCATCCCGCAGGGTCGTGTCGAAAATGATCAGCTTGTCGGTCATGGGGAGTTTCCTGTCACGTACTCGGAAAGAGAACGAAAGATCGGCTTGCCCAGGTCAGCGGTGCAGGCCTTCTTCCTCGGGCTCGTCGGTGGAAGTGGCGATCAGGCTGACATGTCTGCCCTTGAACCTGCGCCACGCATAGACCGCATAGCCCGAGAACCCGTATACACAGAACACGCCGAACAGCACACGCGGCGGATCGACGTTGATCAACGCAATGCCCAGGGCGATCGCCACCGTCACCACGAAAGGCACCGAACGCTTGAAGCTCACGTCCTTGAAGCTGTAGAACGGCACATTCGTGACCATCGTCAGCCCGGCGTAGATGGTGAGGCCGAAGCACATCCAGGCCAACCAGGCATGGGCCGCCACGGTCAGCTGGTAGTCGTGCATCATCCAGATGAAGCCCATGACCAGCGCCGCAGCAGCGGGGCTCGGCAGGCCTTGGAAATAGCGCTTGTCGACGACCTTGAGGTTGGTGTTGAAACGGGCCAGGCGCAAGGCGGCGCAGGCGCAGTAGACGAAGGCGGCGATCCAGCCCAGGTTCCGCAGGCTGGTCAGACCCCAGGCGTACATGATCAGCGCCGGTGCAGCCCCGAAGGAGACCATGTCCGACAAGCTGTCCATCTGCTCGCCAAAAGCACTTTGTGTGTTGGTCATGCGTGCGACGCGTCCGTCCAGGCTGTCCAGCACCATCGCGCAGAAGACACCGATGGCGGCCTGCTCGAAACGGCCGTTCATGGCCATCACGATGGCGTAGAAGCCCCCGAACAACGCCGCCAGCGTGAAAAGGTTCGGCAGGATGTAGATGCCCTTGCGTCGAGGACGCGCGGGTTCTTCCGGCTCTTCAGCCTCCAGCAAGGGATCGGCGGGTGTGCTCATGGGTTCGCCAGGGTGGCCAGGATGGTGGAGGTGGCCTTGACCTTGTCCCCTGGGGCGACCTTGGGCACGGCATGCACGGGAAGGTACACGTCGACACGGGAGCCAAAGCGGATGAAGCCATAGCGCTGCCCCTTGCTCAGCGTGTCACCCGCCTTGACGTAGCAGAGGATGCGGCGCGCGATCAACCCCGCCACCTGCACCTGGGTGATGAGCTGCCCGCCGGATTCGATGACCACCGCATTGCGCTCGTTCTCGAGGGAGGCCTTGTCCAGGTCCGCGTTCACGAACAGGCCGGGAAAGTAGCTCACCTTCTTGATCAATCCGTTCACGCCCGAACGGTTGCTGTGGACGTTGAACACATTCATGAACACGCTGATGAGGAGAGCGTCGCGTTCCGCGTAGGGATCACGCACCTTCTCGATCTTGACGATGCGCCCGTCCGCCGGTGACAGCACGGCATCGGGCTGGGTGGGGATCGCACGCGGCGGATCACGGAAGAATTGGACGACGAAGACCAGCAGCAGCCAGGCCAAGCCGGCCAGCCACACTGGCGCGAACAGGGAGGCGGCCACCGCCAGAACCAGGGCGATGGCGATGAAAGGCCACCCTTCTTTTGCCAACAGTGGATGCGGATAATTCATGGTGACGAGGATACTCCAGCGCGCAAACACAAAGAGGCCGCGGATACCCATCCGCGGCCCCTCTCTCACTCAGGATCTGTCGGTCAACCCTCAGTTCTTGGATTGATCAACCAAACGGTTTTTCTTGATCCAGGGCATCATGGCACGCAACTGCTCGCCCACCACTTCGATGGGGTGCTGCGCGGTCAGGCGGCGCCGCGACAGCAGGGTGGGCGCGCCGGCACGGTTCTCGAGGATGAAGCTCTTCGCGTACTCGCCGGTCTGGATGTCCTTGAGGCACTGACGCATGGCGTTCTTGGTGTCTTCGGTCACCACGCGCGGACCCGTCACGTACTCCCCGTACTCCGCATTGTTGGAGATCGAGTAGTTCATGTTGGCGATGCCGCCCTCGTAGATCAGGTCGACGATGAGCTTGAGTTCATGCAAGCATTCGAAGTAGGCCATCTCGGGTGCATAGCCTGCTTCGGTCAGAGTCTCGAAACCAGCCTTGATCAGCTCCACGGCACCACCGCACAGCACGGCCTGCTCACCGAACAGGTCGGTCTCGGTCTCTTCGCGGAAGGTGGTCTCGATGACACCGGCCTTGCCGCCGCCATTGGCCGCAGCGTAGCTCAGGGCCAGGTCACGCGCCTTACCGGTCTTGTCGCTGTACACGGCGATCAGGTGCGGCACACCACCACCTTGCGAATAGGTGGCACGCACCGTGTGGCCAGGAGCCTTGGGAGCGACCATCCACACGTCCAGGTCGGCGCGCGGCACGACCTGGCCGTAGTGCACGTTGAAGCCGTGCGCAAAGGCCAGCGAGGCGCCCTGCTTGATGTGGGGTTCCACGTCGTTCTGGTAGACGCTGGCGATCTGCTCGTCGGGCAGCAGGATCATCACCACGTCAGCGGCCTTCACCGCGTCCGCGATCTCGGCGACCTTCAGTCCAGCCTTCTCGGCCTTGGTCCAGGAGGCACCGCCCTTGCGCAGACCGACCGTCACGCGCACGCCACTGTCATTGAGGTTCTGGGCATGCGCATGGCCTTGCGAGCCATAGCCCAGGATGGTCACGTTCTTGCCCTTGATCAGGCTCAGGTCCGCGTCCTTGTCGTAATAAACCTTCATCTTTTTCTCCAGTTCCTTGAATGATTTGATTTTGGATTGATGCGTGATTGCTCGATCCACTCACACGCGCAAGATGCGCTCACCTCGTCCGATGCCACTGGTGCCCGTGCGAACGGTCTCCAGGATGGCGGTGCGATCAACCGCTTCGATAAAAGCGTCGAGCTTGGAGGCATCACCGGTCAGTTCGATGGTGTAGCTTTTCTCCGTCACGTCGATGATGCGACCACGAAAAATGTCGGCCATGCGCTTCATTTCTTCGCGCTCCTTGCCCACCGCGCGAACTTTCATCAGCATGAGTTCGCGCTCGGTGAATGCCGCTTCCGTCAAATCGACCACCTTCACGACTTCGATCAGGCGGTTGAGGTGCTTGGTGATTTGCTCGATCACATCGTCGGACCCGCGTGTCACGATGGTCATGCGCGACAGCGAGGCGTCCTCGGTCGGCGCCACGGTCAGGCTTTCGATGTTGTAGCCCCGTGCCGAGAACAGGCCCACCACCCGCGACAGGGCGCCAGGCTCGTTCTCCAGGAGCAATGCAATGATGTGTTTCATGTTGATGGCCTAGATGGATAAACCGTAAAGGGACCAAGACTGGCCGCAGTCTCACGGCCATGCGCCTTGCAAAGGGTCTCCCTGGCTAGAGGTCCTCCGACCCCAGCAGCATTTCGGAGATGCCTTTCCCCGCCTGGACCATGGGCCAGACGTTCTCGGTCGGGTCGGTGCGAATGTCCAGGAAAACGGTTCGGTCCTTGAGGCGGATCGCCTCTCGCAAGGCCCCTTCCACATCGGCCGGATTCTCGACCTTCAGCCCCACATGGCCATAGGCCTCGGCCAGCTTCACGAAGTCCGGCAGCGCATCCATGTAGCTGTGCGCATAGCGCCCCTCGTAGTCCAACTCTTGCCACTGCCGCACCATGCCGAGGTAGCGGTTGTTGAGGGAGAGAACCTTGACGGGCGTCTTGTACTGCAGGCAGGTCGACAGTTCCTGGATGCACATCTGGATCGAGCCCTCGCCCGTGATGCAGAAGACATCCGCCTCCGGCTTGGCCATCTTGATGCCCATGGCATAGGGCAACCCGACCCCCATCGTCCCCAGCCCACCCGAATTGATCCAGCGCCGTGGCTGGTCGAAGCGGTAGAACTGGGCGGCCCACATCTGGTGCTGCCCCACGTCCGAGGTGATGTAGGCATCCGAGTTGCGGGTCAGCTCCCAGAGCTTTTCCACGACGAACTGCGGCTTGATCACTTCCGAACTGGGTTTGTAGCTCAGGCATTCGCGCTGGCGCCACTGGGTGATCTGCTGCCACCAGGCCGACAGGGACTCGGCCCCACGCCCTTGCTTGGCCTCACGGATCTGGGCGATCAACTCCTGGAGAACTTCCTTGACGTCTCCCACGATGGGGATGTCCACCTTGACCCGCTTGGAGATCGACGAAGGGTCGATGTCGATGTGGATGATCTTGCGCTGGACGGAGGCGAAATGCCGTGGGTTACCGATCACCCGGTCGTCGAAACGGGCCCCGACAGCCAGCAGCACATCGCAATGCTGCATGGTCATGTTGGCTTCGTAGGTGCCGTGCATCCCCAGCATGCCAAGGAACTTCGGGTCGCTGGCGGGGAAAGCACCGAGCCCCATCAGGGTGTTCGTGCAGGGGTAGCCGAGCAAGTTGACGAGTTCACGCAACTCCTCAGAGGCATTGCCCAGGATCACCCCCCCACCGGTGTAGATGTAGGGCCGTTGGGCGGACAGCAGCAACTGGACAGCCTTGCGAATCTGGCCGCCATGCCCCTTGCGCACCGGACTGTAGGAGCGCATCTCCACCGTGGCGGGGTAATGAAAAGCGGTCCGCGCCACGGACACATCCTTGGGGATGTCGACGACCACCGGCCCCGGACGCCCCGTGCGAGCGATGTGGAAGGCCTTCTTGAGCGTCACGGCGAGGTCCTTGACGTCCTTGACCAGGAAGTTGTGCTTGACGATAGGCCGCGTGATGCCCACCGTGTCGCACTCCTGGAATGCGTCCAGCCCGATGGCTGGCGTGGGCACCTGTCCTGTCAGGATCACCATGGGAATGGAGTCCATGTAGGCCGTTGCAATGCCTGTAATGGCATTCGTGACGCCCGGACCGGAAGTAACCAGCGCAACCCCGACCTCGCCAGTGGCACGGGCATATCCATCGGCAGCGTGAACGGCCGCCTGCTCATGGCGAACGAGGACGTGGTGGATGAAGTCCTGCTTGTAGAGCGCGTCGTAGATGTAGAGCACGGCCCCACCGGGGTAGCCCCACAAGTACTTGACGCCTTCTTGCTGCAGGCAGCGAATGAGGATTTCGGAGCCATTGAGCTCCGAGGAAGAAGGATGAGGGAATGATGGCGTCGCAACGCCCTTGACATCCGCGGCAGACATGTTCATTTGGAACCTTTGTGAATTTCTCTAACGAAAAACCATTGGTGCACCTTCCCCCACTCTCTTGAAGTGAGTCCGGTACCTGCGCGGCCAAAAACCACAGGGCCAGCGTTCAACCCCTGTTTGTGACCAACTGTTGTGCAACCGGGGATTATGGCACTGTTGCGCCCCAGCCATGGTTGGCCGCAACGGATGACATAATTCGCCTCCATTTTTCAACGCTTTGGCGTGAAGGCGTTCCCGACTTGGCTTCTGACAAAGAACTTTCCGACTTCCTGAAAAGCGTCGAGAAGCGTGCCTTCAAGCGCACCGTTTTTGCCGTCCGGGATGAAGACGCGGCGCTGGACATCGTTCAGGACACCATGATCAAGCTGGCGCAGAGCTACGGCGAACGCCCAGCGTCTGAGCTTCCCCTGCTCTTCCACAGAATCCTGTCCAACACCACCATGGACTGGTTCCGTCGCAAAAAGGTGCGGCAGTCGGTGGTGGTGAATTTCGGGGATTTCGACACAGCCGACCAAGACGGCGAATTCGACCTCCTTGAAACTTTGGAGGTCCTGACAGAATCTCATGCCACGGAAAGCGCTGCTGACGCAACCTCCCGCGCACAAATCTTGCTTTTGATTGAAGAAAAGCTGAAAGAACTACCGGATCGTCAACGGGAAGCGTTCTTGTTGCGTTACTGGGAAGAACTTGACGTCGCCGAGACGGCTCAGGCCATGGGCTGCTCAGAAGGAAGCGTCAAGACTCATTGCTCAAGGGCCATCCGGGCCTTGGCAAAAGGTTTGGGGCACCTGGGTCTGAGATTGTGAGCACGGTCATGAAGAAACATACACAACTTTCTGTCGAAACCCTGGAAGGCCGGCTGGCGCTGAAGCTGGCAGGCGTGCTCTCGGAATCCACTCAGCAGCTCCCTCATGACATCACCGAGCGGTTGCGCGTCGCACGCGAGTCCGCGTTGCGCGCGCATCGTCCTGAAACCCAGGCAGCCACGGACTGGCAGCACCAGGGTTCCTCCTTGGTGCTGAAAGGCGGCCCCACCGGTTCACGTTGGTCCCGCTGGGCTGCCTGGTTGCCTCTGCTGGTGTTGGCGATCGGCCTATACTTGATTCAACATGAACACCGCCAATCACAGGTTTCTGCCGCTGCTGACGTGGATGCCGTCTTGTTGGCGGACGATCTGCCGCCCGACGCCTACAGCGATGCCGGCTTCGTTGAATTCCTGAAACTTCCCCCTCAAACCCAGTGAGGAGGTGGCGCATGAAAAAAAAATCCACTGCCCGGCTGACGCTGTGGGGACTTGTCCTTGCAAGTGCGCTGCAGTCCCAGGGCATTCTGAACGCCCAGGAAGTTCGGGCAGCCAGCGCCCCTGTGGTTGAGGAAGGCCTGCCCTGGTCGAGCTTGAGCCCCCAGTACCGTACCGCCCTGGCCCCGTTGCAGCCTCAGTGGGCCAGCCTCTCGTCCAGCACAAAGGAGAAGTGGGTCGGCGTGGCAAAACGCATGGCCTCCATGGAGCGGCCCGAGCGTGAACGCATCCAGGAACGAATGGCGGATTGGGCCCGGCTCACACCCGTTGAGCGCGGTCAAGCCCGCCTGCACTTTCAGGAGGCGCGGCAGGTCTCTGCCGAGGTTCGCTCGGAACAGTGGAAGCGCTACAACGAGTTGTCAGCCGATGAAAAGCGACAACTGGCTGCCCGCGCCGTGCCCCCGAGTGCAACCAGTTCCGTCAGCACACCGGTCCGCGGTGCACGGGCCACTTTCTTCGTCAATGACCAAGCTGCCACCAGCAAGATCAACACCACACCCGCTCCTACTGCCCTGCCGAAACGGATTGCCCCGTCGGTCCTGCAAGCCCAGCCTGGTGCCACCACCACCCTGATCTCATCCCGCCCTCAGCCGCCAGCGCACCAGCCTGCGGGAATGCCCAAGATCGCGGCCGTTCCTGCACTGCCCCGCGCCAGTGCGGCACTGGTCACACCCCCGGCGACGCCTGAGCCTTCCTCGCTCAACCGATGAATTCGTCGGTAGCAAGGCAGGATGCGCCCACCCTGTGGCGGCGCATGGCCTGCTTCCTTTACGAGGGGCTGATCCTGTTCGGCATTGGCTTGATTCCTGGCGCCCTGGGAGCGCTGTTTTTTGCACTCAGCGGGCAGCACCATCCACTGCAAAGCGAAACGTCCCTGCGGGTTTTCACGTTCGCCATCTATGGCATCTACTTCACCTGGTGTTGGTCCAAGAAAGGACAAACGCTGCCAATGCAGACTTGGCACATCAAGCTGGTCACGGCGCAAGGTCAGTTGCTGACCCAACAGCGTGCACTCCTGCGCTACGTGCTCAGCTGGGTGTGGGTAGCCCCGGCTGTTGCCTTGGCCTGGGCCATGGGCTGGAGCCGTTGGGAAACTTTGGGCGCCGTGTGCGTGGGCATCGTGCTCTACGCTGCCTCGGCGCTGGTACACCCACGGCACCAGTTCTGGCACGATGCCTGGTGCGGTACGCAACTGGTGCTGCACCACCCCCCTCGCTGAGGCTCCATTGAGTGCTTCCCCTGCCTCCGGCCATCCCCACAAGACACGCACGGGCTTGAATCGCCTCTGGCACGCCCTGGGTTACTCCATCGAAGGGCTCTGTGCGGCCTATCGGCACGAGAAAGCTTTTCGGCTTGAAGCCTGGCTTGCGCTCGTGCTCCTTCCTGCCGCCTTCTGGGTCGGCCAAAGCTGGGTCGAGGTCGCCTTGCTGGCCGGCTCCGTCATCGCTGTCATGGCAGCCGAGTTGCTGAACTCCGCCATCGAGGCCGTGGTCGACCGCGTTTCGCTTGAGTTGCACGAGCTGTCGAAACGCGCGAAGGATCTAGGGAGCGCATGCGTGCTCCTGATGGTCATCTTGGCCCTCGGCATCTGGAGCACCGCCCTGTGGGCCCGCTTCGGGCCCTGAACGAGGCCCCGCTGGGGCCTGGCCTTCTCAAACTGCCGCGTCGTCCGTTTCGCCCGTCCGGATGCGGATGACCTGCTCGATCGCCGTCACAAAAATCTTGCCATCCCCGATCTTGCCGGTCTTAGCCGCCTTGACGACGGCGTCAATGCAACGCTCGACATCTGCGTCCTTCACTGCCACCTCCACCTTGACCTTCGGCAGGAAATCCACGACGTATTCGGCGCCACGGTAGAGCTCGGTGTGGCCCTTCTGACGCCCGAACCCCTTGACCTCCGTCACTGTCAGACCAGTGACACCCACTTCGGCCAGGGCTTCACGAACCTCTTCCAATTTGAATGGTTTCACAATCGCGGTAATGAGTTTCATGGCGCACTCCAAAGATGCTGGAAAAAAGTAGACAGACCGAGAACGATTATGTCATTCGCGTGCATGACGATCTCGCGGATATCGACCCGGCGCGGTGGGATGAGCTTGCTGGCGAGCGCCTCACAGCCTCTCCCTTCACCACCCATGCGTACGCGCAGGCCTTGCACACAACCGGCTGCGCCACACCGACCACGGGATGGCAGCCTCTGGTCTTCGCCGTCTACCAGGGCAAGGCACTGCGGGCTGCCTGCCTGGTCTATGTGAAAAGCCATTCCTATGGGGAGTATGTCTTCGACTGGGCCTGGGCCGACGCCCATGCCCGCAGTGGCTTGCGCTACTACCCGAAACTGCTGGGAGCCATTCCCTTCACCCCTGTCACGGGCCCCCGCCTGCTGGGCCGGGACGCCACCGCCCGCGGCCTCCTGCTGCAGGCCATGACCGCGCTGGCACGACAGCACCACCTGTCTTCCGCCCACCTGCTTTTCCTGGACGAGGAGGACCAGCTTGCCGCCCGGCAGGCCGGGTGGTTGATGCGCCAGACAGTCCAGTTCCACTGGCTGAACCGATCACCGCAGCCCTATGGAGATTTCGCTGACTTCCTGGCTGATCTGCAACGAGACAAGCGCAAGAAAATCCAGCAGGAACGCCGCCGAGTGCAGGAGGCGGGGGTGGCGTTCGAGACGGCGCGCGGGACCCAGATCGATGAAGCCGCCTGGGACTTCTTCCATCGCTGCTACACCACGACCTATCGGGAGCATCGCTCAACGCCCTACTTGAACCGTGAGTTCTTTGCCGAACTGTCGCGCCGCATGCCAGAGAACTGGCTGATGTTCACGGCTTATCAGCAAGGGCAGCGCATCGCGGCTTCCCTGGTGTGCATCGATGAAGCACGCCGAACCGCCTTTGGACGCTATTGGGGAAGCCTCTCAGCCGTGTCGTGTCTGCACTTCGAGGCCTGCTATTACCAGCCCTTGGAATGGTGCATCGCGCATGGGTTCCAGCGTTTCGAAGGCGGCGCCCAAGGCGAGCACAAGATGGCCCGCGGCTTGCTGCCGGTGGTGACATGGTCGGCCCACTGGCTCGCGCACCCGGAATTTGCCCAGGCTGTCGCGGGCTACCTGCAGCAGGAAAGCGACTGGACCCAGGCGCACGTCCAGGAATTGAACGCGCACCAGCCCTTCAAGGCACCGGCTGCGCGCCAGCCACGCGACCCGTTGGATCAGGACTTGTTGGCGTAGGCCGCAATCCCTTTGCTCACCTCGCGGCGGGCAGCCTCCGGGCCTTCCCAGCCCTTGACTTTGACCCACTTGCCAGGTTCGAGATCCTTGTAGTGTTCGAAGAAGTGCTGGATCTGCTTGAGGCGCAGCTCATTGAGGTCTTCGGGCTTTTGCCAATGCGTGTAGATGGACAGGATCTTGTCGATCGGCACCGCGAGCAGCTTGGCGTCACCGCCAGCCTCGTCGTCCATGTTGAGCATGCCGAGCGGGCGGCAGGTCACGACCACACCCGGGACCAGCGGAAAGGGCGTGATCACCAGCACGTCCACCGGGTCACCATCATCGGCCAGCGTCTGGGGGATGTAGCCATAGTTGCAGGGATAGTGCATGGCTGTGCTCATGAAGCGATCGACGAACATGGCACCGCTGTCCTTGTCCACCTCGTACTTGATGGGGTCGGCGTTCATCGGGATCTCGATGATCACGTTGAACTGTTCGGGCGCGTTCTTGCCAGGGGTGACGTTGTGCAGGCTCATGGTGTGTGAGTGAAGGTGATTCGGGGAAAACCCGGAGTTTATCCGCCAGCTGAACCGCACCGTTTGGCATTACAGCGCCAACTGCCAACATTGCCATGCCTGGAGCCTTCTCGTAGCATGGCGCGCAGCCTTGAGACCGGCTGCCCTGTCGCCACAGCATGTGCGTTGTGTGGGCCAGAGATCAACAACCTGCAATACGGAAGGAGATTCTCTTGATCAGCACTCAGCAAGCGCTTTATTTCGCCCTCGCCTGCGGCCTTGCGGCCGTCCTGTATGGCTTTGTGCAGCGGGCCTGGATCCTGCGCCAGAGTGACGGCAATCCCCGCATGCAGGCCATCGCCTTGGCCGTCCAGCAAGGCGCGGCTGCCTACCTCGCCCGGCAGTACAAGACCATCGCCCTGGTGGGCATCATCCTGGCCCTGCTGCTCGGCTACTTCATCACGCCCCTGACGGCAGGGGGCTTCGTGCTTGGCGCCGTCCTGTCGGGCGCTTGCGGCTTCATCGGCATGAACGTGTCCGTGCGAGCCAACGTGCGCACAGCCCAGGCAGCCACGCAGGGCATCGCACCTGCCTTGAACGTCGCATTCAAGGGGGGCGCCATCACGGGCATGCTGGTCGTCGGGCTGGGCCTGCTCGGTGTGGGACTGTTCTTCCTGGTCCTGACGCAGACCAGCCTGATGGCGGGCAAGGAACTCGTCGTGGCCCTGAAGCCGCTGCTGGGATTCGCCTTCGGCGCCTCGCTCATCTCCATCTTTGCACGGCTGGGCGGGGGCATCTTCACGAAAGGGGCGGACGTCGGCGCCGACCTGGTGGGCAAGGTCGAGGCGGGAATTCCGGAGGACGATCCGCGCAACCCGGCCGTCATCGCCGACAACGTGGGTGACAACGTGGGCGATTGCGCGGGCATGGCCGCCGACCTGTTCGAAACCTATGCCGTGACGCTGATCGCCACCGTGACGCTGGGCGTGACGCTGGTGGCCTCCTCACCCGCCGCGGCAGCGATCTATCCATTGATGCTCGGCGGGTTCTCGATCCTCGCCTCCATCCTCGGCTGCAGCATGGTGAAGGCCTCGGCGGGCATGAAGAACGTGATGCCGGCGCTGTACCGGGGACTTGTGGTCTCGGGCGTGGTCTCGCTGATCGGCTTCTTTTTCATCACCCGCTATGTCATGCCCGATGACGCCCTTGGCGCCCAGACGCAGTGGCGCCTGTTCGGCGCCTGCACCGTGGGCCTCGTGCTCACCGCGGCCATGGTGTGGATCACCGAGTACTACACCGGCACCAACTACCCCCCGGTGCAGCATGTGGCCCAGGCTTCCACCACCGGCCACGGCACCAACGTCATCGCCGGGCTCGGCGTGTCCATGCGCTCAACGGCATGGCCGGTGATCTTCGTGTGCGCGGCGATCTGGGTGGCCTACCTGCTGGGGGGGCTGTACGGCATCGCCATCGCGGCCACCTCCATGCTCAGCATGGCGGGCATCGTGGTGGCCCTGGATGCCTATGGCCCAATCACCGACAACGCGGGAGGCATCGCGGAGATGGCCGAACTGCCCGCCAGCGTGCGCGATGTGACCGATCCCCTGGATGCCGTGGGCAACACCACCAAGGCGGTGACCAAGGGCTACGCCATCGGTTCGGCCGGCCTGGCGGCGCTGGTGCTGTTCGCCGACTACACGCACGCGCTGGAGGCCCGCAACCTCCACGTGAGCTTCGATCTGTCCAATCACCTGGTGATCATCGGCCTGTTCGTCGGGGGGCTCATCCCCTACCTCTTCGGCGCCATGGCCATGGAAGCCGTGGGACGGGCCGCAGGCTCGGTGGTCGAGGAGGTGCGACGCCAGTTCCGCGACATCAAGGGCATCATGGACGGCAGCGGCAAGCCGGAATACGGCGCGGCGGTTGACATGCTCACCACGGCCGCCATCAAGGAAATGGTGGTTCCCAGCCTGCTGCCGGTGGTGGTGCCCATCCTGGTGGGCTTGGCACTGGGGCCCGCGGCCCTCGGCGGCCTGCTCATGGGCACCATCGTGACGGGCCTGTTCGTGGCCATCTCGATGTGCACAGGCGGCGGCGCCTGGGACAACGCCAAGAAATACATCGAGGACGGGCATCATGGCGGCAAAGGGTCGGATGCCCACAAGGCGGCGGTCACCGGCGACACGGTCGGCGATCCCTACAAGGACACCGCCGGCCCGGCCATCAATCCGCTGATCAAGATCATCAACATCGTGGCCCTGTTGATCGTGCCGCTGATCTGAGCACCGGGCGGGAAGCCCGGACGGCGTACAAATCGTTACATGCCGGGCGCCAAAATCCCCAAAATTGTCACGCTTCGGCGGAAAGCGGGCGCTGGTTCCACGCTGCACGGCCCGTCTGAAGACATGAAAAATTCTTTTGCAAGTTCGTCATCCGTTTCCGGCGTACCCACGTTATCAGACCAGATCTTTTGACTCTTCCTCAAGTGAACGCTATGAAGGCCTTGGTCATGAAAAAACTGAACGGTACCCACCAGTCGCCCAAAGACGACATGCCCCAGCGCCTGGGTCTGGCCCAGGACAAAGGACACAAGCTGGAGCCCTTCTACATTGCCGCCATCGGCAGCGACCGCCGCAGTCTGGCCCGGGCCCTGAAGTTCGATCAGCGCCGCTGATCCCTCCCTTTATTCCTCTTTCATCTCCACCAAGGTGCCCGCACGGGCGCCTTGTTTTTTTGGCCATTTCTTGTTGGGGCACACTGGCCGGACCATGTCCGACGCCCTGCTGCTTCTGCCTGATTGCCTGCTGATCGGCCTGGGATTTGCGCTGTGCCGCTTTTCTCCCCTGGACCGTGATCTCTGGAACGCCGTCGAGCGGCTGGTGTACTACCTGCTGTTCCCCATCCTGCTTTTCACCTCGGTGCTGCGTGCGCCCATGCACGTCAGTGAGATGGGCGGCCTGGTCCTGGTGGCCCTGGCCACGATCGGAACGGGCATCGCCGTGGCCTCCGCGCTGAGGTTCCTGCCTGGTGTCTCCGCCCTCACCCATGCCTCCGGCGCCCAGGTGGCTTTTCGTTTCAATTCGTTCATCGCCCTGGCCGTGTCCGAGCGGCTTGGAGGCGCGGCTGGGCAAGCCACCATGGCGCTGGTCGTCGGCGTATGCGTGCCGCTTTGCAATGTCGCGGCCGTGTGGCCGCTGGCACGGCAGAACAGCCAGCCTTTCCTGCGGGAGTTGTTGCGCAATCCGCTCATCCTTGCCACGCTGTCCGGCCTGCTGTGCAACAGCCTGGGGCTCCTCTTGCCCCAGGTGATCGGTGTCACCCTGCAGCGCGTCGGACAGGCCTCCCTGTCGCTGGGCCTGATGGCGGTGGGCGCCAGCCTGACGCTGCAGGGCCTGAGCGCAGCGCCACGACTGGCCTGTGCACTGCTGGGGATTCGGCATGTGCTGCTGCCCCTGGTGGCCTGGGTTGTGGCATCGCAGGTGGGACTGCCTGCCCCGCAGCAGCAGCTGGCCGTGGCGTTCGCCGCACTGCCCACGGCCAGCAGCGCCTACGTGCTGGCCTCGCGCATGGGCGGGCAGGCGGGCTTCGTGGCCGGCCTGGTGACCTCGTCCACGGTGCTCGGTCTGCTGAGCGTGCCGCTGTGGGTGAAGTGGCTGTCGCCCTTTTGAGACGCCCGCTGCGCACGCTGGCCGCTCAGATATCCTTTGCGGTTCACTCTGCCCCTGGATGCAATGAACCCCACTGTCCTCAAGAGTTTGTTCGCAGGTACGATCTTTAGCAGTGCATTCTTGTTGTTCCTTGTCCAACCGCTGATCGCCAAGCAAATTCTGCCGTGGTTTGGTGGATCGGCCGCCGTGTGGTCCATCTGCATGGTGTTCTTCCAGGTGGTGCTGCTCGCCGGCTACGCCTACTCGGACTGGATCACCCGCCTGTCCGCCCGCATGCAGGCCCGCGTGCACATCCTGTTGCTGTTGCTGAGCCTGTCCTTCCTGCCCATCGTCACCAACCCGCGCTGGAAACCCAGCGGCACGGAAGACCCGACGCTGTGGATCCTGGGCCTGCTTCTGACCACCATCGGCCTGCCCTATTTCCTGCTGTCCACCACCGGCCCGCTGGTGCAGTCATGGCTGGCGCGCACCCCCTGGGGGCAGCAGGTGTACCGCTATTTCTCGCTGTCCAACCTGGCCTCGCTGGCCTCCCTGTTGGCCTATCCGGTTCTGATCGAGCCGCGCACCGCCTTGCTGGAGCAGGCCCGGGGCTGGTCCATCGGCTATGCCGTTTTCGTGCTGCTGTGTGCAGGCGCCAGCGTGTATGCCGCGCGCCAGGCCGGGGGGCCCATCGCGAGCACCGCTGCGCCGTCGCCTGGCCCCGTGGATGACACCCAGCCGGCACCCGCGGCGGGCACCTACCTCGTGTGGCTCGGCCTGCCGGCGCTCGGATCCTGGCTGCTGCTGGCCATCACCAACCACATCACGCAGAACGTGGCGGCCATCCCCTTCCTGTGGGTGCTGCCGCTGTCGGTCTACCTGCTGTCGTTCGTGCTGACTTTCGAAAGCGACCGCTGGTACCGCCGCGGCATCGCCCTGCCCGCCACGGCGGTGGCACTGGGCCTGTGCGCCTTCGGCTTGCAGGACAGCCTCGGCTCGAACGTCAAGACCGCCCTGCCCTTGTACGTGGTCGGCCTGTTCGTGCTGTGCATGTTTCTTCACGGGGAGATGGCGCGCATGCGGCCAGGGCCGCGCTACCTCACGCGGTTCTACCTGATGCTGTCGCTGGGCGGCGCGCTCGGCGGCATCGCCGTGGGCCTGGTCGCGCCCCAGGTGCTGCCGGCCTACTATGAGCTCGGCATCGGGCTGGTGCTGACCGCCCTGCTGGGTGTGGCTGTCTTCCGCAGGCACTGGCCACTCATGGCAGGCAGCGCGGCCCTGGCAGGCTTGTGCGGGGTGTTCCTGTGGATGCAGGTGCGCAGCGATATGAGCGATGCACGGCAGATGATGCGCAACTTCTACGGCACGCTCATCTCGCTGGACAGCCTGGACGCGCAGCATCCCGACGACAGCGTGCGCCAGCTGTACCACGGTTCGGTCAAACACGGCGAGCAGTACCTGGCCGAGCACCGCCGCCGCGAGCCGACCACCTACTATGGTCCGACCTCGGGCATCGGGCGGGCGCTGGCCACGGCCCCCCCAGGACCGCGACGCGTGGGCCTGATCGGGCTGGGCGCAGGGACGCTGGCAACCTACGGGCGCCCAGGGGACGTCTACCGCATCTATGAGATCAACCCACACGTGTTCGAACTGGCAGACCGCGAGTTCAGCTTCCTGAAGGACAGCGCCGCACAGATCGAGCGGGTGCTCGGCGACGCGCGGCTGGCCATGGAGCGGGAAGCGCCGCAGGCATTCGACGTGCTGGCCGTGGATGCGTTCTCGGGCGACTCGGTGCCGATCCACCTCATCACCGCGGAAGCAATGGACGTCTACCTGCGGCACGTGCAGCCGGAAGGCGTGGTGGCGTTCCATGTGACCAACCGCTTCCTGAACCTGCCCCCCGTGGTGGAGAAGATCGCCTTGTCGAAGGACCTGCACGTCGCCTTCGTGCACGATGAGGCCGCGGACTCCGACCTGCGGCGCACCGACTGGATGCTGGTCAGCCGCAGCGCCGCGCGGCTGCAGCAGCCCGCCATCAAGGAGGCCACCTCGCCGGTGCAGCGGATCGCAGGGCTGCGTCTGTGGACGGACGACTTCAACAACCTGTTCGGGGTGCTCAAATGAGGTCTGCCCCGGCTTTTCAGGCGAGCAAGGGCAAGCGCTCGAAGCCGCGGTAGAGCAGGTTGCCGCTGCGCTGCGGCGAGCCCGCCAGGCGCGGCGCCTGCGGCCAGCGGCGCAGCAGCACGCCCAGCACCGCCTGGGCTTCCAGGTAGGTCAGGGCCGCACCGATGCAGACATGGGGGCCAGTGCCGAACGACAGGTGGGCCGCCTCCTTGCGGTCGAGGCGCAGGGTGTGAGGGTTGCTGTAGACCGCCGGGTCGCGGTTGGCGGCACCGATCAGGGTGATGACCAGGTCGCCGCGCGCCAGGGTGTGGCCATGCAGGGAAAAGGTCTCGGCCACGCGACGGCCGCTGTACTGCACCGGGCTGTCGAAGCGCAGCATCTCGCGCAGCGCGCCTGGCAGCAGGCCGGGGTCGCGCTGGAGCTGTTCCCAGGCACCGGGCTGGGTCGCCAGCGCGTGCATGCCGTTGCCCAGCAGGTGGCGCGTGGTCTCATGGCCGGCGAACAGCAGCATCACGCACTGCGCCAGGAGCTCCTCGGTGGATTCGATGCGGCCCTGCGCCTCGGCACGCAGCAACAGGCCGGTCCAGTCGGCAGCCTCAGCCTCCCCGCCGGGCGCATCCCGGCGGCGGCGGACAAGTTCGCGCTGGAACACCGCCGCCATCGCCAGGGCGCTGCGCTGGGCGCGGCGGCCAAGGGCCAGGTCGGGCGCGGGGTGGCCGATGAAGGCGGCGATGTCGTCGGACCAGGTGATGAAGTCGTCGGTCTGGACGTACTCCAGCCCCATCAGGCGGGCCACGACGCGGGCCGGGATGGGCCGTGCAATGGTCTGCATGAAATCGAAGGGCTGGCCGGGCGGCACCGTGTCCAGGGCAGCTTCCACGTCCCGCGCAATGTCTTCGGCCAGGGCCTGCCACACCGAGGGCCGAAAGCCAGCGGCGAGCACCTGGCGAAGGCGTGCGTGGTCGGGCGCATCGACGAACAGCATGGCGCGCGCAAACAGCCGCTGGAACGGGGCCAGCTCCGTGTGTGCGGTCTCGCCGGCATGGGTGATCCAGCCACCCGTGCGCCGGGCGGACAGGCGCTCATCCTTGAGGGCCTGCGCGACGTCGTCGTAGCGCGTCAGCAGCCAGGCACCGTCGAAGAAGGCGTCGCTGCGGTGCAGCGGCCCGGCCGCCTGGAGGGCGGCATAGACCGGGTAGGGATCGGCCAGCGCCAGCGCCGGGTCGAACAGGGGCGTCGCAGTCGTCATCGGGTCATCCGGGCGCCAGGGCGGCGCGAACAGCAGCGGGGTCGAGTCGGTCGGCCACCTGGGCCGCGGCTGGCGTCTCGGCCATCCAGGGGATGTCACCCCAGCAAGGGGCCGGCAGCCAGGCCCGCAGGCTGGCCAGGTTGGCCTCGGCGTGGGGCATGGCCGGGTCGATGCGGTTGGCGACCCAGCCGGCCAGCGGCAGGCCGCGGGCCGCGATCGCCTGCGCCGTCAGCAAGGCATGGTTCAGGCAGCCCAGGCGCAGTCCCACCACGAGCACCACGGGCCAGCCGAGCGCAGCAGCCACGTCGTCCAGGCCCCAGCGGGCATCGTCGACGGCGCTCAGGGGAACGCAGAAGCCGCCCGCCCCTTCGGCCACGACGATATCGGCATGCGGCGCCAGGGCCTGCACGCGTTCACGCCATCCCTCGCGGGGCAGGCAGCGGCCCTCCAGCTGCGCCGCGATGTGCGGCGCACAGGCTTCGCGCAGCTGGAACGGCCCGACGTGCTCGGCGAGCACCGGCTGGCTGGAAGCGGCCTGCAGCGCGGCGACGTCCTCGTTCCTGTCGCTGCCCTGCGGCAGGCCGGCGGCCACCGGCTTGAAACCCGCCACGCGCCAGCCCTGCCGGGACAGTGCGACGAGCAGGCCGGTGCTGATGCAGGTCTTGCCGACACCGGTGTCGGTGCCCGTGACGAACAAACCTCTCACGTGGCCCTCACTCCTGCACGGCCGCGCCAGGCTCGCGGGAAGCGCTCGACAAGGCGGACAGGAGCCGCTCGACGTCGGCCCGGCTGTGGTTGGCGCTCAGCGTGACGCGCAGCCGGGCGGTGCCCGGGGGAACGGTCGGCGGGCGGATGGCAGGCACCCACAGGCCGGCGCGCTCCAGGGCTGCGCTGAGTGCCAGCGTGGCGGCGTTGTCGCCCACGATCAAGGGCTGGATGGGGGTGACGGCACCGGGCGCCCAGTGCCAGCCGCGGTGCGCCCAGTCGGCCGGGGCCTCGCGCAGGTGGCGCACCAGGGCATGCACCTGGGCACGGCGGGCCTGCCCCTCCTCGCCGCCGATCAGGCGCAGGCTGCACAGCAGCGCGTGAGCCTGGGCCGGCGGGCAGGCCGTGGTGTAGATGTAGCTGCGGGCGGTGTTGAGGAGCCAGTCGATGATCAGCGGATGCGCTGCAACGAAGGCGCCGGCCACCCCAGCGGCCTTGCCCAGGGTGCCCATGTAGATGAGACGCTCGCTGCACAGCCCGAAGTGGGCCAGGCTGCCTTGCCCGTGTTCGCCCAACACGCCGAAGCCGTGTGCGTCGTCGACGACCAGCCAGGCGTCGTGCGCCTCGGCCAGGCGCAGCAGCTCAGGCAGGGGCGCGATGCTGCCGTCCATGCTGAAGACCGCGTCGGTGGCGATCAGCTTGATCGGCGTGGCGCACTCGCCGAGCTGCCAGGCCAGCCGCTCCAGGTCGGCATGGGGATAGCGCTGGACCTTGGCCGCCGCAAGCAGCGCACCGTCGATCAGCGAGGCATGGTTGAGCTTGTCGCAGAACAGGGTGGCCTCGCGCGAGGCGCCCAGGGCCGTCATCAGGGCCAGGTTGGCCATGTAGCCGGTCGAGAAGGACAAGGCGCGCGCGCCGGGCACGTGCGGTGACTGCCAGCGGGCCAGCTCGCGCTCGAGCGCCGCATGGGCCGCCGAGTGGCCGCTCACCAGGTGCGCCGCCCCGCTGCCCACGCCGTAGCGCTCGGCCCCTTCGGCCCAGGCGCGCACCAACTCGGGATGGTTGGCCAGGCCAAGGTAGTCGTTGTTGCAGAAGGCCAGGACCTCGGCCGGGACGGCCTCGGGCGCGTCCTCCCCGGCCGGCAGGACACGCATGTGCACCGCGCAGGGCCCGGTGGACACGCGCAGGCGCCGCCGCGCGTGTTCGGCGTCGCGGGCGGCGAGTTGTTGGCGCAGGTGGTCAAGCAGCATGGTGAGGGAGGACGTCGTTCAGGGTGGCCAGGGTCTGCGCTGCCAGCCAGGCGTAGTCACCGCTCGAGAGCAGGTAGGGCGGCATCAGGTAGACGGTGCGGCCGATGGGCCGGATCAGCAGCTCGCGCAGGCGCCCCGCCTGGTGGAAGCGCTCGGCGAAGTCGGGCAGGTCGGTGTCGACATCGAAGGCCCAGACCATGCCACAGCGGCGCACGTGGCGCACGGCGGCATGGCTGCGCAGACCCTCCCAGGCCGCGTCCAGGGGCGCCGCCAGCACCGCGTTGCGGGCCAGGACGTCCTCTCGCTCGAAGCGCTCGAGCACCGCTTGTGCGGCGCGGCAGGCCAGGGCGTTGCCGCTGTAGGAGTGCGAGTGCAGGAAGGTGCGCGCCGCGTCGTCGTGCCAGAAGTCCTGGTAGATCTCGTCGCGGCTCAGCACCACGGACAGGGGCAAATAGCCGCCCGTGATGCCCTTGGACAAGGTGATGAAGTCCGGCCACAGGGGTTCCTCGCCAGGCAGGGTGGCATGCTCGAAGGCAAAGAAGCGCCCGGTGCGGCCGCAGCCCACCGCGATCTCGTCGGCGATCAGGTGCACGTCCCAGCGCTGGCACAGGGCATGCACGCCGCGCAGATAGGCAGCGTCGTGCATGGCCATGCCGGCGGCGCACTGGATCAGGGGCTCGACGATCACGGCGGCCACGTGGCCGGCACGTTCGCGCAGCAGCGCGTCCAGGGCCCGCAGGGCGCGCGCCGCCACGTCGGCCGGGGTCTCGCCGGGGCCGGCCTGGCGGGCGTCGGGCGATGCGACGGTATGGGCCCGCATCAGCAGAGGGTCGTAGGCGTCGCGGAAGATGGCCACGTCGGTGACAGACAGTGCCCCCAGGGTCTCGCCGTGGTAGCCGTGCTGCACGCAGATGAACTCGCGCTTGTCGCTCTGGCCCTGGTTGCGCCAGGCGTGGAAGCTCATCTTCAGGGCGATCTCGACCGCCGAGGCACCATCGCTGCCGTAGAAGGCGTGGCCCAGCACGCCGCCGGTGCGGGCGGAGAGCTTCTCGGCCACCTGCACGGCGCTTTCCTGCGTGCAGCCGGCCAGCATGACGTGCGGCAGGGTGTCGAGCTGGTCTTTGAGCGCCGCGTTCAGGGTGGGGTCGGCGTGACCGAAGAGGTTGACCCACCAGGAGCTGATGGCGTCGAAATAGCGCCGGCCCGCGGTGTCGAACAGCCAGGGCCCCTCGCCTCGCGCGATGGCCAGCGGCGGCGTGCCCTGCGCGCGCTTCATGGGCGTGCAGGGATGCCAGACGCTGCGCAGGCTGCGCGTCGCCAGATCGTCCGTCGCCGTCTTCATCGATGCACCTTCTGCTTCAGCTGCTGCCTTGTCCACCACCCGCACTGCGAGGCCGCTCAGCCCGCTTCAAGGCCGAGCTTGGCGAACAGGCGCTGGTCGCGCTCCCAGTCGGGGTTGCCGGTGGTCAGCAGCTTGTCGCCGTAGAAGATGGAGTTGGCGCCGGCCAGGAAGCACAGGGCCTGCACGGCCTCGCTCATCTCCTGGCGACCGGCCGACAGGCGCACTCGCGCCGTCGGCATGGTGATGCGCGCGACGGCGATGGTGCGCACGAACTCCAGCGGGTCCAGCGCCTGCGTGCCGTGCAGCGGGGTGCCCTCGACCTGCACCAGGTTGTTGATCGGCACCGACTCGGGGTGCGGATCAAGGTTGGCCAGCTGCGCCAGCAGACCGGCACGCTCACGGCGGCTCTCGCCCATGCCCACGATGCCACCGCTGCACACGCTCATGCCAGCCTCGCGCACGCGGGACAGGGTGTCGAGGCGGTCCTGGTAGTCGCGCGTGCTGATGATGCGGCCGTAGGCCTCGGGTGCCGTGTCGAGGTTGTGGTTGTAGTAGTCGAGCCCGGCCGCCTTGAGGGTGTGTGCCTGGGTCTCGCTCAGCATGCCCAGGGTGCAGCAGGTCTCCAGCCCGAGGCCCTTGACCACGCCGATCAGCTCGGCCACCTTGTCGATGTCGCGGTCCTTGGGGGCGCGCCAGGCCGCCCCCATGCAGAAACGCGAGGCGCCCTGGGCCTTGGCGGCCTCGGCAGCCTCGCGCACGGCCTCGACGTCCAGCATCTTGCCGGCCTCGACCCCCGTGTCGTAGTGGACCGACTGCGGGCAATAGCCGCAGTCCTCGGGGCAGCCGCCGGTCTTGATCGACAGCAACGTCGAGAGCTGCACCTGGTTGGCTTCGAAATGCTGGCGGTGGACCTGCTGGGCCCGGTACATCAGGTCGTTGAAGGGCAGGTCGAACAGGTCCTCGATCGCCTGCTGCGGCCAGCGCGCGCCCTCACGTTCGGCTGCGGGGGTGTCGGTGGAAACCGGCTTGGCGGGAGGCAGCCAGCGCACGGGGTGCTCGTTGGTCACGGGAGAAGTCATGGTGAAGGCTCGGTGCGGTCCGCCGGGTCTGCGGCGGATCCGGTCAAACAATCTCGATCTGCCAGGCGGTCAGCCAGGCAGGCAACGGGGCGCAGTTTAGCCCGGCCTCGCCAACCCTCCCATACGCCAGACGGCGCCCTCCCCCGCCCGCCTCGTCGATCAGGGCGACTCCAGCTTGACAGTGCGCGCCAAAGCCTTCGATCATGTGGAAGACCACAGCGGTCTGTAGGTAGCTGTATCACAAAATCCGGCCGTCGCGCCCCATCTGGCTCGACGAATCATCCAGCCGCAGTCACCGGAGTCACCATGAAGAAGATTCGTCCCGTTTCCTTCCTCTCCCGCAGAACCGCCATGGTCTGTGCCGGCGCCCTCCTGATGGGGTCCCCCCTGGTGGCCCTGGCGCAGTCTCCGATCGTGATCAAGTTCAGCCATGTGGTGGCCGCGGACACGCCCAAGGGCAAGGCCGCCGAATTCTTCGCCAAGCGGGCCGCCGAGCTGACGGGCGGCAAGGTCAAGGTAGAGGTTTACCCTAACAGCCAGCTGTACAAGGACAAGGAAGAAATGGAAGCCCTCCAGCTGGGCTCGGTGCAGATGCTGGCGCCCTCGCTGTCCAAGTTCGCGCCGCTGGGCGTGAAGGAATTCGAGGTATTCGACCTGCCCTTCATCTTCGACAACTACAACGAACTGCACAAGGTCACCCAGGGTGCCATCGGCAAGAACCTGCTCGGCAAGCTCGATGCCAAGGGCATCTCGGGGCTGGCCTTCTGGGACAACGGCTTCAAGTCGTTCTCGGCCAACAAGCCGCTGCTCAAGCCCGAGGATTTCAAGGGCGTGAAGATGCGCATCCAGTCGTCGAAGGTGCTTGAAGCGCAGATGCGCGCGCTGGGCGCCCTGCCTCAGGTGATGGCCTTCTCCGAGGTGTACCAGGCGCTGGACACCGGGGTGGTGGACGGCACCGAGAACCCGCACTCCAACCTGTACACCCAGAAGATGTACGAGGTGCAAAAGCACATGACCGTCTCCGACCACGGCTACCTGGGCTATGCGGTGGTGGTCAACAAGAAGTTCTGGGACGGGCTGCCCGCCGACGTGCGCACGCAGCTGAACCAGGCCATGCAAGAGGCCACCAAGGTGGCCAATGACAACGCCTTCAAGGACAACCAGGATGCCCTGGGCAAGGTCAAGGCCTCAGGCAAGACCGAGGTCCACGTCCTCACGCCCGAGCAGCGCCTGGCACTGAAGAAGGCCCTGGTGCCCGTGCACAAGCAAATGGAGTCCCGCATCGGCGCCGAGACCATCCAGCAGATCTACAAGGAGACCGGCTTCGACCCGGGCAAGCTCTGAGCACCGAGCCAATCGCCTGAGTTTCCTGTCGTCGAGGGGAAGGGCGGCTCGTGTGGCCCAGGTCCTTCCCTCCCTGTCCACGCGCCGGCATGCGGTGCGAAAGGAGGTCTCATGAAATGGCTTGACCATCTCGAGGAGTGGCTGATCGCCACCCTCATGGGCGCCGCCACGGTGATCATCTTCGTGGCGGTCCTGCACCGGTACCTGTCCGGCATCCACCAGCTGGGTGCATTCCAGGACTGGCTGCTCTCCCTCAACCTGGGCTGGGTGCAGGAGGCCACGATCTATGCTTTCGTGTGGATGGCCAAGTTCGGCGCCGCCTATGGCGTGCGCACCGGCATCCACGTGGGCGTGGACGTGGTGATCAACCGGATGAAGAACGAGAACCGCAAGATCTTCGTCCTGTTCGGTCTGCTCGCCGGCGCGCTGTTCACCGGCACCATCGCCACGCTGGGCGCCACCTTTGTGTGGGAGAACGGCGCGCATTACGCCATCTACCACCTGCTCGGAGCCAACCTGGACGGCCTGACCGAAGGGCCCACCACGCCCGACATGGAGATTCCCACCTGGGTGGTCTACCTGGCGATCCCGCTCGGCTCCAGCCTGATGTGCTTCCGCTTCCTGCAGGTGGCGGTGAGCTTCGCGCGCACCGGCGAGTTGCCGCACCATGACCATGGCCACGTTGACGGCCTGGATGACGAGGTCGAAGCCACCGGCAAGGGGGCCCAAGCATGAACGGCCTGATCATCTTCGGTCTGCTGGTCATGCTGATGCTGACCGGCATGCCCATCTCCATCGCACTGGGCCTGACGGTGCTGACCTTCATCTTCGGCTTCACCAACACACCGGTGGAATCGGTGGCGTTGAAGCTGTTCACGGGCATCGAGAAGTTCGAGATCATGGCGATCCCGTTCTTCATCCTGGCAGGCAATTTCCTCACCCACGGGGGAGTGGCCAAACGCATGATCAACTTTGCCAGCGCGATGGTCGGGCACTGGTACGGTGGCCTGGGCCTGGCCGGCGTGGTGGCTTGCGCGCTGTTCGCCGCGGTGTCGGGTTCCTCGCCCGCCACGGTGGTGGCCATCGGCTCGATCCTGCTGCCGGCCATGGTGAAGGCCGGGTTCCCGCCGCGCTTCGGGGCGGGCGTGATCACCACCTCGGGCGCGCTGGGGATCCTGATCCCCCCGTCGATCGTGATGGTGATGTACTCGGTCTCGACCAACACCTCGCTGGGCGACATGTTCCTGGGTGGCGTGGTGCCAGGCCTTGCCCTGGCGGTCTGCCTGGGCGTCACCACCTGGTGGCGGGCGCGCAAGAACAACTACCCGCGCCTGCCGGCGGCCAGCTGGGGCACCCGCTTC
Source organism: uncultured Burkholderiales bacterium (assembly GCA_966252435.1). Taxonomy (GTDB): domain Bacteria; phylum Pseudomonadota; class Gammaproteobacteria; order Burkholderiales; family Burkholderiaceae_C; genus CANHBY01. The sequence goes on along the minus strand of CBINPE010000005.1, from coordinate 15,354 downwards.
AAGACCTTCCGCGATTCTTTCTGGGGCCTGCTGCTGATCGTCATCGTGATGGGCGGCATCTACGGCGGCTTCTTCACGCCCACCGAGGCGGCGGCGGTGAGCGCGGTGTATGCCTTCATCGTGGCGGTCTTCGTCTACAAGGACCTGGGCCTGAAGGACGTGCCCCGCGTGCTGCTGAGCTCAGCCAACATGAGCGCGATGCTGCTCTACATCATCACCAACGCGGTGCTGTTCAGCTTCGTGCTGGCCAACGAGCAGATCCCGCAGCACCTGGCGGACTGGCTGGTGGGCATGGGCCTGGGCAGCATCACCTTCCTGCTGGTGTGCAACGTCCTGCTGCTGCTGGCGGGCAACTTCATGGAGCCCTCCTCGATCGTGCTGATCATGGCGCCGATCCTGTTCCCGGTGGCCATGAAGCTGGGCATCGACCCGGTGCACTTCGGGATCATGATGGTGGTGAACATGGAGGTCGGCATGTGCCACCCGCCAGTGGGGCTGAACCTGTACGTGGCCTCGGGCATCACGAAGATGGGCATCACCGAGCTCACGGTGGCCGTGTGGCCCTGGCTGCTGACCATGCTCGGCTTCCTGCTCGTGGTGACGTACTGGCCCCCGCTGACCCTGTGGCTGGTGCACCTCATGCGGTAGGCCCGGGAACTGCCCAGGGTTTCAAGGGGTGCGGCCACCAGGCCGGGCCCCTTTGACGTTTCAAGAAGACGCCAAGGCCCAGGTGATGTGCTCGGCCACCAGCGCATCCGCCTGCGGCAGGCGCGCCGACAGGGCCGCGCGCACGGCGCGCATCATCTCCGGCCGGTCGGCTGCATCGGGCGCGCGCAGGGCATTGCCCAGCGCGACCGCCAGGTTGCGCTGCCAGCGCTGGTGGCCGATGCGGCGGATCGGGCTGCCTTCGGTGCGCTTCAGGAAGCCCTCCTCGGTCCAGGCCCACAGGTCCAGCAGCGTCGGCGCGGCCAGGTCCTCGCGGGCATCGAAGTCGGGCAAGGCGCTGCGCCGTGCGTACTTGTTCCAGGGACACACCAGCTGGCAGTCGTCGCAGCCGTAGATGCGGTTGCCGATCAGCGGCCGCAGCGCGACGGGGATCGGCCCCGCGTGCTCGATGGTGAGGTAGGAGATGCAGCGCCGGGCGTCCAGGCGGTACGGCGCCACGATGGCCTGCGTCGGGCAGACGTCGATGCAGGCGGTGCAGTGGCCGCAATGGGCGCTGGCCGCGGGCGTGGGCGGCAGGGCCATGTCGATGTAGATCTCGCCCAGGAAGAACATCGAGCCGGCCTCGCGGTGCAGCGTCAGGGTGTGCTTGCCGCGCCAGCCCATGCCGCTGCGCGTGGCCAGCTCCACCTCCAGCACGGGCGCCGAGTCGGTGAAGACGCGGTGGCCCAGCGGGCCGACGTCCTGGGCAAGCTGATCGGCCAGCTGCTGCAGCCGGGCGCGCAGCACCTTGTGGTAGTCGCGCCCACGGGCATAGAGCGAGATGTTGGCCTGCGCCGGGTCGCGCAGCCGCGACCACTCCACGGCCTGCCATCCCGGCGGCGTGTGGCGCGGCAGGTAGTCCATGCGCGCCGTGACCACGCTGACCGTGCCGGGCACCAGCTCGGCAGGCCGGGCGCGCCGCAGCCCGTGGCGCTGCATGTAGTCCATCTCGCCGTGGAAACCGGCGGCCAGCCAGGCCAGCAGGCCGGGCTCGGCCGAGGACAGGTCGACACCCGCCACGCCAATCTGTGAAAATCCCAGCGCCCTGCCCCGGCGGCGCAGTGTGTCCAGCACCGCCGCGGCATCCAGGGTCGAACGAGGAGTGGGTGTCATTTGGTCATTCTAGAAAGTCGAGTCGAGGTCTGGGACAGCGAAGCCGCCTGCACGCGCAGCGCGCAGCGCCTGGCCGCCTGTGCCCCTCACCTGCTGCACCAGGCCGTCATCGAGCTGCAGGGTGACCTGGGCGCCGGCAAGACCACCTTCGCACGGAACCTGCTGCGCTCCCTGGGCATCTCAGGGGCCATCAAGAGTCCCACCTATGCCGTCATGGAGACCTACGACTTGCCTGCCGCCCCTTCCCCCGTGTCGCACTTCGACTTCTACCGTTTCAACGATCCCCAGGAATGGGAGGACGCGGGTTTCCGTGACGTGTTCGCGGCACCCGGCCTGAAGCTGGTGGAATGGGCCGAGAAGGCGCGCGCCCTGCTGCCGACGCCGGACCTGCGGCTCCACCTGCGCCCCCTGGCCGGCGAGCAGCGCGAGGTGCGCTGGGACGCCGGCAGCGCCCTCGGCGTCGCCCTGCTTCCTCCTGCCACCGCACCGTCGTCGCCATGAGCCACCCCGCTGCTTCCCTGACGCGCCGTGCGGCGCTGCGCTCGATGGGCGGCCTGGTCCTGGCGCTGGGTGTGCACACGCGCAGCCGCGCCGCCGAGATCGTGGCCGTGCGCGTGTGGCCCGCGGCCGACTACTCGCGCGTCACCCTGGAGAGCGACTCCCTGCTGTCGGCGCAGCATTTCATGGCCGACAACCCGCCGCGGCTGGTGGTCGACATCGACGGCCTGGAGCTGAGCCCCGCCCTGCGTGAGCTGGTCGGCAAGGTACGGCCGGAGGACCCCTTCATCGCCGGCATCCGCGTGGGCCAGTTCCAGCCCCGCGTGGTGCGCCTGGTGGTGGACCTGAAGCAGGCGGTGGCCCCGCAGCTGTTCGCCATCAAACCGGTGGCCGCCTACCGGCACCGGCTGGTGTTCGACCTGTACCCCCAGGTCGAGCAGGACCCCCTGCTGGCCCTCGTCCAGGAGAAGACCAACGCCGAGAGGCAGGCCGCCCAGGCGGTGGACGATGCCCTGGGCGAGTTCATCGGCCAGGCGGAGAAGAAGGACAAGGCCCCGCCGCGCGAGCCGGCCACTGCCGCGGCGACCGGCGAGGGCACGGGAAGCCGCATGGACAAGCTCATCGTCGTGGCGCTCGACCCTGGCCACGGTGGTGAAGACCCGGGGGCCAGCGGGCCCAGCGGGCTGCATGAGAAGGACGTGGTCCTGGCGATCGCCCTGCAGCTGCGCGACCGCCTCAACGCCCTGCCCAACATGCGCGCCATGCTGACGCGCGACCGCGACTTCTTCGTCCCCCTGCAGGACCGCGTGCACAAGGCGCGGCAGGTACAGGCCGACCTGTTCGTGTCGATCCATGCCGATGCGTTCTACAAGCCGCACGCCAAGGGCGCCTCCGTCTTCGCGCTCAGCCAGGGCGCGGCCACCAGCACCGCGGCGCGCTGGATGGCCAACAAGGAGAACGCCGCCGACCTGGTGGGCGGCGTCAACATCAAGGCCAGTGACGCCACCGTGCTGCACACCCTGCTGGACATGAGCACGACCGCGCAGATCAAGGACAGCCTGCGCCTGGGCAGCGAGGTGCTGGGACAGATCGGCAAGGTCGGCGACCTGCACAAGGACCGGGTCGAGCAGGCCGGGTTCGCGGTGCTGAAGGCGCCCGACATTCCGTCGATCCTGGTGGAGACGGCCTTCATCTCGAACCCCGAGGAGGAAGCCAAGCTGGCCGACCCGAAGTACCAGGGCCAGCTGGTGAGCGCGCTGGCCACGGGGATCCAGCGCTACTTCGCCAAGAACCCGCCCTTGGCACGCAAGCGGCGGGTCTGAGCAGGCGTGTTTGTTTGCTCAGGCCGCGGAGGCCTTGGCTTTCTGCTTGGCCCGCCAGCCACCGACCACCACCACCAGCGTGGGCAGGATCACCAGGGCCCAAATGATCTTTTCCAGGTTGTGCTGGACCATCGGGATGTTGCCGAACAAGTAGCCCGCCAGCATCAGGCCAACCACCCACAGCGCACCGCCGATCAGGTTGAACAGGGTGAAGCTGCGGCGGCTCATCTCGGACACCCCGGCGACGAACGGCGCGAAGGTGCGCACGAAAGGCATGAAGCGCGCCAGGATGATGGTGATGCCCCCATTCTTCTCGTAGAACGCATGGGCGGCATCGAACGCCTTCTTGTTGAAGAAGCGCGACTGCTCCCACTGGAACACCTTGGGCCCGAAATAGCGGCCGATGCTGTAGTTGAGCTGGTCGCCCAGCACCGCCGCGATCACCAGCAGCGCCATGGCCAGGGGCAGGCTCATCAAGCCCAGACCACAGAAGGTGCCGGCGATGAACAGCAGGGAGTCGCCCGGCAGGAACGGCAAGACCACCAGGCCTGTCTCGACGAACACGATGGCAAACAACAGGGCGTAGATCCAGTCCCCGTTGGCCGTGACGAACGTCTTCAGCGCCACGTCCACGTGCAGGACAAGCTCGATCAGAAAATGTGCAATCTCCATGGGCGCGCATTATCCTGCAGGCCCACAGGCCGGCCTGGCGCCGGCGACGCGCCCAAGCAAGGTCATCCACAGGCTCTCCTCTAAAATCCGCGGATGCAAGCCGACACACTGACCCCTCCCACCGTGGGGCAGCGCCCCATCCGCGAACTGCCTGACGAGCTGATCAGCCAGATCGCCGCCGGCGAGGTCATCGAGCGGCCGGCCTCGGTGGTGCGGGAGCTGGTGGACAACGCCCTGGACGCCGGGGCCCGCCACCTCACCGTCAAGCTCACCGCCGGCGGCATCCGCAGCATCGTGGTGGAGGACGACGGCCATGGCATCCCGCGCGGCGACCTCGGCCTGGCCCTGCGCCGCCATGCCACCAGCAAGATCGGCTCGCTGGCCGACCTGGAGAACGTCGCCACCATGGGTTTCCGCGGCGAGGCCCTGGCGGCCATCGCCTCGGTGTCCGAAGTCATGATCGCCAGCCGCACCGCGGATGACGAGCACGCCCACCGGCTCGACGCCCGCACGGGCGAGATCCTCGCCGCCGCGCGTGGCGTGGGCACCAGCGTCGAGGTGCGCGAGCTGTTCTTCAACACGCCCGCGCGGCGCAAGTTCCTCAAGACCGAGGCCACCGAGCTGGCGCATTGCATCGAGGCCGTGCGCCGGCATGCGCTGGCCCGCCCGGACGTGGAGTTCGCCGTCTGGCACGAAGGCAAGCTGGTCCAGCACTGGCGCCGCGGCGAGGCCGACCAGCGGCTGGTCGACGTGCTGGACACCGATTTCCGCGACCAGAGCCAGCCGGTGCACCTGGAGTTGAGCGTGCTGCGCATCCGCGGCCGCGCCGGGCTGCCGGAGGCCGCGCGCAGCCGCAGCGACCAGCAGTACGTCTACGTCAACGGCCGCTACGTGCGCGACAAGCTCATCCAGCATGGGGTGCGAGCCGCCTACGAGGACGTGCTGCACGGCAGCCGGCAGCCGGCCTTCGTGCTGTTCATCGACATCCACCCCGACAAGGTCGACGTCAACGTCCACCCGACCAAGATCGAGGTGCGGTTCCGCGACTCGCGCGAGGTGCACCAGGCGGTGCGCCGCGCCGTCGAGGCAGCGCTGGCCGTGCCCCGTGCCGGTCAGCCCGACCCCTCCCAGCCCGATGGACCGGCCCCGGCCGACCAGCTGTTCCCATCGACGGCGCCCGCCGATGCGACGCCCTTGCAGCAGCCCATGCCGCTGCCAATGCGGGCCCCAGGGACGAGCTGGCCGACACCTACCTTCACGCATCCGATGCCGCGGCACCAGGGCCGCCTTGGCCTACAGCAGGCCGCCGTGCTGTATGCCCGCGAGCCGGCCGCCGGGCCGCTGCCTGCGCCCGCCGCAGCGCCGTTGTTGTCGCCCGCGGCGACCCCGGCCATGCCGGTCCCCGAGCCGACACGGGATGCGGACGAGTGGCCGCTGGGACGCGCGGTGGCGCAGATCGCGGGCATCTACATCCTGGCCGAGAATGCCCAGGGCCTGGTGGTGGTGGACATGCACGCGGCCCACGAGCGCATCGTCTACGAGCGCCTGAAGCGCGACCTGGCCCAGGCGCGCATCGAGTCCCAGCCCCTGCTGATCCCCGCCACCTTCACGGCCACCCCGGAAGAGATCGCTTGCGTGGAGGCCCACGCCAGCCAGCTGCAGGACCTGGGGCTGGACATCGCACCGCTGTCGCCCACGCGGCTGGCGGTCCGCTCGCAACCGGCCGCGCTGTCCGGCGGCGACGTCGTCGCCCTGGCGCGCAGCGTGCTGGCCGAGCTGGCCCAGTTCGACGGCAGCGCCGTGGTCGAGCGGGCACACCACGAGATCCTCGCCTCCATGGCCTGCCACGGGGCGGTGCGTGCCAACCGGCAGCTCACGCTGGACGAGATGAACGCCCTGCTGCGCGACATGGAGCGCACCCAGCGCGCCGACCAGTGCAACCACGGCCGCCCCACCTGGCGCCAGATCACGCTGCGCGAGCTGGACCAGATGTTCTGGCGCGGACGCTGAAGCCTCCCCGTCTTCTTTTTTCACTCCGGCCCGTCAGTGGCCGCTTCCCGAGGGTCCCATGGCCACTTTGAAGCTCACCAAGAAGCCGTCCGGCACCGGCCGGCGCACCTCCCGCCCCCCTGTGCGCGGCACGGCCAGCAGCCTGCGGCCCCGCCCGACACTGGCGGAGAAGGAGGCGCAGCGCAAGGCGCGTCCCAGCGGGGACGCGGACCGCAGCGAGGCGAAGCGCCGCCCGCCCCGTGAACAGGCACCCGCCGGGCACCCGGCAGCGCAGGAATCCCGCCCCCGGGGCCGCCCCCCGGAAGGTGGCACGCCCCGCCCACCCGCGGCAGCTTCCGCCGGCAACACCGCCTTTTCACCACGCGCCCGCCCGGCCGTCCCACAACCGGCTTCGCCGCGTGCGGCGACCCCTCGCCCGCCCGCCCCGCCATCCTCCAGCGGCGGCAACACGGCCTTTGCGCCACGCGCCCGACCCGCCGCCGCTGCGCAGCCAGCCGCACACGGTGCCGCAGCCCCGCGCCCGCCCGGCCGCGGCGAGCGCCCGACCCCGGCCGCCTCAGCCGTCCCGCCGCCTGGGCAACGGCCTCCCACGCGACCCGCCGGACCCGAGCTGCGACTGTCCAAGCGCATGAGCGAGCTGGGCATGGCCTCGCGCCGTGAAGCCGACGAGTGGATCGCCAAGGGCTGGGTGCGCGTGGACGGCCAGGTCGTCAACGAACTGGGCTCGCGGGTGCGACCGGACCAGCTGATCACGGTCGACACGCCGGCCAAGTTCCAGCAGGCGCGCAAGGTGACCGTGCTGCTGAACAAGCCGATCGGCTACGTCAGCGGTCAGGCGGAAGACGGCCACGAACCCGCCTGGGTGCTGATCAAGCCCGAGAACCAATGGCGCCAGGACAGCTCCGGCATCCGCTTCCGGCGCGAGCACACCCGCGGCCTGGCGCCGGCGGGCCGGCTGGACCTGGACTCCGTTGGCCTGCTGGTGATGACGCAGGATGGCCGCGTGGCCAAGCAGCTGATCGGCGAGGACAGCGAGATCGACAAGGAATACCTGGTGCAGGTGGCACCCAGCCAGCCTGGCCAGGCCCTGTCGGACGAGGGGCTGGCCCGCCTGAACCACGGCCTGTCGCTGGACGGGGTCGAACTCAAGCCCGCGCAGGTGGACTGGGTGGAAAAGGACCGCGTGCTGCGCTTCGTCCTGCGCGAAGGCCGCAAGCGCCAGATCCGGCGCATGTGCGAGGCCGTCGGCCTGCAGGTGGTGAGCCTGCAGCGGGTGCGGATCGGCCAGGTGACGCTGGGCGATCTGCCGCCTGGGCAATGGCGCTACCTGCGCCTTGACGAGGGATTTGCCCATTGATGTGAACGGGCACACACCGCTCGGATGAATCAGCGTGTAATAACGCCGCAGCACAGGGGTTCCCCGGCTGACAAACAGTCATATGGCCATATAAGCTTTGTTCTGTGCGTCTGTCTTCAAGGAGCGGTACCTCATGAGAGTCTCTTTCGTGCGTGCTCATACCCTGCGTACCCTGGTGCCGCTGGCAGCCGCCGGCCTGGCCTTGATGTCTGCCCCGGCGCCCGCCGCCACCGAGAGCAAACCGCTCCGCATGGGCTTCATCTGCCCCTTCACGGGCGGCTCGCAGGACTTCGGCAACAGCGCACGCCTGGGGGCCGAGCTGGCGGTCAAGGAGATCAACGAGGCCGGGGGCTACCTGGGCCGCAAGCTCGAAATCGTGCTGCGCGACGACAAGGCCGACCCGGACGAGGGCCGCCGGGTGTCGGAAGACCTGGTGCTCAAGGAGAAGGTCGATTTCACGGTCGGCTTCTGCAACACCGGCGTGGCGATGAAGTCCCTGGACGTCTTCCAGAACAACAAGCACCTGCTGATGGTGCCCGTGTCGGCCGGGACCGCCGTGACGAGCACCTACCCGCCGTCCGCCAGCTACATCTTCCGCATGTCGGCCCGCGACACCCTGCAGGCCAGCTTCCTGGTGGACGAGGCCGTGCGCCGAGGCCTGAAGAAGGTGGCCATCTTTGCCGACAAGACCGGCTACGGCGAAGGCGGGTTCAAGGACGTCGAGAACTTCCTGGGCGAGCACAAGCTGTCGCCGGTGTACGTGGCGCGCTTCGACCTGGGCGTGAAGTCACTCCACCAGCAGATGCAGGAGGCCAAGGCGGCGGGCGCGGAGGTCGTGATCGGCTACACCGTGGGGCCCGAGTTCGCGGTGTTGACCCAGGCGCGTGCCTCGGCCCAGTTCACCGGTCCGCTCTACGGCTCCTGGCCGCTGTCGTTCCGCACCGTGTACGAGCGTTCGAACGGCGCGGCCGAGGGCACGGCCATGGTCCAGACCATCATCCAGGACATCTCCAACGAGCGCCGCACCTCGTTCATCGCGCGGCTGAAGCGCCACGCGGGCAAGAACTATGTCGACTCGCTGATGGCCGCCGCGCAAAGCTATGACGCGGTGCAGCTGATGATGCGGGTGCTGTTCCAGACGCGCGGCGACACCTCCGGCGACATGCTCAAGAAGGCCCTGGAGAACCTCGAGCGCCCCTACCCGGGCGTGATCACCACCCATGACCGGCCCTTTTCCGAGAGCGACCACGACGCCTTCTCACGCAACATGATCTGGCTGGGCGTGTGGCGCAAGGGCGAGATCCAGTTCTACAACCCCGAAGACGCCAAGCGCGCCAGCATCATCCGCCGCAAGGAATAGCTCAGCCCGGCAGGACGTCAGCCGCCGAGGTGAAGGCGTCGGCGAAGAACGCCTCGGCCGGCAGCCCGCACTGCCCGACCAGGTCGGCCTGCGCGGCCGCCACCATGACAGGGGCTCCGCAGGCATACACCTCGTGACCAGAGAGGTCGGGCCAGTCCTGCATCACCGCATGGTGGACCAGGCCGGTGCGCCCGCTCCAGGCGTCCGCGTCCTTGGGCTCCGACAGCACCGGCTCATAGCGCAGCAAAGGCCACTCGGCCGCGACCTGCTCGGCCCAGGCGTGCAGGTAGAGGTCGACGCGGCTGCGGCATCCCCAGTACAGCGTGACCGGCTGCTGCGAGCGGCGCTCGCGCATGTGCTCGATCAAGGCCTTGACCGGCGCGAAGCCCGTGCCCGAGGCCAGCAGCACGACGGGCTTGTGGCTCTCCTCGCGCCAATAGAAGCTGCCGTAGGGCCCTTCGAGGCGAAGGATGTCGCGCACCTTGAGCGTGGTGAACACCTGGTCGGTGAACACCCCGCCCGGCATGTGCCGGATGTGCAGCTCGATGCCCGGATGGCCGCTGCCCAGGACCTCGTGCTGCCGGTGCGGCGCGTTGGCCATGGAGTAGCTGCGGCGCTGGCCGCTGGGCAGGATGAACTCCACGTACTGCCCGGCGCGGTAGCGCCATTGCTCGTTGGTGGGCAGCTGCAGGCGCAGGACCATCACGTCGGGGGCCGCCCGCTCCAGGCTGTGCACCCGCGCGGGCATCTTGCGCACCGGGCAGTCACTGGTGTCGACCACCCCGCGCGCCTCGATGACCACGTCGGTCTGCGGCGCCGCGCGGCAGGTGAGGACCCAGCCGGCGTCCTCCTCGGCGCTGCTCAAGGCCTTGGCCTGGTGGGCGCCATGGATCACCCGGCCCGACTTGAGGCGGCTCTTGCAGGACCCGCACGCCCCGTCCTTGCACCCGTAGGGCAGCCCGACGCCATGCCGGATGGCCCCCATCAGGATGGGTTCGTCGCGTTCGACCGAGAAAGTGTGCCCACTGGGCTGGACGGTGACAGTGAAGGACATGGCGCAATGACGAGGCCCGCAAGGGCACAAAGGAAAAGGAAAAAAACAGATGGGCTCACAATCCGGCTGGCCCACCACGCGCCATTGTGCCCCCATGCCTTACCGTCCCCCCCATGCCCTGCCCCGCCGCTTCAGGCGTCCTGCCCTGCTCATCGCCGGCTGCGGCGACGTGGGCCTGCGGGTGGCGAGCCTGCTGCACCCGCGCTGGCGCGTCCATGCCCTGACGGCCACGTCCGCGCGCCACGCCACCCTGCGGGCGGCCGGGGCCCGGCCGCTTCCCTGCGGCAACCTGGATCACCCCGGCTCGCTGCGGCGGCTCGCGGGTCTGGCAACCCGTGTGCTGCACCTTGCCCCGCCTGCGCCGCAAGGCGACGACGACCCGCGCACCCGGCACCTGCTGCAGGCGCTGTCGCGTTCGGGCACGACGCGATGCCTGGTCTATGGGGGAACGACGGGGGTGTACGGGGACTGCCGGGGGGCGCTCGTCGACGAGACCCGCCCGGTCGCACCACGCACGGCACGCGCTCGCCGGCGGGTCGACGCGGAACGCCAGGTCCGGGCCTTCGGCCAACGGCCGGGGCGGCGGGTCACCTTGTTGCGAATCCCGGGCATCTACGCAGCGGACCGGGAGGGAGGCCCGCGCCAGCGCCTGCTGCGCGGCACCCCGGCGCTGCGCGCCGAGGACGATGTGTACACCAACCACATCCACGCCGACGACCTGGCACGCGCCTGCGTGCTGGCCCTGCTGCGGGGCACGGCGCAGCGGGTGATCAACGTCTGTGACGACACCGAGTCCAAGCTGGGGGACTACCTCGACCGCGCGGCCGAGCTGTACGGGCTGCCGCGGCCTGCGCGCATCAGCCGGCAGGAGGCCGAGGCCATTCTGCCGCCCATGACGATGAGCTTCCTCGGGGAATCACGCCGCCTGCGCAACGGGCGGCTCAAGCGCGAGCTGCGCCTGCGGCTGCGTCACCCGACGCTGTCCCGCGATTGAGCGGGGCTGGGCGGCTTCAGCGCCGCCCGAAGGGTGGTTGACCGCGCCAGTAGCGAATCACGAGGAAGGCGCCGAGCATGCCGCCCAGGTGGGCGAAGTGGGCCACGCCTGACGCCATGCCCCGGGCGTCCATGAAACCGAACAGCAGCTCCAGGCCGCCGAACAGCGCCACGAACACCTTGGCCCGCATGGGGATGGGCGGGATCAGGGGCACGATGATGCGGTTGGGGAACATCATCCCGAAAGCCAGCAGCAAGCCGAACAGGCCACCCGAGGCACCGACGGTGGGAGCCATCGAACCCAGCAGCCAGGTGACCGTCAGTTGCGTCACCGCCGCCGTGAGCACGCTGGCGCCGAAGAGCTGGATGAAGCGCTTCTGCCCCCACAGCCGCTCAAGCTCGGCGCCGAACATCCACAGGCCGAGCATGTTGAAGAACAGGTGGCTGAAGCTGCCATGCAGGAAAGCATAGGTAACCACCTGCCATGGCAGGAAGAAGGGGCCCGGCGGGTACAAGGCCAGCCAGCGCGTCAGGAAACCATCCAGGAACAAATCCAGGCAGAACATCGCCACATTCATCAAGACGAGCGCCTGGGTGGTGGGTGGCAAAGAGGGCATGGGGTGCAGCGCAGGGCGCGAAGAAGTCGACGTGCCAGGACGCAGGGCACCGACAGTGAGGGGAACGAAGCGGCGATTGTAGGTGGGTGGGTGGAAGCCGTGAAATCTGCCCATTTTCCCGGTGTGCCTGGCGACCGAATTCCAGTAGGCTGGAAACCAGAAATTCCAGGAGCCAGGCCCGGTGATGAGTGCAACGATACATCCCGCACGTCACTACCCGTATCTCGACGGATGGCGAGGCATTGCCATCTCGCTGGTGCTGCTGGAGCATTTCGCCAGTGTTCCAGCGGTGGGTCGTGTGGGGGTGGACACTTTCTTCGCACTGTCGGGCCTGCTGATGAGCAAGGTGCTGTTCGAGGACGCCGTCCCCCTGGGCACCTTCTACCGCAACCGCGTGGCGCGCATCTTCCCCGTGTTCTACCTCTACCTCCTGGTGCTGGCGCTGGGGGCCTGGGCCTGGTTGCCCTCGGTGGATTGGGCCAGCCTGGCGGGATCGGCCCTGTACATGCGCACCTACTGGCCCGCCCACCACATGTGGACGGACGTGCTGCCCATCGGCAACCTCTGGTCACTCAACGTGGAAGAGCATTCCTACGTGCTGCTGTCGCTGCTGTCCCTGCTGGCCCTGGCCAAGCACGAGCGCGCCGCCCGCTGGCTGCTGACTGCCGTGCCGGTGCTGTGCCTGGGCGCCTATGCCGTGTACCGTCTCGTGCCCGACGCCCCCGATGCCACCCCGCATGACCTGCGCACCGAGTGCGCCGCGCTGCCGCTGATGCTGTCGGCCGCCCTGTTCCTGTGGCGGCGGGCCCTGCGGCTGCGCTTCTCGGCCAGCAGCGCGGTCCTGGTCCTGCTCGCCACGGTGACGGCGGTGCTGGTCGACGTGCTGGTGCCAATGCCCCACTTTGGCAACCTCTTCAAGCACGTGCTGGTGCCCATCTTGCTGGCACTGTCGGTCAACCTGCTGAGCGATGCCCCACCTGCGGTGCAGCGGGCCCTGTCCAACCCGCTGCTGACCTGGCTGGGGGTGTGCTCGTTTTCCATCTACATCTGGCACTACCCCTTCTTCCACTTGGCCGATCGCTGGCACATGGGCCACCTGGCGGGGCTGACGGCGGCCCTGGCCATCTCGGCCGCGTCCTTCTACCTCTACGAGCAGCCGATGCGGCAATGGATCCGCCGCATGGGCACGACACGTCGCCCCGTGCAGCCGCAGGCCCTGGCGCAACCACGCTGGCCACTGGCCTGATGGCGCATCACTGAACGGACACTGCAGGCCAGGTTCGACGCTGCGAAGTGCCTGTTCCTTCTCTGAAGGTGCGCTAAGGGATGCCGTTGCCCCCATGGCGCTGGTAGCCGGGCCGCTGCGCCAGGCGCTCGCAGTAGGCCTGCACGGCGGGCAGCGCCGGGCGGTCGATGGGGGTCATGAGCCAGCGGTTGGTGGACAGGCCGATGACGATGTCGGCCAACGTGAACGCCTCGCCGGCCATGAAGGCACCTGTGCGCTCCAGTTGCGCCTCAACCATCTGCATGTGCCGGTTCCATGCGGCGGCGCTCGCCGCGACGGCCGCAGCGTCCTGGTGGGCCGGGCTGTGCCGCACCAGCGCCATGAAGGCATGCCGCCAGGCGTTGTTGAGTTCGGTGGCCTGCCAGTCCATCCATTGCTCGACACGGGCCCTGTCCTGCGGGGCGGCGGGCAGCAGATCGTCGCGTTGCGCCCGGCCGGCGAGATAGCGGCAGATGGTGTTCGACTCCCAGAGCACGAAGCCATCGTCGATGATCACCGGCACCATTGCGTTCGGGTTGAGCGCCTTGAACGCCGCCGTGTCGGTGGCCTGGAAGCCGGCGCCGTACTGTTCCTGTGTGTATGGGAGCCCCAGCTCCTCGCACAGCCACAACACCTTGCGGACGTTGATGGAAGAGGATTTGCCCAGGATAGTCAGCATGGGTTCCTGAGGAAAATTGTGGTGCCGGAGGCCGGACTCGAACCGGCACAGTATCTCTACCGGGGGATTTTGAGTCCCCTGCGTCTACCAATTTCGCCACTCCGGCGGCACAAGGTATTGAAAGGGGTTTGTAGCGGCCAGTGGGTCGGCGCCCTTTCAAAGAGGCGCGATTATGACATGCCTTCCGGCGCCTGCGACAATGCGCGTCATGTCAAGCACCCACCCTGCCTACCCCACCCTGGAAGACGTCATCGGCCGCACGCCGATGGTCCGTCTGATGCGCATTCCCGGGGCCGAGAACGAAGCGCGCAACAACGTGATCCTGGCCAAGCTGGAGGGCAACAACCCGGCAGGTTCGGTCAAGGACCGGCCGGCCATGCACATGATCCGCTGCGCCGAGGCACGCGGCGACATCCGGCCCGGCGACACCCTGATCGAGGCCACTTCCGGCAACACCGGCATCGCCCTGGCGATGGCGGCGGCGATCCGGGGCTACCGCATGGTGCTGATCATGCCCGAGGACCTGTCGGTCGAACGGGCGCAGACGATGAAGGCCTTTGGCGCCGAGCTGATCCTGACCCCGCGCTCCGGCGGCATGGAATACGCCCGTGACCTGGCGGAGAAGATGCAGAGTGAAGGCGCGGGCCGGGTGCTGGACCAGTTCGGCAATGAAGACAACCCGCGGGTGCATTTCGAGACCACGGGGCCGGAACTCTGGGCCGACACCCAGGGCCGGATCACCCATTTCGTGAGTGCCATGGGCACCACCGGCACCATCACGGGGACCTCGCGCTTCCTGAAGGGCCGCAACCCGGCGGTTCGGATCGTCGGGGCCCAGCCGGACGAGGGCTCGCGCATTCCTGGCATCCGCAAGTGGCCCGAAGCCTACCTGCCCAAGATCTACGACCCCCGCTGCGTCGACGAGGTGCGCCTGGTGAGCCAGGCAGCGGCCGAGGACATGGCGCGGCGGTTGGCGCGCGAGGAAGGCATCTTCGGCGGCATCTCCGCGGCGGGTGCCTGCTGGACGGCCCTGCAGGTGGCCGCGGAAGTGCGCGATGCCACCATCGTCTTCGTGGTGTGCGACCGGGGCGACCGCTACCTGTCGACCGGCGTCTTCCCCGCCTGACACAACAAAACAAGCAAGGAGCTTCTGGCATGCAAGTCGACAAGGAACTGGACACCCGGGGGCTGAACTGCCCGCTGCCCATCCTGAAGGCGAAGAAAGCCCTGTCCGAGATGCTCAGTGGCCAGGTGCTGCGCGTGCTGTCCACCGATCCGGGCTCGAACCGCGACTTCCAGGCCTTCGCCCGGCAGACCGGCAACGAGCTGATCACCCAGACCACGAACGGCGACTCGTTCGTGCACGTGCTGCGGCGCCGCTGAAGAGGGAAGGAGGCCGGGGCACGCCCCTCAAGGCGATGCGCTGAGGCCCCCTCCCGCTCACCCTTCCCGGCGGGAAGGGTGACTGCGACGCCTCGGAGCCCCGCTCAGGGCTGAACCGTCTTCAGGTATTCCCGGAACCCGGCACCCAGCTGGGGGTGGATCAAGGCCAGCTCGACGTTGGCCTCCAGGAAGCCCTCCTTGCTGCCACAGTCGTAGCGCTTGCCCTCGTACTGGTAGGCGAACACCTTCTCGCGGCGCAGCAGGCCAGCGATGCCGTCGGTGAGCTGGATCTCACCGCCCACGCCGCGCGGCTGGTTGGCGATCTCG
>CBINPE010000004.1:0-79016 GCA_966252435.1 uncultured Burkholderiales bacterium | reverse complement strand
GGCGAGTTCCCCGAGCTGCAGGGCGTGATGGGCGGCTACTACGCCCGCCACGACGGCGAGGCCGAGCCGGTGGCGCGCGCCATCGAGACGCAATACCTGAACCGGCGCGGCGGCGAGGGCGAGGCCGAGGCGTCCAACCCGGTGGGGGACGCGCTGCTCATCGCCGACCGGGTTGAGACCCTGGTGGGCATCTGGGGCATCGGCCTCAAGCCCACCGGCGACAAGGACCCCTTCGCCCTGCGCCGCCATGCCCTGACGCTGCTCAATGCGTTCGAGCAGGCGGGGGCGGGCTGGACGCTGCGGCTGCCGGAGCTGCTGGCCTACGCCGTCTCGGTGTTCGAAGGGCTGGCGCTGGCGCCCGACACCGCGGCGCAGGTCGAGGACTTCATCTACGAACGCTGCTTCCACCAGCTCACCGGCAGCTTCGACGCGCGCTCGGTGGAGGCGGTGCTCTCGCTCAAGCCGCCCCTGCACGAGACCGTGCCGCGCCTGGAGGCGGTGCTGGCCTTCGCCCGGCTGCCCGAGGCGGAAGCCCTGGCAGCGGCCAACAAGCGCGTGGTCAACATCTTGCGCAAGTCGGTGCAGGACAGCCAGGCTGTGTCCCCCACAGTGGACACGGCGCTGCTGCGGGAAGCCGCCGAGGCGACGCTGTTCCAGGCGCTGGGCGAAGTGGCCCCGCGGGCGGACGTGGCCTTCGAGTCGGGCGACTACACCGCCTCGCTCAAGGCCCTGGCGGCCCTGCGGGTGCCGGTGGATGCATTTTTCGACACTGTGATGGTGAATGCGGAAGACCCGGGTTTGCGCGCGAACCGCTTGGGTTTATTGTCGCGACTGCAGGCTGCCATGAACCGCGTGGCGGACCTGTCCAAGCTGGCCACCTAGCCCGGACATCCACCACCCTTCTCCATGCGCACCGACGCCACCCCCAAAGTCGTGATCCTGGACCGCGACGGCACGCTCAACGAGTTCCGCGAAGACTTTGTCATGTCGGCGGACGACTGGGTGCCCTTGCCCGGGGCGCTGGAGGCGGTGGCCCGGCTCAACCAGGCGGGCTGGCACACGGTGATGGCGACGAACCAGGCTGGCCTGGGGCGCGGCCTGTTCGACATGGCGGCCTTCAACGCCATCCACATGAAGCTCAACCAGATGCTGTCGCGGCTCGGGGGACGCATCGACGCAGTGTTCTTCTGCCCCCACACCGACGTGGACCAGTGCAGCTGCCGCAAGCCCCTGCCGGGGCTGTACCTGGACATCGGCAAGCGCTACAACCTCACGCTCAGCGATGTGCCGGCCGTGGGTGAGTCGATACGCGACATTCAGGCCATCGCCGCGGCCGGCTGCGAGCCTCACCTGGTCCAGACCGGTCAATGCCGCCGGCTCGGTCCCGAACACACGGCCCACATCTGCAGCCTGGTGCCCAGCACCACGGTGCATGCCGACCTGGCGGCGTTCGCCGAGTTCCTGATCCGCCGCGAGCGCGAGGCGCGCGGCATGAATGGGGCCGACTCGGGCCCCGGAGCACTGAATTGATGACGATGATGCTGGCGCGCCTGCGGTCTGCGGTGTACGTGCTGTTCCTGACCCTGACGGTCATCCCCTGGGCCACGTTCGCGGTGCTGATGTCGCTGTTCGTCAAGGGCAACCCCTTGTACCGCGTGTGCGTGGCCTGGCTGCGCGTGACGGTCCTGGGCGCGCGCTGGATCTGCGGTGTGCGCTATCAGCTGCACGGCGAGCAGAACCTGCGCGAGGCTGAGCGCGCGGGCGCGGTGGTGCTGCTGCCCAAGCACCAGAGCACCTGGGAGACCTTTGCGTTCCCCGGCCTCATGCCGCGGCCGCTGAGCTACGTGTTCAAGCGCGAACTGCTGCGCATCCCCTTCTTCGGCTGGGCGATCGGCAGCCTGGACATGATCCACATCGACCGCAGCAAGCGCGCCCAGGCCTGGAGCCGGGTGGAAGAGCAGGGCAAGCGTTTCATGGCGCAGGGCAACTGGGTGATCATGTTCCCCGAGGGCACCCGCGCGGCGCGCGGCGGCAAGGAGAAATACAAGAGCGGCGGCACCCTGCTGGCGGTCAATGCGGGTGCGGTGGTGGTGCCGATCGCGGTGACCTCGGCGCGTTGCTGGCCGCGCAAGTCCTTCGTGCTGCAGCCGGGTGTCATCGACGTGTCGATCGGCCCACCGCTGTCGTCCCAGGGACGCGCGCCGGACGAACTGATGCGCGAGGTCGAGCACTGGATCGAGACCGAGATGCGTCGCCTGGACCCGCAGGCCTACCCATCCTCGCCCGCCACGGCGGGCGGGGAACAGCAGGTCCAGCCAGCGGTGCGCTGATTGATTGATCGATGTCCCTGCCGGCCCCGGCGAGGGCCTGACCCAATGAGACCTGCGCCCACCACGCGGCTGTTGCCGACCCGGCCTGCGGGCGACGGCGAGACGCGAGGCGGGGCGCACATGACCTGACGATGATGATGAAGACCAAGTCGCCACCTCGAGCGCCCGGCACGGCGGTGCCTCTGCGCTGTCTGCAACTGTCCCTGTTCGAGCCGGCCGAGGCCGGTCCGCAGGAGCCGGTCCAGCCGGCCATTGCGGTGCCGGCAGGGTCTGAGAAGAAGCGTCCGGCCGCAGGTCAGCCGGGTGTCCGGCCGGTCCAGCCGCCGGCTCCGCCGCGGGCTCGGCGCCAGCAGCCGGCCTCGCCTGAGCCGGTGGCCGTGGCGCCGCCGGTCGAAGGGGGGCCCGAGCCATCTTCCACCCTGTCCACGCCGGTCCCTCGCACACCCTTCACGCATCCCCTGGCCGACGCGCGCATCGAGTTGAACGGGCGCACCGTGGCCTATGCGCTGCGGCGTGCACGCCGGCGCAGCATCGGCCTGCTGGTGGGGATGGACGGGCTGCGCGTCAGCGCACCGCGCGGTGCCACTCGGCGCGACATCACGGCCGTGCTGAACGACAAGGCGGACTGGATCGTGCGCAAGCTGGACGAGCAGGTGGAACGTGCCCGCCGGCTGCAGGCCGCCCAGGTGGCCTGGGAGGCGGGCGCCACCTTGCCTTACCAGGGCGGTTCCTTGCAGATCCAATTGGCACAGCCGGCCACCGCCTGGCAGCCCGAGACGCAGCCGCCCACGCTGTGCCTGGGCCTGCCCGCCACGGCCCGGCCCACGGAGGTGCAGGCTGCCGTGATGGGCTGGCTGAAGCAGCAGGCGCTGGCCTTGTTCAGCGAACGCTGCGAGCATTTCGCGCCCTTGCTGCAGGTGAAGTACACACGCCTGCGCCTGTCGTCGGCGCAGACGCGCTGGGGCAGCGCGCACACGTCCGGTGTCATCCGGCTGAACTGGCGCTTGATCCACTTCCCGCTGTCGGTGATCGACTATGTGGTGGCGCACGAACTGGCGCACCTGCGTGAGATGAACCACAGCCCGCGCTTCTGGGCGCTTGTGGCCTCCGTGGTGCCGGACGTGGCCGGCGCCCAGCGGGTGCTGAAGGACACGGTGCTGCCGGTCTGGCAGTGAGCCCGGGGCCGGGTGCGCCTGACGGCGTGTCCAAGGACGCAAGGACGCGGGGGCAGTGCGCGATTCTTTCTTCGCAAGCGCTCAGCCCACCGCGCTTTCCTCTTCCCGGAGGGTGCAGCGCTCACCTGTCGCACTTGCCATGCGCGTCGGCCTGCGGTCGGCTGAGACGGCGCTCCCGTGCCGCGGCTGGATGACGAAGATCCAGCCGACCGGCGAATGCACCCAGCCCATGGGTGCACCTTCGGGTGATGACGAAGCAAGGGGCGACGAAAGAGAGGGGCCAGGTTCGGCACCCGCGGCGGGCGTCATGGCGTGCTTTCGGGAGTGCGCTGGGGAATGCCCTGCTGCAGCCACTGCATGGCGGCATCCATGGGCGGCAGGCAGCGCCAGCGCTCCTCGGCGATGAGGGCGTTGGCCAGGTGTTCAAGGTCGGACAGGTCGACGCGAGGCCATTGCTCATGCAAGCGCTCGGCGCACTGGAGGATCCATTCGTCAGTGTTCATGGTGGTTGCCAGGAAGAGGTTCGTCGGAGGTGAATGGTAGTCAAATACTGTATGTATGTACAGTATTCCGATTCGGCTGAAGGGATTCAGCGGATGCACTCTGCATGGCACGAACGGGGGTGCGCCGCGCGGGTTGGCTTGTGTTGTGGAGGGGGCTTGTTCATGATGCCGGGTTGGCGGCAGCAAGGCGCGGGCGCGAAGCGGGATCCGCTGCGTTCGCGGTGCTGTCGTCGAATTTATCCACCCTTAAATTCTCATTCTTTCGGAGACTGTCATGACCCTGCCCGGCCTGGATTTCCAACTTGGTGAAGACATCGATGCCCTGCGCGACGCGGTGCGCAGCTTCGCCCAGGCCGAGATCGCGCCGCGCGCGGCCGAGATCGACGCCAGCGACCAGTTCCCGATGGACCTGTGGCGAAAGATGGGCGAGCTCGGCCTGCTCGGCGTGACCGTCCCCGAGGACGACGGCGGCACCGGCCTGGGCTACCTCGCGCACATGGTGGCCATGGAGGAGATCAGCCGGGCCTCGGCCAGCGTGGGCCTGAGCTACGGTGCGCACAGCAACCTGTGCGTCAACCAGATCAAGCGCAACGGCACGCCGGCGCAGAAGCGCAAGTACCTGCCGCGCCTGATCAGCGGCGAGCACGTCGGTGCGCTGGCGATGAGCGAGCCGGGCGCCGGCTCCGACGTGATGGGCATGAAGCTCAAGGCCGAGGACCGGGGCGACCACTTCCTCCTCAACGGCAACAAGATGTGGATCACCAACGGCCCCGACGCCGACGTGCTGGTGGTCTATGCCAAGACCGCCCCCGAGCTGGGTGCCAAGGGCGTCACGGCGTTGCTGGTGGAGCGTGGCATGCCGGGCTTCAGCGTGGCCCAGAAGCTGAGCAAGCTGGGCATGCGCGGCAGCCACACGGGCGAGCTGGTGTTCCAGGACGTGCGGGTGCCCAAGGACCACGTGCTGGGCGAGCTCAACGGCGGCGCCAAGGTGCTGATGAGCGGGCTGGACTTCGAGCGCGCGGTGCTGGCCGCGGGTCCGCTGGGCATCATGCAGGCGGTGATGGACAACGTTGTGCCTTACGTGCACGAGCGCAAGCAGTTCGGCCAGGCGATCGGCGAGTTCCAGCTGGTCCAGGGCAAGCTGGCCGACATGTACACCGTGCTCCAGGCTGGCCGGGCGTTCTGCTACACCGTGGGCAAGAACCTCGACCTGCTGGCCGCGCAGCCCGGCGGGCACACGCGCAAGGTGCGCAAGGACTGCGCCTCGGTGATCCTGTGGTGCGCCGAGAAGGCGACCTGGATGGCCGGGGAGGGCATCCAGGTCTTTGGCGGCAACGGCTACATCAACGACTACCCCCTGGGCCGCCTGTGGCGCGACGCCAAGCTGTACGAGATCGGCGCGGGCACCAGCGAGATACGGCGCATGCTGATCGGGCGCGAGCTGTTCGGCGAGACGGCCTGAGCACGGGGCCGCAGGGATGTTTCCTCCCAAGCTCAACCATGCCCAGGCCTTCGACATCGCGAAGGCCATGCTGGAAGGGTTCAACCGCCACTACCGGCTGTTCCGCGCCACCAGCGCGCAGGCCAAGCAGCGCTTCGAGGCGGCCGACTGGCACGGCCAGCAGCGCGCGCAGCGCGAGCGCATCGAGTTCTACGACCTGCGGGTGCACGAGGCCTACCTGGCCCTGCAGCGCGACTTCCAGGCGGGCGACCTGTCGATGGAGGTGTGGCAGCAGGTCAAGCTGCACTTCATCGGCCTGCTGATCGACCACCACCAGCCCGAGTGCGCGGAGACCTTCTTCAACTCGGTCACCACCAAGATCCTGCACCGCAACTACTTCCACAACGACTTCATCTTCGTGCGCCCGGCGGTGTCCACCGAGTACATCGACGACACCGCCGAGGGCCCCAGCCCGACCTTCCGCGCCTACTACCCCACCAAGGACACTCTGCACCAGACCTGGGAGCGCATCATCGGCGACTTCGGCCTGCAGCGCCCCTTTGAAGACCTGGCGCGCGACGTCGGGCACGTCATGCAGGCGATGCAGGCAGAGTTGGGCGACTTTCGGGCACGCGCCAACTTCCAGGTGCAGGTGCTGAGCTCCCTGTTCTTCCGCAACAAGGGCGCCTACGTCGCCGGCAAGATCATCAACGGCTTCAAGGAGATCCCCTTCGCCCTGCCGATCCTGCACAACGACGAGGGCCTGCTCGTCATCGACGCCATGCTCTTCAGCGAGGACGAGCTGCTGATGCTGTTCAGCTTCGCGCGGGCCTACTTCATGGTCGAGATGGAGGTGCCCTCGGCCTACGTGCAGTTCCTGCGCTCGATGATGCCGCGCAAGCCGCGCAACGAGCTGTACAGCGCGCTGGGCCTGCAGAAGCACGGCAAGAACCTGTTCTACCGCGACTTCCTCGCCCACCTGCGCCTGAGCACCGACCAGCTGCGCATCGCCCCCGGCATCAAGGGCATGGTGATGCTGGTGTTCGACCTGCCCAGCTTCCCGTACGTGTTCAAGGTCATCAAGGACTTCTACCCGGCGCAGAAGGAGACCAGCCGCGAGCTGATCCAGCACAAGTACCTGCTGGTCAAGCAGCACGACCGGGTGGGGCGCATGGCCGACACGCTGGAGTACAGCAACGTGGCCTTCCCGCGCGCGCGCTTCAGCGACGAACTGCTGGAGGAGATCCGCCACTTCGCGCCCAGCCAGCTGGAGGTCTCCGACCGCGATGGCGACGGCCACATGGAGGTCATCCTCAAGCACGTCTACATCGAGCGCCGCATGATCCCGCTCAACATCTACCTGCAGGAGGCGACCGAGGCGCAGATGCGCCACGCGGTGATCGACTACGGCAACGCCATCAAGGATCTTGCGGCGGCCAACATCTTCCCCGGCGACATGCTGTGGAAGAATTTCGGCGTCACGCGCAACGGCAAGGTGGTGTTCTACGACTACGACGAGATCGAGTACATGACCGACTGCAACTTCCGCCGCGTGCCCACGCCGCACAACGAGGAGGAGGAGATGTCCGGCGAGGTCTGGTACCCGGTGGGGCCCCGGGATGTCTTCCCGGAGACCTTCGGCCCTTTCCTGCTGGGCAACCCGGCGGTGCGCGAGGTCTTCATGCAGCACCATGCGGACCTGCTCGACGTCGACTTCTGGCAAAGCCACCAGCAGCGCATCGTGGACGGACACGTGCATGATGTGTTCCCCTACGACACGGCCAAGCGCTTTTGCGCCCAACGCCAGATCCGGGCTGAGGCGCGCCCGCAGGGGGTGGCCCTGCGGCCGCCCTCATCGCCCGAGCCGGCCTTCCAGGACAGCGGCCGGGGCAGTTTCTAAGGACAGACAAAGACATGACGACAACGACGACGATGAACGAGGCAGCCGCGGCGGACCGGGACCCGGTCGTGATCGTGGCCGCGGCCCGCACGCCGATGGGCAGCCTGCTGGGCGAGCTGTCGGCCCTGGCCGCGCCGGCGCTGGGCGCGGCGGCGATCCGCGCCGCGGTGGCGCGCGCGGGGGTCGATCCCGCGGCGATCGACGAGGTGCTGATGGGCAACTGCCTGATGGCCGGCCAGGGGCAGGCCCCGGCGCGACAGGCCACCCTGGGGGCGGGCCTGCCGCTGTCGGTGGGGGCGGTGACCCTGTCCAAGATGTGCGGCTCGGGCCTGCGCGCGCTGATGTTCGCAGGGGACATGCTGCGTGCCGGCTCGGCCCAGGTGGTGGTGGCCGGCGGCATGGAGAGCATGAGCAACGCGCCACACCTGATGCAGGTGCGCAAGGGCCTGCGCTACGGCGCGGGCCGCCTGCTCGACCACATGGCGGTCGATGGCCTGGAGGACGCCTACGAGCGCGGCCGGGCGATGGGCGAGTTCGCCGAGGAGTGCGTGGCCAAGTACCAGTTCAGCCGCATGCAGCAGGACGCCTTCGCCGTCACCTCGACCGAGCGCGCGCTGCAGGCCCAGGCACAGGGCTACTTCGCCTGGGAGATGGTGCCGGTGAGCGTGCCGGCCAAGGGCGGCGAGGAGGTGCTGGTCGAGCGCGACGAGCAGCCTGCCAAGGCGCGCCTCGACCGCATCGGCACGCTCAAGCCGGCCTTCAAGGTGGGCGGCACCATCACGGCGGCCAACGCGTCCAGCATCTCCGACGGCGCGGCCGCGCTGGTGCTGATGCGCGAGTCCGCCGCCGCGCGCCTGGGCTGCACGCCCCTGGCGCGGCTTCGCGCGCAGGCCATCCATGCCCAGGAGCCGGCCTGGTTCACCACCGCGCCGGTCGGGGCCATCGATAAGGTCCTCAAGAAGGCGGGCTGGACGTCCGAGCAGGTGGACCTGTGGGAGATCAACGAGGCCTTCGCGGCCGTCACCCTGGCGGCGATGACCGAGTTCAAGCTGCCGCACCAGGTGGTGAACGTGCACGGCGGGGCCTGCGCCCTGGGGC
The DNA here is from genome assembly GCA_966252435.1 of uncultured Burkholderiales bacterium. Lineage (GTDB taxonomy): Bacteria > Pseudomonadota > Gammaproteobacteria > Burkholderiales > Burkholderiaceae_C > CANHBY01. The sequence continues at coordinate 70,569 of CBINPE010000004.1, read as the reverse complement.
ATCCGATCGGCGCCAGTGGCGCGCGCATCGTCGTGACCCTGATCGCCGCGCTGCGGCAGCGTGGCCTGAAGAAGGGCGTGGCGGCACTGTGCATCGGGGGCGGCGAAGCGGCCGCCCTGGCTTTGGAGGTGGTGTGAGATGAGCGAGAACTGGAATCCTTTGCTGGTCAGGACGGGCGAACAGCTCGCCAAGACCATTTCCCTCACCCGTGAGGACATCGTGCGCTTCGCCAAGATGAGCCACGACGAGAACCCCCTGCACCGCGACACCGAGGCCGCCCAGCGCGCCCAGTTCGGCGAGATCATCGCCAGCGGGCAGCACACGGCGGCGGTGCTGATGGGCTTCATGGCCAGCCACTTCTCGCGCGACGCCGACGGCGTGCGCCGCGAGATGCTGTGCCTGAACACCAACTTCGCCTTCAAGGCCCCGGTGATCGCCGAGCAGAGCCTCGAGCTGGCCTGGACCGTGCAGGCCACCCAGTGGAACCGCAAGCTCGGCGGCGTTCTGGCCCACCTGGACGGACACGCCGGCATGGCCGGGGCGGGCAAGCCGGCGGTGGTGGCGCGGGCCACCATCCTGGTGAAGGAGCTTCAGGGTTGAGGCGCGTCAGGCGTGGACGGCCAGTGACCAGCCCAGGCTGGCGAGCCAGGCCGGCGCGACCCACAGCACCAGGGCCAGGCGAGGGCGCAGGCCGCGCTTGAGGGCCACGCCCAGCGCAAGCAGCGGCCACAGCACCCCGCACTCGATCAGCAGGTTGCGCCACAGGTAGACGTTGGCCCAGGCGAGCCTGCCAGCACTGGGCAGCAGGCCCACGGGCGAAAGGAGCTCGTGGGGCGTGAAGGGCCACAGCAGGGGCTCGGAATGCGCGCCGACCAGGGTGTCGAGCAGCAGGTGGGAAAGGCTGGCCAACACCACCATCCACGGCCGCAGGGCCTGCGGATGGCGCCGGCGCAGCGGCGCGCTCAAGGCCCAGGCGAGGCCGCTCATGCCCAGGCAGAACAGCAGCGAGTGGGTGAAGCGGACCTGGGGATCCACACCCAGCAGCCAGCGCGGCAGGTAGTCCACATCGGGTGAGATGGCCAGCAGCACCAGCACGGGCAGGGCCCAGCGCACCGGCTTGTCGCCCAGGCGATGGCAGGAAAGGTAGATGGCAGTGCCCGCTGCCACGTGACCGACGAAGGAAGACATGGGCGCGCATCCTCCAGGCTGTTCTCCAAGGCAGCATGAAGCGTATGTGAAACGAGCGGCGGTGGATAGACTCGGCGCCATGAACGCCATCATCCTTGCCGCCGGCCGGGGCGAGCGCATGCGCCCGCTGACCGACCACACCCCCAAGCCCTTGCTGCCGGTGCGCGGCAAGCCCCTGATCGAATGGCACATCGAGGCGCTGGCGCGCGCCGGCGTGCGGCGGCTGGTCATCAACACGGCCTGGCTGGAAGAGCAGATCGTGCAGGCGCTGGGCGACGGCTCGCGCTGGGGCGTGACGATCACCTACTCGATGGAAGGGCGCGACCACGGCGGTGCGCTGGAGACGGCGGGGGGGCTGAAGAAGGCCATGCTCCCCGTGTTGGAGGCGCCCGGCGGGCCCGAGGCGTTCTGGTACGTGGCCGGTGACGTGTTCCTGCCCGGCTTCGCGTTCAACCCCGAGGCCATGGACCGCTTCCTGGCCGGCAATGAGCGCATGCACCTGTGGCTGGTGCCGAACCCGCCGCAGCACCCGAAGGGTGACTTCGGCATCGACGAGCACGGCCTGGCGGTCCCAGGGCGCGAGGGCGAGCGCCACACCTGGTCCTGCGTGGCTCTGGTGCACCGCAGCTTCGTCACCGAACTGATGGCCGACCTGCCCGCGGGCACCAAGGCCCCCCTCAAGCCCTACCTGGACCGCGCCATCGCCGAGGGCCGCATGGGAGCCGAGCTGTACCAGGGGCCCTGGGCGGACGTGGGGACGCCGCAGCGGCTGGCAGCCCTGGGGTAGCGGCGGCCCACCAGCTTTCTTGTCCGCGGCTTACTCGGTCCGGCTCCGGAAGTAGCGGGCCGGCGTGTCCCCGAACGCGCGCCGGAATACCGCAATGAAGGCCGAGACGTCGTTGTAGCCCACTTCTGCGGCCACCTCGGTCACGCGCCGGCCCCGGCCAAGCGCCTGCATCGCCTTGAGCAGGCGCAGCTGCTGGCGCCACTGGGCGAAGGTCAGCCCGGTGTCCTTCAGGAAGTGGCGTGCCGCCGTGCGCGCCGTCATGCCGCTGGCGGCGGCCAGGGCCTCCAGTGGACGAGGATCCGCGGGGTCGCGTTCGAGGCGGGCCGTGAGGCGGCGCAGCCGCCCGTCTTGGGGCAGCGGCAGGTGCGAGGGCACGGTCTGCAGGCCGGCGGCGAGCCGGTCGAGGATCACCCGGATCAGCCGCTGCTGCGGGCCCCGTGAGGGATAGGCCATGCCGAAGCTCGCGGCCTCGGTGAGCAGGGCCTCGAGCAAGGGGTCCACCGCGACCACGCAGCACACCTTGGGCAGGCGCGCCACGCTGCGCGGATCGGCATAGAGCGTCTTGAGGTGGAAGCCGCGTGCCGCCGAGCCCTGGTGGCGCTCGTTCGCGGGGATCCAGATGGCCCGCTGCGGCGGCACCACCCACAGGCCCGTGGCCGTGCGGGTCGTCAGCATGCCGTCGCTGGCGTACACCAGCTGGGACCGGCGGTGCGCATGCCAGGGCCCGTTGAACGCGGCGTAGCGTTCGGACAGCACGAACACCGGGCGCTCGGCGGTGTCGGGATCGATGGTTTTCATGCTTGTCCGTTTTGCCCTGTTTCTTGTCAGTCTGGGCCGAGACGGCACATGGGGGCGAATTCTAAGCTGGGGCCTTCGATTCACTCCAACGCCACGCGCAGGTTCCCATGTCGCAACGTTCTTCCTCCCACGCCCTTTCTCTTTCTTCTTCCTGCCGCCTGGCCGCGGCTGCCTTGCTTGCGCTGGGCACTTCCATCGCCACGGCCGGTGAGCTGCACGTGTTCACCTCCGACCACGCCGGCTTCGACACCCACTCGGTGTGGTACGACGACGGCCAAGAGGTGACCGTCGTCGACGCCCAGTTCACCCCCGCGCACGCCGAGGCCCTGCTGGCCGACATCCGCCGGCAGACCCGCTCGCCGGTCACACGCGTGATCGTGACGCACCCCAACCCGGACAAGTTCAACGGCCTGGGCGTCTTCCACCACATCGGTGCGCAGAGCATCGCCTCGTGCCGCACGGCCGCTGCCATTCCCGAGGTCGACGCCTACAAGCGCCACTTCTTCGTCGACGTGGCCAAGGCTTTCACGAACGAGACCTACCCCAAGGTGGAGCCCGTGCAGCTGACCTTCAGCGGGCAGAAGAAGATCCAGCTCAAGTCGGGTGAGACGCTGACGCTGTTCGAGCTGCCGCGCCCCGGCATCTCCAGCAACCAGACGGTCGTGCGCATCGACAAGACCGGCGACCTGGTGGTGGGTGACCTCGTGCACACCCACCACCACGCCTGGCTGGAGGGCGGCCTGCAGGACGGCAAGGCCACGCCGGACCTGGCGGGCTGGAAGGCCGATCTGAGGGAGCTGCACAAGCTCGGCCAAGGCAAGGTGTATGGCGGCCGCGGCGAGTTCGCGCCGGTCAGGGAGGCTGTCGCCCAGCAGATCGCCTACCTCGACAAGGCCGACGCCATCGTCGAGGGCTACGTGCGGTCGCTGGGCGCCAAGAAGGCCGAGCTCGCCGACCCGACACGGCAGGACGCGCACTACCAGGCGATCCAGGCCGCGTTCGTCAAGGCCTTCCCCGACTACGCGTTCCCCGACCTGATCCGCTACAGCGTCTACGGCCTGGTGCAGCAGAAGCTGGCACGCTGAACCGTCCGCGGCGGGACGGAAGTCACGCCGCGGTTGCGGAGCAATTTGTTAGCATGACACCTATTAGCGTCCTAAGCGCTGTCCCGGGGTGTCTCCATGTCCGCAACGCTCTCCTCGATTTCCCGTTCCTCGCCTGCTTCCTCCCGCATCGCGCTGGGGGATGCGCTGGCCAAGAGCCTGTTCACCTTGACGCGCGAGTGGCGCCAGGTGCTGGGCCGCCGCCTGGCCCCCCATGGGCTGAGCGAGGCCACCTGGCGGGCGATGCTGCACCTGGACCTGTTCCAGGGATCGGCGGTGCAGACGGCGCTGGCCGCCAGCATGGGCATCGAGGGTCCCAGCCTGGTGCGCCTGCTCGATCGCATGGAGCGCGACGGCTGGGTGCGGCGCCGGGCCCATCCGCAGGATCGCCGCATCAACCTCATCGAGCCCACGGCCAAGGGCCGCGCCGTGATGAAGACGGTGAGCGACGCCGCCGCCGAGATGCGCGCCACCACTTTCGCCGGCCTCGACACCCGCGAGCTGGCCCAGCTGTCGGACTTGCTGGGCCGCGTCCGCGAGAGCCTGCACCAGCAGCGTGAGGCCGAGGCGGTGCCGCCCGAGACCCCGACGCCGGCCCCGGCGCGGCGGCGTGCCTCCGCGCCGCATTCCGCCGCCAAGGTTCCCAAGGTCGCCAAGATTTGAACTTCCGCCTTCCGAGATCGATCGATCGCCGACTCGGACTGTGACTGACTTCCTCCCAGCCTGCCTGCTTTCCCGCTTCCTTGCCGGAGATTTGCCGTGACCCCACCTGCCCGTTCTTCCCGAGGTTCCTTCCTTGCCGCCTGGCCCTGGTGGCTGTTCCTGGCCGGCGTGCTGCTGGTCGCGTTCTGGGGCTGGCATGTCTGGCAGGGCGCGCAATCCGGCGGTGGCAAAGGTGCGGGGGGCGCGAATGCGGCGGCCGCTGGCAGTCCGCCCGTCACGGTCAGCACGGTCAAGCCCCAGCGCAGTGACTTCCCCGTGCTGCTCGAGGCCACCGGCAACGTCTCGGCGCTGAGCAGCGTCGACCTGCGGGCGCAGACCACCAGCACCGTCAAGGCCGTGCACGTGAAGGAAGGCGACTTCGTGCGCGCCGGGCAGCTGCTGTTCACGCTGGACGACCGCGCCGACCGGGCCAACGTGGAGAAAGCACGTGCCCAGCTCGCGCGCGACCAGGCCAGCCTGGCCGACGCGCGGCGGCAGGTCCAGCGCAGCCGCGAACTGGTGGGGCAGGGCTTCCTGTCGCAGAGCGCGGTCGACACCACGCTGACGCAGGCCGAGAGCCTGCAGGCCGCGGTGCTGGCCGACCAGGCCGCCTTGCGTGCGGCCGAGGTCAGCCTCAGCTACAACACGGTGCGGGCGCCAATCGACGGGCGCATCGGCGCCATCGCGGCCTATCCCGGCACCCTGGTGCTGGCCAACGCCACTGCCACGCCCATGCTGACCATCACCCGCATGAACCCCGTCAGCGTCAGCTTCACCCTGCCCGAGGCGCTGCTGCAGCCGCTGCGTGCCCGCCGCACCCGCGGTGACGTCGCGGTGGAGGCCCTGGCCGCCGGTGCCAAGGCGCCGGTGCAGGGCCGCCTGAGCTTCATCGACAGCACGGTCGACACGGCGGTCGGCGGCGTGCGCAGCAAGGCCCAGTTCGACAACGCCGACCTGCAGCTGTGGCCGGGCCAGTCGGCCACGGTGCGGGTCACCGTGGACACCCTGCCGCAGGCCGTGCAGCTGCCGCTGGCGGCGCTGATCACCAGCCCGAGCGGCCTGATGGTCTACGTGGTCGATGCCGAGGGCAAGGCCCAGCCGCGCAAGGTCAGCCTGCTGGGCCAGTCCGGCACCGTGGCGGCGGTGGACGGCCTGAACGGCGACGAGACCGTGGTGCTTGACGGCAAGCAGAACCTGCGCGCCGGCAACAAGGTGCGCGACGTGGGCACGGGGGCCGGCTCCGCGGTCGCCACGCCGGCGTCCACGCCTGCCGCGGCCGTGGCGTCCCAACCCTGACGCCGCCGGAGTCCTTGCCCCATGAACCTCTCAGAGATCGCGATCCGGCGCCCCGTGATGGTGGTGCTGCTGTCCCTTGCCGCCGTCTTCAGCGGCCTGCTGGCCTACAGCCGCATGCCGGTGGCCGCGCTGCCCAGCATCAACACGCCGGTGATCAACGTGTCGGCCTCGCTGCCCGGCGCCGCGCCCGACACCATGGCCTCGGCGGTGGCGCTGCCGCTGGAGAAGCAGTTCGCCACCATCGACGGCATCAGCATGATCAGCTCGGTCAACACGCTGGGCAGCACGCAGATCACGCTCGAGTTCACGCCCACGCGCAATGTCGACGCGGCGGCGGTGGACGTGCAGGCGGCCCTGTTGCGGGCGCAGCGCTCGCTGCCCACCACCATGACGCAGCTGCCCTCGTACCGCAAGGTCAACCCCGCCGATGCGCCGATCCTGTTCATGAGCATGAACTCGCCGTCGATGGCGCTGTCGGAGCTGAACGACTACGCCGAGAGCGTGGTCAGCCCGACCCTGTCGACCGTCGAGGGCGTGGCGCAGGTGAACGTGTACGGACAGAAGCGCTTCGCGGTGCGGGTGCGCGCCAACGCCGACCTGCTCAACGCCCGCAACATCAGCCTGGACGAACTCAGCGCGGCGCTCAAGGCCGCCAACGACAACGCCCCCGTGGGCACCCTGGACGGCCCGGCGCAGACCCTCACCCTGCAGGCCAACGAGCAGCTGAAGAACGCGCAGGACTGGCAGGAAGTGATCATCGCCAGCCGCGGCGGCCAGCCGGTGCGGCTGAAGGAGGTGGCCCAGGTGATCGACAGCTACGAGACCGTGCGCACCTCGGGCAGCTTCAACGGCGAGCGCTCGATCATCCTGGCCGTGCAGCGCCAGCCCAACGCCAACACGGTGCAGGTGGTCGACAGCATCCGCGCCATGCTGCCCAAGTTCCGCGCGCAGCTGCCGGCCTCGATCAACATCACGCCGGTGAACGACCGCTCGCTGTCCATCCGCGAGTCCATCCATGACGTCAACCTCACGCTGGCGCTGACAGTGGGGCTGGTGGTGCTGGTGATCTTCCTGTTCCTCAAGCGCGCCACCGCCACCTTTATCCCGGCCATCACGATGCCGGTGTCGCTGATCGGCGCGCTGGGCCTGCTGCACGCGCTGGGCTACACCCTGGACAACGTCTCGCTGCTGGGCATCACGCTGGCGGTGGGGCTGGTGGTGGACGACGCCATCGTGGTGCTGGAGAACATCGTGCGCCACATGGAGGAGGACGGGCTGGACCCGCTGCGCGCCGCGCTCAAGGGCTCGCGCGAGATGGGCTTCACCATCGTCTCGATCTCGGTGTCGCTGGTGGCGGTGTTCATCCCGATCTTCTTCATGCCCGGCACCATCGGGCTGCTGTTCCAGGAGTTCGCGGTGGTGGTGGCGCTGTCGATCCTGGTGTCGGCGGTGGTGTCGCTGACCCTGGTGCCGATGCTGGCCAGCCGGCTGCTCAAGGACCAGGACGCCCACATGCCCGAGCGCGAGTCCTGGGCCACGGCCTGGTTCGAGTGGATCTTCCGCGCCACCCAGCGCGGCTACGGTCGCAGCTTGTCATGGGCGCTGGCGCACCGGCCGGTGGTGCTGGTGGTGGCGGTGCTCAGCTTTGGCCTGACGGCGCTGCTGTTCAGCATCATCCCGAAGGGTTTCTTCCCCGAGGAGGACGTGGGGCAGATCCAGGTCACCACCGAAGCCAGCGAGGACGTGTCCTTCACCCGCATGCTGGCGCTGCAGGACAGCATGGCCGAGGCCCTGCGCCAGGACCCGGCGGTCAAGGACCTCACCTCCTTCATCGGCGGCGGCAACTCGGCCAGCAACAACGGGCGCATGTTCATCGTGCTCAAGCCGCGCAGCGAGCGCCAGGAGATGCCGCAGGTGCTCGAGAGCCTGCGCAAGCGCGCGCGCTCGGTGGCGGGGCTGGCGGTGTTCCTGCGGCCGGTGCAGAACCTGCAGCTGGGCGGGCGCCAGAGCAAGGCGCGCTACCAGTACACGCTGCAGAGCGTGAACGCGGACGCGCTCAACGAATGGGCGGGCAAGCTGCAGGAGGCCCTGCGCGCCGACCCGGTGTTCCGCGACGTCACCAGCGACAGCCAGAACCGCGGCCTGCAGGCCAGCCTCAAGATCGACACCGACCGCGCGGCGGTGCTGGGGGTGACGATGCTCGACCTGCGCAGCGCGCTGTACAGCGCCTTCGGCGACCGGCAGGTCTCGACCATCTACACGCCGTCCAACAGCTACCAGGTGATCCTGGAGGCCGACGACGCCTACCGCCAGGCCACCGACGCCGTGACCCGCATCAGCCTGCGCAGCAAGAGCGGCGCGCTGGTGCCCTTGTCGAGCTTCGCCACGGTGCAGCGCACGGTGGGGCCGACGGCGGTCAACCACCAGGGGCAGCTGCAGGCGATCACCTTGTCGTTCAACCTGGCGCCGAACGTGCCGCTGGGCGTGGCCACGCAGCAGATCGCCCAGGCCAGCGCGCAGATCCAGCTGCCGGCCTCGATCATCACCAGCTACGGCGGCGACGCGGCGGTGTTCCAGGACGCGCAGGGCGGCCAGGCGGTGCTGCTGGTGGCGGCGCTGATGGTGATCTACGTGCTGCTGGGCGTGCTGTACGAGAGCTACATCCATCCCATCACCATCCTGGTGGGGCTGCCCTCGGCGGCGGTGGGGGCGCTGATCGCGCTGAAGGTCTTCGGCATGGACCTGACGCTGATCGCCACCATCGGCATCCTGATGCTGATCGGCATCGTGAAGAAGAACGCCATCATGATGATCGACTTCGCCCTGCAGGCGCAGCGCGAGCACGGCATGGCGCCGGCCGAGGCCATCCACGAGGCCTGCCTGAAGCGCTTCCGGCCGATCATGATGACCACCTTCGCGGCGGTGATGGGCACGCTGCCTATCGCGGTGGGGCTGGGCGCGGGGGCCGAGCTGCGCAAGCCGCTGGGCGTGGCGGTGGTGGGCGGGCTGCTGTTCTCGCAGGTGATCACGCTCTACATCACGCCGGTGATCTACCTCTACCTCGACCGCTGGAGCGGCACCGGACCCCGCCGGCTTCCGGACGACCCGCCTCTGGCCGGGGCGACAATCGCCGCTTCATCATCATCAACCCCCAAGGAGGCGGGCGCATGAAAGCGATCTGGAACGGCGTGACCGTGGCCGAGAGTGACGACACGGTGGTGCTGGAAGGCAACCACTACTTCCCCGAATCGAGCCTGAAGCGCGAGTACGTGACCTTCAGCAACCACCGCACGAGCTGCGTCTGGAAGGGGCAGGCCTACTACCACAGCCTGCTGGTGCAGGGCGAGATGAACCCGGATGCCGTGTGGTACTACCCGGAGCCCTCCGAGGCGGCGGCGGAGATCAAGGGGCGGGTGGCATTCGGCAAGGGCGTGCAGGTGGTGGAGTGAGCCCCCGTTCGCCCTGAGCTTGTCGAAGGGGTGCGGATGGGCATCCTAGGGGTTGTAAGCCGCCTGGGGAGGTCGCATGGTCAGTGGTTCGCAGCGCATGCCTGCCCCTCCTGGAGAAAGCCATGGCCTCCATCCCACGCCGTCCTTCCCGACGTCAGTTCCTGCGCACCCTGGGATCGGGGGCCGCCGCCCTCCCGTCCTGGCGCCCCGCGGTGGCGTCCCCGCCCGCGGCCGATCCCGCGCTGGACCCCCTGCTTGATCGGTTCTATCCGACCGGTGCGTGGCTCGTCCCCGTCGCCCAGCGGGCCCAGTTGCAGAGCCTGCTCGACCAGCACGGCACGATCCGGCTGGAGGCAGGCGACTATCGCGGCCTCGCCGCGCTCGTCCTGTCCAGTGGGCAGCGGATCCACGGGCCCGGCATGGGCTGCGTCCTGCCGCCCGTCGAGGTGGCTGCGGGCTGCACCGGTGCGCTGCTGTCGGGCGTGGTCACCGAGCTGCGCTTCCGGCAGCCCGGGGCCTCGGTGCATGGCAACGTGTTCCGGCGGGTGACTTACGGCAATGTGCTGGTCGACGGCGCCACGCTCGAGGACAACCTGTTCCTCGACAAGTACCTCGGGCGGTGGTCGATCGACAACAGCCTCCAGGGCTTCATGGCACGCAACCGCATCGTGCGCACCACCTGTCAGCAGCCCGAGGACGCGTTCATCTGGAAGGGCGACCCCCAGGGCGCCAGCACGGGCAACGCGGTGCTGTGGGCCAACCACCTGACGCCGCCCCGCGCGAAGTTCGTGCTGAGCGACCTGCCGGACCTGCGCATCCTCAACTACGACTGCGAGGCCCCCGGCTCCAACGGCTCGCCCGCCATCGATGCCCGCTCGGTCGGCCGGCTGCACGTGTTCGCCACCACCGGCACGAACCGCAGCGGCGCAGCAGTGCGGGTGGCCTCGGGTGCGGCCTGGCTCCACCAGTCCAGGCTCTACAACCAGGACGTCACCGGGGTGACGCTGGACCTGGCCGGCGCGCGCGCCGCCGCCAGGACCCTGTTCGAGCCCCAGCGCACGGTGGTCTCCCCCAACGGCGGCGTCCTGCTGTCGGCCTTTTCCACCGGGTCCGACGTTCCCGGCGCGACGACCAGCCCGGCTGACCTCAACGTCGCGCAGCGGGCAGACCTCACGGCGCTGGTGGCCCCGCCCCTGCAGCGGCCGTACGTCCGGCCCGCGCTGCGGGCCGTGCCGCCAGCGGCTCCGAGCGGCCCAGTCTCGCCGATGGGCCGCAGCCAGATCCAGGCCCTGCTCGACCTGCAGGGCATGGTCGTGCTCGACCCGGGCGTTTACGTGCTGGACGGTCCGCTGGTGATGGGCCCGCGGTGCGGCCTGGTCGGCAGCGGCATGGACCAGACCTACCTGGTCGCCGCGAACGCGAACATCGACCTGATCGTCGACGCCCACGAGCCGCCGCCTCCGGGCAGCGACACCTCGCAGAGCCGGCTCCTGCTGGCGGAGCTGACGCTGCAGGGCGGGCGGCGCGGCATCCACCACAGCCTGCCGCCGCCGGCGGACTTCAAGCTGCTGTTCACCAACTGCGTGGTCAGCCACGTCTGCATCCGCGATGCCGCCGAGGCGGGCTGGATGTTCGAGGAGCTGTTCGGCTACGACAACAACTGCTTCGAGCAGGTGCTGTTCGTCAACTGCCCCGTCGGCCTGCGGCAACTGGCCACGCACGACGGCACGGAGGCCACCCAGCCGCGCCTCGCGTACATGGACAAGAACGTCTTCTTCCGCTGCCAGTGGCAGGGCTGCGGGCGCGCCCTGGCGTTGACCGCCATCCGCGCCAGCGGCGGCAACATGTGGTTCGAGTGCGGCTTCAAGGGCTCGACCGAGTTCGTCGCGCGGGCGCGCAACCACGACCTGCTGTTCGTGGGCTGCGACTTCGACGCCAACGAGGGCGACCCGCTGCTGTCGACCAACGGCCACCTGATGGTCGTCGCCAGCCGCTGGCGGGCCGCCAGCATCCGTCCGACGAGCTTTGCCGACAGCCTGGTCGACGTGACCCTGGAGGGCTGCGAGCTGTCCGCGGTGGTCGCCGGCACGCCGATCACGAACGGCGCCGGCACCGGCTTCGATCTTGCCAACTCGGCCAACCGCGCGGCCTACGCCAACCGGCGCTTCCACCTGTTCCACAACCGGGCGGAGCAGGTCTCGTTGAACGGCATCCCGCACGCCGTGCTGCTCAACAACGACGTCGGCGCCGTGCCCGAGACCGCCCGCTGGGCCTATCGCATCGCGGGCGTCACCCAGGTGCTGGATGCCACGCCACCGGCGCCGGGAAGCCGGTTGATGGGCTTGGCGTGACTTGCACGGCGGCAGGCGCTGGGGCGGGCTCTTCCCCGGCGCCTGGAGGTGCAAGGCTCAACGGAGGGACTCGCCGTTCACCCGTGCGCCACTTCGCGCCCCGTGCGTTCGGTGCCGCTGGCGGTCTCTTTCATCAGCCGCTTCAGCCGCTTGCGGCCGTCCGCGTTGGTGGCGCGCCAGGCCTGCAGGGCCAGGGCCATGAACTGCTGCTCGGAAGGGCTCAGCTCCGTGGTCGCGCGCTGCGTGTCGAGCCAGGACAGTGGCTGGCCGCAGGCCACCTCGATCTGCCGCGCCAGCTTGTCGCCGATCGGGCGGCTGCTCTTGATCTGGCTCCACATGCTGGGGCTGATCTGGAGCTTTTGCGCAAAGGCCTGCTCCAGGCCCTTGGGCGGGGCGCCAGCCCGCATCTGATCCTCGGCGTACTGCTGGAACAACTGGAGCACGTTCTGCCGGCGGGCAACGGTGATGTTGGGATCGGTGGACACGGTTCAGAGCAGGCGCACGGCACGGAGGGCCGGCATTGTCGCATTCCGGCACGCGTTTCGTGAAGACTCTTTACGACAGTCGCTGATGCAACGAGTTCCCTGGCGGCTCTGTCCCTGCAGTGCAGCCGATGAAACCGTGAAATCGTCCGCGCCGCGGGCCCTCCGGTCCCGCGGCCGGCCCTCCAGGCCCCTCAAGGCCGGCGCCGGTTCCGTCGATAACTGCAGGAGAAGGCCGGGAGCCGCCCTGCCGCGGCTTGGACCATGGTGAAACGTCAACTCCTGAACAACACCCCGATCGCGCTGCGCCTGAGTGTGGCGTTCGCCCTGCTGCTGGGCCTGCTGGCGATGGTCAGCTGGTTCGCCGCGGTCCAGAACGAACGCCTCGGCGCCTCGGCCCGGGAGCTGGCCGGCCATGCCCTCCAGCAGGTGGTGCTGGCCGGCGAGGCCAAGGGGGCAGCGCAAAGCACGGCTGCCGACCTGTACGCCCTGGTGCTGCTGCCGCAGCGCAAGCAGCGCGGGCCGATCTACGCGAGCCTGGACGCCAACAAGCTCAAGCTGCGCGAGACCCTGGAGCAACTGCTCGCCACCAGCGATCAGCGCCATGCCGACCCCATCGTGGACGCCCTGGCACTCACCGGCCAGCAGTTCAACGACGTGTTCCAGAAGACCGCCGACCTGATCGAGATGAGCGGCCCCAGCCCCGAGGCCCGCACCGTGCTGATCGAGGAACTGATGCCTGCGCTGCAGGACATGGTCGATACGCTCGATCGCCTGCAGGAAAACCAGCGCATTCAGGCCGACGAGCACCTGGTGGCCGGGATTGCGGCAAACCGGCGCGAAGGCGCCTTGCGGCTGTACGGGCTCGCTGCCCTGGCGGTGTGCGTGGCGGCGATCTCCGCCTGGCTGATCACCCGTTCGATCGCCCGGCCGTTGGCTGCGGCGGTGACGCTGTCGGCCCAGGTCGCCAGCGGCAACCTGACGGCCGAGCTGCCGGTGGCCGGCCGCGACGAACTGGGGGACCTGATCCGCGCCATGGACCAGATGCGCACCGACCTCGCCAAGCGCGAGGCCCGCATCGCCGAGCTGGCCTACTGGGATGAGCTGACCGGGCTGGCCAACCGCACCCTGTTCATCGACCGGCTGAACGTGGCGGTCTCGGTGGCGGGGCGCTCGCGCACCGAGTGCTCCGTGCTCCTGCTGGACCTGGACCGCTTCAAGGCCGTCAACGAGACCCTGGGCCACCCCCAGGGCGACGAGGTGCTGCGCCAGGTCGGGCAGCGGCTCAAGGAGGCGATGCCGCGCACCTCGGACACGGTGGCCCGGCTGGGCGGCGACGAGTTCGCGATCATCCTCCCCACCACGGGCATCCAGCAGGCCGAGCTCATCGCCCAGCGGCTGTTGAAGACGCTGGAGACCCCGGTGCAGGTGCAGGGGCAGAACGTCGACGTCAGCGCCAGCGTCGGCCTGGCCTGCCACAGCGGCCATGTCGGGTCGGCCGCGACCCTGCTGGCCAACGCCGACATGGCGATGTACGTGGCCAAGCAGGCCGGCGGTGCCGGCTACGCCCTGTTCGACCCCGCGATGGCCGGCCCGTCGCAGCACGGCCTGAGCCTGTTGAGCGACCTGCGCCGCGCGGTCGAGGAGGACGAGCTGTACCTCCTGTACCAGCCCAAGATCGGCCTGGGCGCGGGGCAGTGCCATGCCGCCGAGGTGCTGGTGCGCTGGGCGCATCCGCAGCGCGGCATGGTGCCGCCGGACCAGTTCATCGGCTTCGCCGAGAAGTCCGGCTTCATCAAGACCATCACGCGCTGGGTGCTGGACCGGGCCTGCCGGCAGCTGGGCGAGTGGCATGCCCAGGGGCTGGACGTGCACCTCAACGTCAACATCTCGACCAAGGACCTCACCCAGGCCGACCTGCCGCAGTACATCCAGGGCCTGCTGGCGCAGTACCAGGTCCGGCCGCGGCACCTGTGCCTGGAAGTCACGGAGAGCGGCATCATGACCAACGCGGAGCAGGCTCTGGCCTCGCTCAAGGCGCTCAGCGACATGGGCCTGGACCTCTCGATCGACGACTTCGGCACTGGCTATTCATCGCTGGCGTACCTGAAGCGGCTGCCCGTGAACGAACTGAAGATCGACCGTTCCTTCGTCCGCAACCTCGACGCCGAGGCCAGCGACGCGACCATCGTGCGTTCGACCATCGAGCTGGCGCACAACCTGGGCTTGCGCGTGGTGGCCGAAGGGGTGGAGACGGAAGCGGTGTCGCAGCGGCTGCGCGACTGGCAGTGCGATCAGGCGCAGGGCTACCTGTTCAGCCGGCCGATCCGGCCCGAGGAACTCGTCACCTGGCTGAAGGCCCAGCCCCAGCCGGAAGCCAAGGTGGACGAAGCCCAGGCGCTGGCGCCGAGCCACGCGGCCTGAGGGGCTGCGTCAGCGCACCGGCGGGGCGTACATCAGCCCGCCCTTGCTCCACAGCTGGTTGGCACCGCGCTGCAGCTTCACCGCCGAGTTGGGGCCGACGTTGCGCTCGAAGATCTCGCCGTAGTTGCCCACCGCCTTGATGGCGCGGAAGGCCCAGTCGCGGTCCAGGCCCAGCAGCTTGCCCATGTCCTCGCTGGTCCCCAGCAACCGCTGCACTGCGGGCTCCTTGCTGCCGGCCTTCTCGGCCTCGACATTGCCCCGGGTGAGGTTCATCTCCTCGGCCTCGATGAGGGCGTAGGGCACCCACTTCACGATCGCGAACCACTCGTCGTCGCCCCGCTTGACCCAGGGGCCGAGCGGCTCCTTGGAGATCAGGTCGGGCAGGATCACGTAGTCGTCCGGGTTGGGCGCGTCCTTGTTGCGCATGCCCGCCAGCGCCGACACGTCGGTGGTGTAGGCCTGGCAGCGGCCAGCGAAAAACATCTTGATGGACGTCTCGGAGTTGAAGAGGGTCGTGATCTTGGCCTTGATGTTGTTGGCCCGGAAGTAGTCCGCGACATTCTTCTCGTTCGTGGTGCCGTTGACCACGCAGACCTCGCCCGTGAGCTGCTTCGGGCTCGTGATCTTGAGCTTCTTGGGCACCAGGAAGCCCTGCCCGTCGTAGTAGGTGATGCCTGTGAAGTGCATGCCCAGCGAGGCGTCGCGTGTCAGCGTCCAGGTGGTGTTGCGGGCCAGCACGTCGACCTCGCCTTCCAGCAGGGCCGCGAAGCGCTGCTGGGAGTTCAGCGGCACGAAGGAGACCTTGTTCTCGTCGCCCAGCACCGCGGCGGCGAGCGCGCGGCACACGTCGACGTCGAGCCCGGACCAGTTGCCCTTGGCATCGAGCAGGGAAAACCCTGTGATGTTGCCGGCGGACACGCCGCAATGGAGCGAGCCCCGCTGCTTGATGGCATCCAGGGTCTTGCCGGCCATGGCCGGGGGTGCCCAGGCCATCGTGATTGCCACGCCGCCCAGACTGAGGGCTCCGGCGCGTACTGCAGATCGAAATGCACGGACAAAAGGTGAGTGCATGCAGCCTCCCGGTTGGTGGCCGCAGTGTAGTCAGGCCTTGCGTGCAAGACAATGCCTGGGATTCGCAGCGGGCCGTCCGTCTGAGCGGCCCGGCTTGCAATGGACGTAAAGCGACATTGATGACGAAAGGGCATTGACGAATTCATGGCCAACCTGGTTTTCGATTTAGGAGGCGTGGTCCTCAATTGGCAGCCCCTGTTGCTGCTCCAGCAGGTGCTCCCGCACTTGGCCACTGACGAGGCGCAAGCACGCGCCTTGTCGCAAGGCCTGTTCCAGTCTTTCAGCATGGAGGGGGACTGGGCGGCTTTCGACCGGGGCACCGCCGATGGGCCAACGGTGGCGCGGCGCATTGCGACCCGCCTCGGCCTGCGGCCGGACGAGGTGCAGGCCGTGATCGACGCCATTCCGGCGCACCTCACGCCGCGGCCCGACACGCTCGCCTTGATGGAAACGCTCAGGGCCGAGGGGCACCGCCTGTTCTACCTCTCCAACATGCCCACCAGCTATGCAGCGGGGCTGGAGCGCAACGAATTCTTCAAATGGTTTGACGATGGGGTGTTCTCATGCCGCGTCCAGCTGATCAAGCCGGAGCCTGCCATCTACGAGGCGGCGGAGCGGCGCTTCCGCTTGCCGCCTGCCGAACTCTGCTTCATCGACGACGTGGCCCACAACGTCGAGGCCGCGCGCGCCCGTGGCTGGCAAGGCATTCATTTCCTTCATGCTGCGCAATGCGCACGTGCGCTGAGTGAGGGCCTGCTGGGCCGCTGAGGGGTGGGGCATCGTAGGATGCTCTTTTCGTTGCCCTGGAGACTCCCATGCTGAAAGTCGTGATCCGTGTGCTCCTGGCCGCCTTGGTCGTGTTCCTGATCTTTGCGGCCACGCGCCCCGACAGCTTCCACCTCGAACGCAGCACCCTCGTCCAGGCGCCGCCCGAACGGGTGTACGCCGAGCTGGAGGACTTTCACCGCTGGGCGGCCTGGTCGCCCTGGGAGACCAAGGACCCGGCCATGAAGCGCGAGTTCAGCGGCCCGGCCCACGGCGTGGGTGCCACCTACGCCTGGTCGGGCAACAGCGATGTCGGCGCCGGCCGCATGGAGATCGCCGAGGCGCAGGCGCCGTCCAGGCTCCTGATCCGGCTGGACTTCCTGCGGCCCTTCGAGGCCCACCACACGACGACCTTCACCCTGGCCCCCCAGGACGGCGGAACCCGCGTGACCTGGGCGATGGACGGGGCCAGCCCCTACCTGAGCAAGGTCATGCAGCTGATCGTCTCGATGGACCGCATGGTGGGGCCCGACTTCGAGCAGGGTCTGGCCAAGCTCAAGTTCGTGGCCGAGTCGCCGGCAAAGTAGTGCCGAGGTCGGTTTCAAAATCACGCTTGACGCAAGAGTGAAGAGTCTTTACAGTTCGCCCCCAAGTTGCACGGCACGCCTGCCGCGCAACATGCGAGTCACCTCCAAGCATTGAGCCCTTTCATCGCGGACCCTTGTCATGAGCACCTCAGTCGTTTTCCTCCAGCGCACCCTGCCTGCGGCAGCGGCCACCGCACGGATGGAAGCCTGGGCGGGTGATGTCCGCCAGGGCCTGCCGCGGCACCCGGGCTGACCGACTCTCGTCGGCAGCACCTCTTCACGAGGCCCGGGTCCTGGCAAGGCACCCGGGCTTTGTCCTTCTCGGGCTCCTTCTTTCCGAGGCACCGGCCAAGCTGGCGCCTCACCCTTCAGAAACCTTCGTTGAGCTCACGCTTCGAAGGTGGAAATCGGCCGCAACGATTGGGCGGCACCGGAACCCGTCACCGGAACCCATCCATCCTTTGTTCCTTTCACAGCCATGAGCACACCGAAGAAAAAATGGCGCGTTCCGCGCAACCCGCTGGTCGTGCCCAGCCTGCAACGCAAGGCCGGGTCCCACCGCAAGACGCAGGGTGCGAAGCGCCAGCAGGGTGAGCGCACCCTGCGCCGCGAGCTGAGCCAGCTGCATTGACTGATCCATTGATTTCCTCCCGGCCGACCGGACTTGCACGGCGGCCGATCGCCCCCACTTTCGTGAGCACCATGACCATGCGCACCTACGACAAGCTGATCGCCACGATTTTTCACCGCCAAAGCGCGGTGCACTGCCGTCGCGCGCGCTTTGGCGCACCCGCCCTGGTCCTGCCGGGGCCCTTCCTCCCTCTCAGCGGCTGACCCGCCGGCGGATCTCGCCCGGGGCAGCCATGTTCCCGGTTGGTTGCCGCATCGTTCTGGAATGATGCGTGCAGCCGCGAAGAAAGAAGATCCGCATGAACACCCTTCATCCCATCCCCCGTGCCCTGCGCAACATCGGCATCATTGCGCACGTCGATGCCGGCAAGACCACGACCACCGAGCGCGTCCTGTACCGCACCGGCAAGATCCACCGCCAGGGCGAGGTGCACGACGGCGGCGCCACGATGGACTACGACCCCCAGGAGCGGGCCCGCGGCATCACGATCCAGAGCGCGGCGACCACCGTGTTCTGGCGCGATACCCAGATCAACCTGATCGACACGCCCGGCCACATCGACTTCAACATCGAGGTCAACCGTTCGCTGCGCGTGCTGGACGGTGCGGTCGTGGTGTTCGACGGCGTGGCCGGTGTGGAGCCGCAGACCGAGACCAACTGGCGCCTGGCCGACAAGTACGGCGTTCCCCGGCTGGCCTTCATCAACAAGCTCGACCGCGTGGGGGCCGATTTCCCCCGCGTCGTGCAGATGATGAAAGACCGCCTCGGCGTGCGGCCCTTGCTGCTGCAATGGCCGCTGGGCACGGAGTCCGGCTTCGAGGGCGTGGTGGACCTGCTGGAGGAGCAGGCCCTGCGCTGGCACGACGGCCTCCTGCAGACCGGCCCCGTTCCGCCGGAGCTGCAGGCGACCGTGCGCAGCTTGCGTGCCGAGCTGGTGGAACAGCTCGTCGAACGGGACGACGCCTTGCTGGCGGCCTACCTCGCTGGCGAGCAGCCCACCCCGGCCCAGCTGCGTCCAGTGATCCGTGCGGGCACGCTGTCGGGTGCCTTTGTGCCGGTGCTGGCCGGCGCCGCGTTCAAGAACAAGGGCATCGAACCCTTGCTGGACGCGGTCGTCCAGTATCTGCCGGCCCCGGGCGAGGTGCAGGCTGCCGAAGGGCAGCCGGTGTCCGACCCCGATGCACCCCTCGCGGCGCTGGCCTTCAAGGTCAGCAGCGAAGCGCACGGCGCGATGGTGTTCGTGCGTGTGTACAGCGGGCGGCTGCGTCCCGGCCAGAGCGTGCTCAATGCGAGCACGGGACGGCGCGAGCGCGTGTCGCGGCTGTACGAAGTGCATGCCGACCGGCGCGAGGAGCGCGAGGAGCTGCAGGCGGGCGACATCGCCGGCGTGGTCGGGCTGAAGGAGACGCTGACCGGCCACACCCTGTGCGATCCCGCGCACCCGGTGGTGCTGGAGCAGATCGCCGTGCCCGAACCCGTGATCGACGTCGCCGTCGAGCCCCGCACGCAGGCTGACCAGCAGCAGCTGGGCAAGGCGCTGCAGGCCCTGGTCCGCGAGGACCCGAGCCTGCGGCTGCGCCAGGACGCCGAGTCGGGACAGACGCTGTTGTCGGGCATGGGCGAGCTGCAGCTCGAGGTGGCTCTGGAGAAGTTGCGCACCCGCTTCCAGGTGGAGGTGACGGTGGGGCAGCCCCAGGTGGCCTACCGCGAGACGCTGACCCGTCCTGCCCGCGTCAGCCACGTGCACAAGAAGCAGACGGGCGGTCCGGGGCAGTTCGCTGCCCTGACGCTCGAGATCGAGCCCCTGCCTCGCGGCGAGGGCATCCGTTTCGAGAACCGCATTGTCGGCGGCGCCATCCCTCGGGAGTTCATCCCGGCAGTGGAGGCGGGTGTGCGGCGCGCTGCGCTGGTGGGCGTACTGGCCGGCTTTCCCTGCGTGGACTTCCGGGTCACGCTGGTGGACGGCAGTGCCCACGAGCGCGACTCCTCGGCGCTGGCTTTCGAGCTGGCGGCCGGGGCGGCGTGGCGCGAGGGCGCGGCCCAGGCCGGCGCGGTGGTCTTGGAGCCGGTGATGGCGGTCGAGGTCGTCACACCGGAGGCCAGCCTGGGCGACTGCATCGGCGACCTGAACCGGCGCCGTGGCCTCATCCGGGGCCAGGACAGCCGGGGCGGCAACGCCGTGGCACTCGAGGCCCACGTGCCTCTGCAGGAGATGTTCGGCTACATCGGCGAGCTGCGTGCGCTGTCTTCGGGCCGCGCGCACTACACGATGCAGTTCGACCACTACGCGGTCGCGCCGGCCGCGGTGACGGCCCGCCTGGTGCGGGCCGGATGATGCGGCGCTTCTCGTGTTGAGAGGGCGGGCCTGGGGCCCGCCCTTTTTTTGCGTCGACGTTCAGGCCGTCTGGCGCTTGCCGTCATCTTCAACGACCTCGCCGTCTTCCTTGGTGAAGCGGGGCAGCTGACCGACCGGCAGCAGGGCCAGCACGGCCTCCGAAGGGCGGCACAGCTTCGTGCCCAGCGGGGTGCGCACGACGGGGCGGTTCATCAGCACGGGATGCTGCTGGATGAAGTCCAGCAGCTGCGCGTCGGTCCAGCGCGGGTTCGCGAGATCGAGTTCGGCGTAGGGCGTGCCCTTTTCACGCAGCAAGGCCCGAACGCCACCCACGGCTGCGGCGATGCCCTCCAGCGTCTCCCGGGAGGGCGGGGCTTTCAGGTATTCGATGACCTCGGGTTCGAGGCCCGCATGGCGGATCAGGGCGAGGGTGTTGCGCGAGGTGCCGCAGGCGGGGTTGTGGTAGATCGTGATGTCGGGCATGGCAGGAGAATCAGAGGAAGAAGAGGCAATCCGCGCATTGTCTCCAAATACGGCGCCCGAAAAAAAACCGACCGCCTCGCGGCGGTCGGTTCCTGGGAAAGCGGCAGCAGGCCAGTCTTTACTTCTGGTTCTGCTTTTCGCTCTTCTTGCCCTTGTTGGGCGCCGGGGCGGCAGCCGGTGCCGCGGCCACGGGGGCTTCTTCCTCGGCCACCGGCTCCGACACGGACACCAGCACCGGGTTCTTCTTGCCGTGGGTCACGACCTTCAGGCCGGGGGGCAGGGTGATGTCGTTGACGTGCAGCGACTGGCCCTTGGACAGGTTGCCCAGGTCCACGGTGATGAACTCGGGCAGGGCGGAGGCCAGGCACTGCACCTGCAGCTCGGTCACGACCTTGTTGACCAGCACCTTGTCGATCTTGACGGCCGGCGAGTTTTCTTCGTTGATGAAGTGCAGGGGCACCTTCTTCGTGATCTTGGTGGTGGCGTCGACGCGCTGGAAGTCGATGTGCAGCACGATCGGGCGGAAGGGGTGGACCTGGTGGTCACGCAGCAGGACCTTCTCGGTCTTGCCGTTCAGCTCCATCTCGAGGATGGAGGAGTGGAAGGCTTCCTTCTTCAGCGCGAAGAAGAGGGCGTTGTGATCGAGTTCGATCATCGTGGGCTTGCCGGCCCCGTAGACGATGCCGGGCACCTTGTTGGCAATGCGCAGGCGGCGGCTCGCTCCGGTCCCCTGCAGGGTGCGCTCATAGGCGACAAATTTCATGTTCAGCTCCAAAAATGAACAAGACGCTCGCGACCAAGCGTCATTAAACGGGCCTTGCGGCCCCCGTGTGAAACCGGTGCAGACCGGTTTTCTTCCTGTGCGGCAGACAGGAAAGAAGAAGCTTCTCGTCTTTCCTGTCTGCCGCTTCGGGAATCAGAAATTGTTGTTCTGCTCGGCGAACAGGGACGTCACCGACTCGCCGTCCGAGATGCGGCGGATGGTCTCGGCGAACAGGAAGGCCACCGACAGCTGGCGCACCTTGCCGCATTGCTTGCCTTCGTCGCTCAGCGGGATGGTGTTGGTGATCACGACCTCGTCGAGCGCCGAGTTCTTGATGCGTTGCAGGGCCGGGCCCGAGAACACCGCGTGCGTGCAATAGGCGTACACGCTCTTGGCGCCGCGCTCCTTGAGCACCTCGGCCGCCTTCACCAGCGTGCCCGCGGTGTCGATCATGTCGTCCATGATCACGCAGTTGCGGCCCTCGATGTCGCCGATCACGTGCATCACTTCCGAGACGTTGGCCTTCGGGCGGCGCTTGTCGATGATTGCCAGTTCGCAGCTCAGCTGCTTGGCCAGCGCCCGGGCGCGCACCACGCCACCCACGTCGGGCGACACCACCACCAGGTCGGGGTAGCGCTTGCTCTGCACGTCGGCCAGCAACACGGGCGAGGCGTAGATGTTGTCGACGGGGATGTTGAAGAAGCCTTGGATCTGGTCGGCGTGCAGGTCCATGGTGAGCAGCCGCTCCACGCCCACGGCCTCGAGCATGTTGGCCACCACCTTGGCGCTGATGGGCACACGGGTCGAGCGGGGGCGGCGGTCCTGGCGGGCGTAGCCGTAGTAGGGGATCACGGCCGTCACCCGGCGCGCCGAGGCGCGCTTGAGGGCATCGACCATGATGCACAGCTCCATCAGGTTCTCATTGGTCGGCGCGCAGGTGGGCTGGACAACGAAAGTGTCGCGGGCGCGCACGTTCTGCTGGATCTCGACGGCGACCTCGCCATCGGAGAAACGGCCGACGGACGCCTTGCCCAGTTCGATGCCGAGGTGGGAGGCCATTTCCTGGGCCAGCGCCGGGTTGGCGTTGCCCGTGAACAGCACCGTATTGAAAAGCATGGCTCCTCCAACGACTCCGACGACAAACAATCGATCAATCAACAATCGACGCGTGCCGGCCGGGGCTGGCACGCGTCGCAAGGTTCACCGGGCAATTTGCCGCTCTGGTCAGAGCGTGGCGCGCCATGGCGCAACAGCAGCAGCGCCGGTATGCCTGACAACTTGCGACCGGCCTCAAATGTTGGCAGGGGAAGAAGGATTCGAACCCTCGTATGTCGGAATCAAAATCCGATGCCTTAACCAGCTTGGCGATTCCCCTACACGGGTCTGGTGCGGCACAACAAGCCCCGCATCAAACCATTCACTCGCTGCACGATCAGTCGGCTGCCCAGGCCACGAGGGGATGGGCCACCTGACTGACACACACCCGGCCTTGCCATGCTGGCGGAAGCGTCTCCAACCAGCGGCGTGCAGCCGAGGTGCTGCAATTCTGTTCTTTCTCATCCAGCAGCGCAAACACCGCGCTACCTGAACCCGTCATGCGACTGCGGCCAAAGCGGGCCTGCAGCAAGTGCAATGCCTCTGCGATGTCAGGACATTCCGCCTGTGCGGCTGCCTGCAGATCGTTTTGGCCCCACTCCGCCTGAGCAAGAGAGGTTTGCTGTCCGAGAAAGCCCGCAACTATATCAGGCTGTGAGCGAATGGCCAAGAGGGGACTGCTGAAAACCCGTCGGGTTTCGGCCCCGGTCGGGGGTTTGACCACAACGAAGCGTTGCGGTGGCAGGGTGAGTGGGGTGAGGCGCTCGCCAATGCCCTCCACCCAGGCGGGCCGGCCGCCGATGAAAAAGGGCACGTCCGCGCCCAGCGCCAGCGCCAGTGGCTGCAGGCGCGCGCGGGGCCAATTCAGGCCCCACAGGCGATTGAGGGCCAGCAGGGTGGTGGCGGCGTCCGAGCTGCCGCCGCCCAGCCCCGCGCCCGAGGGCAACTGCTTGTCGATGCGGATGTGGACTCCCCAAGAAGTGCCACTGGCGGACTGCAAGGCCCGCGCTGCCCGCAGGCACAGGTCGTCGGGGGGCAAAGGGGGGCCCAGGTCCTCGCGCGACAGGCCGCCGTCGGCTCGTCGCTCGAAGTGCAGGGTGTCGTGCCAGTCGAGCAGCAGGAACACGGACTGGAGCAGGTGGTAGCCGTCGGGCCGCTTGCCGACCACATGGAGGAACAGGTTGAGCTTGGCCGGGGCGGGGACGTCGTGCAGGCTGCGCAGGGACATGGGGGCAGGAAGGGGAAAAGGGCGTGCTCAGCGCAGGAGGCGGGCCTGCACGGTGACCAGAGGCGGTGCGGCGCGCTCGGCCACGATCACGCCGTCGGACAGACGGTCGAGCCGGACGGTCCAGCCGAGCTGGGTGAAGCCGCCATCGGGCAGGGGCGTGCTGGCGGCTTGGGACCAGGGCCGTCCCTGCAGCCAGTCGAACAGGGCCTGGACCGGCACGTTCTCGCCCAGCACGTCGTCACTCAGCGCTTCCAGGCTCGGGTACTGCCGCTCACCCTCGGGCGTGATGAGGCGGACCTGCTGCGTGTCCCAGCGGGCACGGCCCATCAGGGTACCCATGGGCGTGGACAGGTCCAGCTCGCCGGCGCGGCCGTCCGGGCTGCGCAGGTCGAACAGGGCGCTCAGGCTGCGCGCGGGCGTGCCTTCTTGCGCAGCCACCCGCACCGCCAGCCGGCCCGACAGGGTGGTGACGTCGGCAGGCACAGGCGGTGGAGAGGCTGGGGGGGTGGCACAACCCAGCAACTGGGCGACCCCCAGGATCGCTGCCAGCAGTCCCAGGGCACGGCCGGCCGAGCGCCTCGGCGAGCCGTTCACAACTCGACCCGCAGACGGCCCAGGGTTTCGCGCAGCACCTCGTTGCCGGCATCGCGCTTGCGGGCTTCGCGGAAGAGGCGCTTGGCCTCGTCGCGTTCACCCATCACCCACAGCACCTCGCCCAGGTGCACGCCGATCTCGGGGTCGGGCCGGGCCTTGAAGGCGGTCCGCAGCAGGCGCACCGCCTCGTCGCGGTTGCCCATGCGGTACTCGACCCAGGCCAGGCTGTCGGTGATGAAGGGGTCACCGGGAGCCAGCTCCAGGGCGCGCTCGATCAGGGCCTTGGCCTCGGGCAGGCGCATGTTGCGATCGGCCCAGGAATAGCCCAGGGCGTTGTGGGCATGCTGGTGATCGGGCTTGAGCTCGATCACCTTGCGCAGCAGGCGCTCCATCTCGCCCAGGTGGCTGAGCTTCTCCTCGACCATGGCCTGCTCGTACAGCAGGTCGACATCGTTGGGAATGCGCTGGTTGGCCGCACTGAGAACCTTCTGGGCTTCACTCCACTGCTTGGCCTCGCGCAGCACCATCGTGTCCATCAGCACCTTGCTGCGGTCGTCCGCCTGCTGCTCGCTCAGGTTGCGGATCAGGGCGCGGGCCTGGGCCACCTTGCCCTGCTTGGCCAGCAACTGGATGCGCCGGTTCAGCACCTCGCGGATCAGCTTGGGGTCGTCGACCTTGTTCAGCCAGGCCTGGGCCGCCTTGGTGTCGCCGAGCTGCTCGGAGGCCTCGGCCAGCAGCAGCCAGGCCTGCTGGCGGCTGTGCTCGGGATCGCCGTCATCCACGCCCAGGGTGGCCGGCTCGCGCGTCAGGCTGCGGGCACTGGCTGCCGCGGCGGCTGCCGAGCCGGGGGGCGGGAGTTTGTCCAGGTGGTTCTGCAGGGCGATGATGGCTTCCTTGGGGTGGCGCACCTCCAGCTGCAGGGCCCCCAGGGTCAGCCAGGGTGCCGCCAGCTGGGGCTGGCGCTGCGTGATCGTATTGAGCTGGGCGATGGCTTCGTCGTAGTGCTGGGTCAGGCTGAGGGCTCGCGCATAGACCAGGCGCAGGCCCAGGCTGTCAGGTTTGAGCTGCAGGTGGTCGTCCACCACCGCCATGGCAGCGGGCTGCGTGGCCATGAGTTCCAGGGCCAGCAGGACCGGGCCTTCCGCCTGGGGATCCAGGGCGTGGCCCTTCTGCGCGAACTCAAGGGCGCGGGCCGGGTTGCCAGCCGCCATCCAGACCCGGCCGACCGCCACATGGGCGGCCACCCGGGTCTCGGCATCGTCCAGGTAGGGCTTGAGGGCTTGCTGGAGCTGATGGGCCGCGTTCTCGGGCTGGGGTGCGCCAGTCAGCAGGCGCGGTGTGCTGTTGATCAGGGCCAGCCGCTCATTGGGCGAGCTGAGCTTGAGCAGGGTGACCAGGGGATCCATCGCCTCGGCGGGGCGTCCCAGGGCCACCAGCAGCTCGATCACATAACGGTAGGCCGTGAGCGATTCCGGCAGCGCGGCCTGCCAGGCTTGCGCGGCTTCCAGAGCCTGCTGGCCCGCACGGGCTTGCAGGGCCATGTCGGTGCTGCGCTGGAACAGGGCTTCGTTCTTTGTCTTGCGCGCAGCGTCCAGCATCAGCTGGAAAGAGGTGCCGGCGTCGCCAGACTGCCACTCCATCTCACCCATCAGGAGCTGGTAGAACAGCCCGGCGTCCATGCTGGAGTTGATCGAGGCGGTGACCTGGCTCTTCTTTTTGTCCTGCGCCTGGGCATTGCCATGAGGCAGCGCCAGGGTGCCGGTCAGCAGCAGGGCGGAGGCAGCGGCCGCAAGAGATCTCCACGCCGGCCTTGGGGCCGAGCGGAGGGGCAGGCGCGGTGACGCCGCGGCGAAAAGAAAATGCATGGAGGCTCCTACTGTGTCGATCCATTCTATTGAGCTTTGTCCGGCGCCGGGGCGGTGCCGCGTGGGCTCGAAACCCTCTTTTGCGTGAAGTGCCATGCCTGAATTGCCGGAAGTTGAAGTCACCCGTCGAAGTTTTGCCAGCCGCATCCAGGGCGCCCAGGTGCTGGCGGTGCGCCTGGGAAAGCCCCTGCGCTGGCCGCTGGGCCACCCGGCCGCCGAGTTGGTCGGGCACACAGTGGGCGAGGCGCAGCGGCGTGGCAAATACCTCTGGTTGCCCTTGCAGCCGATGGTTCCCCCGGGCACGTCGCCGGCTGGCGAGGCGGGCCTGTTGCTGCACCTGGGCATGTCGGGGGCGCTGCAGTTCGGCCCGGCCGGCGAGCCGGGGCCGCACGATCACTTCGACCTCGTCACCACCCTGGGCACGCTGCGCCTGACCGACCCGCGGCGTTTCGGTGCGGTGGTGTGGTCGCCCGGGTTGACGGCCGATCCGGCAGCCAAGCTGCTGGCCCGGTTGGGCGTGGAGCCATTCGACCCTGCCTTCGACGGCAACTACCTGCATGCCGCTCTGGCCGGGCGACGGGTGGCCATCAAGCAAGCGCTGCTGGCCGGCGAGGTCGTCGTGGGGGCCGGCAACATCTATGCCTGCGAAGCCTTGTTCAGCGCCGGCATCGATCCCCGCACCCGCAGCGACCGCCTGAGCCGCCCCCGGGCAGCGCGCCTGGCGGAGGCGGTCCGGGCCACGCTGGCGCGGGCCCTGTCGCTGGGTGGGTCGACCTTGCGCGACTTCCGCGACGCCCACGGCATGGCCGGGGCCTTCCAGAGCGAGGCCCAGGTGTACGGCCGTGCGGGCCAGCCCTGCCGGGTCTGCGCCACCCCGGTGAGGCGCATCGTCCAGGGCCAGCGGTCGACGTTTTTCTGTCCCGTCTGCCAACGGCGCTGAACCGTCCGACGGGCGGCGGGCTGTGGCGTGGACGCACCACGCAACCCGGTAATAGGGGGTAGGTCTTTTGCAGAGCGCGGGGTAACATTCCTCGAGACCTGCCAAAAAGCAATAAGGGGCAACATTGGACAAGCTCGGCGACATCCCCATCCGGCCCGCCTTCACCCGCAGTCTGGACTCACTCAGCGATTGGCGCGCCGCCCTGTGTCGTCAGATCGACAGCTTGTTACGCTACCTGGAAGACCATGAGCTGGCCGCTGCTTCGGCACGCGACGCCCTGCTCAGCATCAAGGAACGCCTGGCCAACGAGAAGCTGGTCGTGGCTTTCGTGGCAGAGTTCTCGCGCGGCAAGTCGGAGCTGATCAACGCCATCTTCTTTGCGGATGCCGGCCGGCGCGTGCTGCCCGCCGCGCCGGGGCGCACCACGATGTGCCCGGTGGAGCTGGGTTTCGAGGCCGGAGAGCCGCCCATGCTGGCCTTGCTGCCCATCGAGACCCGGCTCGAAAGCCTGTCGCTGGTCGAGTTGCGCCAGCAACCGGAGGCCTGGACCCAGCTGCCCCTGCCAGTGGGCAACAGCGACGCCCTGGCCCAGACGCTGCGCGAGGTAATGCGCACCCAATGGGTGAGCGAGGAGCGCGCCCGCGCCCTGGGCTTCTGGGACGACGAGCGTCCCGACGACAACCCGCCGCGCAATGACGAGGGCCTGGTCGAGGTTCCCCAGTGGCGCCATGCCCTCATCAACTACCCCCATCCGCTGCTGCAGCAGGGCCTGGTCGTGCTCGACACCCCGGGGCTCAACGCCATCGGCGCCGAACCCGAGCTGACGCTCAACCTGCTGCCGACCGCGCACGCCACGCTGTTCATCCTGGCGGCCGACACGGGCGTCACCAAGTCCGACCTGACGATCTGGCGCGACCACCTCGGCAGCCATCCGCTGGCCCGCTACGTGGTGCTCAACAAGATCGACACCCTGATCGACCCGCTCACCAGCGCGGCCGACATCGAGGCCCAGATCGAGGCCCAGCGCCTGGCCACCGCGCGCACGCTGGACATTCCCGCGGCGCGGGTGTTCCCGCTGTCGGCCCGCCAGGGGCTGGCGGCGCGCATCGAGCAGGACACCGAGGCCTTGCAGGTCAGCCGCCTGCCGCTGCTCGAGCA
Source organism: uncultured Burkholderiales bacterium (assembly GCA_966252435.1). GTDB lineage: Bacteria > Pseudomonadota > Gammaproteobacteria > Burkholderiales > Burkholderiaceae_C > CANHBY01. The sequence continues at coordinate 42,474 of CBINPE010000004.1, read as the reverse complement.
GGCGCTGTCCGAGCAGCTCCTGCCGCAGCGGCGCAAGATGCTGGAGGCGGCGGTGGCCGATGCCTCGCACGACGTGCAGGCACATGTGGCCCGGCGCATCGGCGACGTGCGCCGCCAGCTGGCCGAGCAGAGCCTGGAGCTCAATGGCCTGCGGGGCAAGAGCGGCACCAAGGTGCGCATGATGCTCGATCGCGTGCAGGCCGAGACGGCCGAGTTCGAGCAGTGCACCACCCGCCTGCACGCGCTGCGCGTGGTGCATGCCCGCATGATGAAGGATGCGCTGATTGACCTCTCCAGCGACCGGCTGCGGGAAGAGGTCGAGCAGATGCAGATGGCGATGAGCGCGTCCATCATGAACCTCGGCGCCAAGAAGGCCTTCACCGCCCTGTGCGCCAAGCTGCGTAAGCTGCTGGACTCGGCGCAGCTGCGCGGCAACGAGATTCGCGACATGCTGGTGCCCTCGTTCAGCCGCCTGAATGCCGAGTTCGGGTTTTCGCTCTCGCTGCACGCGGAGCTTGACCTGTCGCGCTTCAAGGAAGACCTCGACCTGCTCGAGAAGAGCTACGTCCAGTACCTGGGCGTGACGCAGGCCTTGCGCCTGTCGCAGCCGAAGTTCATGGAGCAGTTCCGGCGCATGTTGCTGTCCAAGCTGCGCATGGTGTTCGAGACGGCCAGCAGCGAGTTCGAGATGTGGAACAAGTCGGCCTCGGCCCAGGTCGACGCCCAGTTGCGCGAGCGGCGTCACAACTTCCGCAAGCGCCGCGAGGCGCTGGAGCGCATCCAGACCGCCGCGGGCGAGCTCGAGCAGCGCATCAACGAGGTCGAGGCGCAGGACGCCAAGCTCAAGGACAACCTCGAGCGCGTCACGGAACTGGCGACCGCGCTGCGCGAGCAGGCCGGGCAGGTGGATTTCTCGCCCTCGCAGGCGCTGCGCCTGGACCTGATGCTCGACGACGCGTCCGAGCCGGACTGAGCGGTGTCGGCCCCCGGTTGTCCCGAGGCGCAAACCCTCCTGTTTGCGCCTCATCTCGTGGCCTGGCAGGCCGAGCACGGCCGCCATGCCTTGCCGTGGCAGCGCACGCGCGATCCCTACCGCGTGTGGCTGTCCGAGATCATGCTGCAGCAGACCCAGGTCTCGACGGTGCTGGGCTACTACGAACGCTTCCTGCAGCGTTTCCCCGACGTGCGGGCCCTGGCTGCGGCGGGGCAGGATGAGGTGTTGGCGTTGTGGAGCGGCCTGGGCTATTACAGCCGCGCCCGCAACCTGCATCGCTGTGCCCAGGTCGTGGTGAGCGAACACGGTGGGCGTTTCCCGGACACGGCGGCGCAGCTGGCCGAACTGCCCGGCATCGGCCGCTCGACCGCGGCGGCGATCGCCTCCTTCTGCTTTGGCGAGCGCGTTGCCATCCTGGATGGCAACGTCAAGCGGGTCCTGACGCGGGTGTTGGGTTTCTCGGGCGACCTGAGCTCGGCGGCGCAGGAGCGCCTTCTGTGGGCGCAGGCGCAGCAGATGCTGCCGCAGCGCAGCCAGGACATGCCGGCCTACACGCAGGGCATCATGGACCTGGGTGCCACCGTATGCCTGGCGCGCCAGCCTTCATGCCTGCTGTGCCCGGTGCAGACGCTGTGCGTGGCCGCGCGCGAGGGGGCGCCCGAGCGCTACCCGGTCAAGACGCGCAAGCTCAAGCGTGGCCGGCGCGAGAACGTGTGGGTGTGGCTGCAGTGGCGCGAGCAGGTCTGGCTGGTTCAGCGTCCCGAGTCGGGCGTGTGGGCAGGGTTGTGGAGCCTGCCGGAAGCGGCCGACGAGGCCGGCTGGGAGGCTGGCGCGGACGGCTTGCCCGGCACCGATGTCCGCCTGCCGTCCTTCACCCATGTGCTGACCCACCTCGACTGGGTGCTGCACCCCTTGCTGCGGGAGCTGCCGCACGCCACGTCGCCGGCCGCGGCGCAGCAGGCCGCCCAACGGATGATGGCGGGCCTGGGGCTGACGGCCGAAGGGCGCTGGTTCACATGGGAGGAGGCACTGCGCAGCGGCTTGCCGGCGCCCTTGCGGAAACTGCTGGCCGAGGCGGCGGCTGCCGACGTCGTTGGCTGAGGCCGAGGAAGGGAAGGCGGTGGCAAGAACCATCGAACTGGTTCCGCCTGGGGGCTGGGACGACTTCCCCGAGCGCGAGGCGCTTTCCGAGCGGATCTGGGACGGTCTGTCCGAGGCCGAAGGTCAGTGGAAGTACATCAATGCGGTCTCGGGCCTCTCCATCTGGGAGAGCCAGGCGGACGGCAGCCACATCGTCATGGCCTACCGCGATGGCCATGGTTCGCTGGTCGAACTCATCGTGTCCGAAGGGGTGGCCGCCAGCCATGTTGCCCCCATCGCCCAGGCTTTCGGGCTGGTGGTGAGGGCGAAGGAACAACCTTGAAGGGCAGGTGGGCAGGGCGGGGATGACCGCCTGCCCATGCCCGGTGGCCTGGACGGGGCTCTTCGTGAGCCCGCCGCAGGCCACCCGCCGATCAGAGTGCGGCGTCCTTGAGCTTCTTCAGCGCGCGGACCTTGATCTTGACGGTCGCGGGCTTCGCGGCGAAGACGCGTTCCTGCTTGGTGAAGGGGTCGATCCCCGTGCGCTTCTTCTTGGCGGGCACGTTGATGACGTTGACCTTCAGCAGGCCGGGGAAGGTGAAGGCGCCCAGGCCCTTCTTGTTCACCGACGCCAGGATGGCGCTCTCGAGCGAAGCCATGACGGCCTTCACGGCCTTGGCTTCCACGCCGGAGGTCTCGGCCACGTGGGCGATCAGGCTGGTCTTGTTGAAGGCGGTCTTGATGGGCTTGGCCGCGGCGGGGGCCTTGACGGCCTCCTTCTTGGCGGCCGGGGCCTTCACAGCCTTCTTCACGGAAGCAGCCTTCTTGGCCGGGGCGGGGGAGGTGACTTTCTTTTTTGCAGTTGCCATTCTGATGTTTTGAAATGAAGCAGCCCGGTAATGGGCCGGCGCGATTCTAGAGCGTGTTCAGCGCGCGCGGCGCCTGCCGTTCATCCCAGCACGCCCTTGCCGCGCAGAAACTCGTCCACCAGCTTGAGGCGGATCATCGGGTCGCTCAGCTCCATCAGGCGCTGCTTGGCGGCCAGCGGGATGGGCAGCAGCTCGCACCAGCGGTTGGCGACCCAGCCTGCTTCGTCGAACTGGTAGGGCGCCAGGAAAGGCTGGGTGCCCTGGGCCTTGAGCGAGGCGATGGCATTGGCCAGCGCCCGCACCGTGCCAAGGAACTCGCCGGTCGGCGGGACCGACTCGTCCTGGGGCAGCATCAGCACCTGGGCCAGGCGCACCCCGTCGGCCTGCAGGCTGGAGGACAACACCTCGAAGCGGTCCGTGCCGCGGCAGCGCACATGCAGCAGGCCGGGGCGGCCGGCGTCGGCATCGGCCTCGATCAGCTCGGTGCGCACGCCGATGCGCTCCAGCCGGGGCGTGCCGGCGGGTGCGGGTGGCGAGGCCTCGACCGAGCCGTGGGACTGGACCGTGATCGCCCCGAAAGGCTTGTTCTCGCGCAGGCACTCGGTCACCAGGTCGAGGTAGCGGGGCTCGAACACCTTCAGCGACAGCAGCCCGCGCGGGAACACCACCGTCTGCAGCGGGAACAAGGGCAGCGCGACGGCCTGGTCGGACATCACAGGTGGGCGTCCAGTTCGCGGTGGCGCACCAGGGTGTTGGCGCGTTCGGCGAAGCGTTGTGCCAGGTTCTGTGCGATGTACACCGAGCGGTGTTGCCCGCCGGTGCAGCCGATGGCGATGGTCAGGTAGCTGCGCTGGTCATCCTCGAAGGCGGGCAGCCAGCGTGAGAGGAAGACCTCGATCTGGTCCATCATCTCGCCGACCTCGGGCTGCGCTGCCAGGTAGGCGGCCACCGGCGTGTCGCAGCCGGTGAGCGGGCGCAGTTCGCGGATGTAGTAGGGGTTGGGCAGCACGCGCACGTCGAAGACGTAGTCGGCATCGAGCGGCACGCCGTGCTTGAAGGCGAAGGACTCGAACACCAGCGTCAGCCGGTTGGCAGTGGCCTGGACGAGGTCGCGGATCCAGATGCGCAGCAGTGTGGGACGCATGTCGCTGGTGTCGACCACGGTGGAGACCTCGCGCAGCTCGCTCAGCAGTTCGCGTTCCAGCTCGATGGCCTCGACCAGGGCGTGGTGACGGTCGGGCTCCATGCCGGGCAGCGCGGCCTGGCGCGACAGCGGGTGGGGGCGCCGCGTCTCCGAGAAGCGCCGCACCAGGGTGTCGGAGGTGGCGTCGAGGAACACCGAGCGCACCATCACCCCTTCGCCGCGCAGCTGGTCGAGCAGGGGCAGCAGGTGCGGCAGCGAGCCGGCGCTGCGCACGTCCACGGCGATGGCCACGTTGCGGTTCAGGCGGCTGCGTTCGAGGTTCAGGAAGTCGCGCAGCAGCTCGGGCGGCAGGTTGTCGACGCAGAAGAAGCCCACGTCCTCCAGGGCATGCAGGGCCACGGACTTGCCCGAGCCCGAGATGCCCGTGATGAGGATGACCTCGCCGCCGCGGGACATGCTGTCGGTGTTGTTCATGATGACTTGCGCCGCTTGCCGCCGCCCTGGCCCGCGCGGGGGGACGCCACGGCGGTCTCGCCTTCGCCCGGGCCGGCGCGCTGCGCGCGCTCGCCAGCGCGGGCGTTGCGCCCGGAGTCGAGCATCTCCTGGGCGTGGGCCAGGCTGGTGCTGGAGAGGTGTTCGCCGCCCAGCATGCGGGCGATCTCGGCGACGCGGGTCTCGCCCGCAACGCTCTTCACCTCGCTGTGGGTGCGCCCGGCACTGGCCGTCTTGGCGACGACGAAGTGATGGTCGGCGCAGGCCGCGACCTGGGGCAGGTGCGTGACGGCCAGCACCTGGCGGTCACGCCCCAGCTGCTTCATGAGGCGCCCGACCGTCTCGGCCACCGCCCCGCCCACGCCGGCGTCCACCTCGTCGAAGATCAGCGTGCCGGCCTCGCCCAGCTGGCTGGTGGTCACGGCGATGGCCAGGGCGATGCGCGACAGCTCGCCGCCCGAGGCCACCTTGCCCAGCGGCTTGGGCGAGCTGCCCGCATGCCCGGCGACCAGGAACTCGGCCGACTCCAGGCCATGGGACTGGGGCGGGTCCTGGGGCAGCAGCGCCACCTCGAAGCGTCCCCCGGCCATGCCCAGCTGCTGCATGGCGTGGGTGATGGCCGCGGACAGGCGCGGGGCGGCCTGCTGGCGTGCCGCGGACACGCGCTCGGCCTCGGCCTGGAAGGCGGCCCGCGTGGCCAGCAGCTGGCGCTCCAGCGCCTGCACGTCGGCGGCGGCGTCGAGCTGGCGCAGCTCGGTCTTCCATTGGCTCAGCACCTCGGCCAGCTCGGCCGGCGGGCGGCGGTAGCGTCGCGCCAGGCCGACCCAGGTGGCCAGGCGTTCGTCCAGCTCGCGCAGGCGCTCGGGGTCGAGGTCGGCGTGGTTCAGGTAGGCCGACAAGCTGTGCGAGGCATCGCTCAGCTGCGCCTCGGCGCTGAGCAGCACGGCGGCGATGTCGGCCAGGGCGGGGTCGATGTGCGCCATGCCCTGCAGGGCGGTGTGGGCCTGGTGGACCAGCCGCTCGGCGTTGTCCTCGGCCTCGCTCAGCGCGTGCAGGGCGGTGCGGCTGGCGTCGATCAGCCCCTGGGCATGCGCCAGCTTCTGGTGCTCGGCGTTGAGTTCGTCCCATTCGCCGGGCTGGGGGGCGAGCTTGTCGACCTCGCCGATCTGCCAGGTCAGGCGCTCGCGCTCGCGGTCCAGGTCGGCCTGGCGTTCCTGGGCCGACTGCAGCGCCTGCACCGCGCCGCGCCAGGCGCGCCAGGCAGCGTCGAGGGGGCGGGTGTCGAGCCCGGCGTAGGCGTCGAGCAGGGCGCGCACGGAGGGGCCGCGGGTCAGGCTCTGCCAGGCGTGCTGGCCATGGATGTCGACCAGGTGGTCGGCCACCTCGCGCAGCTGCGCCACGGTGGCCACGCTGCCGTTGATCCACGCGCGGCTCTTGCCTTGGGCGTCGATGGTGCGGCGCAGCAGCAGCTCGCCAGTGTCGGATTCGAAGCCGGCCTCGGCCAGCCAGGGGCTCAGGGTGGCGGGACAGTCGAACTCGGCGGTGATCTCGGCCCGTGCGGCGCCTTCGCGCACCACGCCCACGTCCCCCCGGCTGCCCAGCGCCAACTGCAGCGCGTCGATCAGGATCGACTTGCCCGCGCCGGTCTCGCCCGTCAGGACGGAGAAGCCGGTCTGCCAGTCCACCTCCAGCGAGGTGACGATCACGAAGTCGCGCAACGCCAGACGTTTGAGCATGGTGGGTGCCGTGTGCGAAAGGTGGTGAGGATCATCGTCGAGCCGGCCGGCTCAGTCCATCGATCGATTGATCAGCGGTCGGTCAGTCAGGGAGCTGTCGGGCTGGGCAACGCGTCATTGGGCTGTGCCGGCATGCCAATGTAGCTTGCGCCGCAGCGTGGCGTAATAGTTCCAGCCCAAGGGGTGCAAAAAACGCACCTGGTGGGCCGAGCGGCGCACGCTGATGCGGTCGCCGTGCAGCAGGCTGGCCAGGCTTTGCATGTCGAAGTTCACGCTGGCGTCGCGCCCGGCCACGATCTCGATGTCGATGACGCCGGAGTCGGGCAGCACGATGGGGCGGTTGGACAGGTCGTGCGGGGCGATCGGCACCATCACCCAGGCGGAGATCTCGGGATGCAGGATCGGCCCGCCGGCCGACAGGGCATAGGCGGTGGAGCCGGTGGGCGAGCTGACGATCAGGCCGTCGGCCCGCAGGTTGGCCACGAAGCTCTTGCCGATGTCCACCTTGAGCTCGACCATGCTGGCGGTGGCGCCGCGGCTGACCACGACGTCGTTCATGGCCAGGCCTTCGAAGATCACCGTGCCCTGGCGCGTGACGCTGCCCTCGAGCATGGTGCGGCGCTCTTCCTCGTAGTCGCCGGCGAGCATGGGGGGCAGGACCTCGGCGAAAGTGTCCAGCGGCACGTCGGTCATGAAGCCCAGGCGGCCCTGGTTGATGCCGATCAGCGGCACGCCGAAGGGGGCGAGCTGGCGGGCGATGCCGAGCATCGTGCCGTCGCCGCCGACGACGACCACCAGGTCGCAGCGCTGGCCGAGCTCGGCCGGGGTGAGGACTTCCGCGCTGTCCAGGCCGGTGTCGAGGGCGGTCTCACGCTCCAGGGACACCCGGATGCCCTGTTCGACGAGGAAGCTGGCGATGCGGGCCAGCACATCGCGGATGCCGGTGGCACGGTATTTACCGACGAGTGCAACGTGTTTGAAACGGCTGACCATGCGCGGCATTACACCACAGGGCCCCCGAGGGGCAGGGGGGAAGGATCCCGATCCCGGCGCAGGGCGGCCCCTCTAAAATGGCACCTCATGGACGAACGCGCGAAAACCCTCCTCAAGGCGCTGGTCGAGCGGTACATCGCCGACGGCCAGCCGGTGGGCTCGCGCACCTTGTCCAAGGCCTCGGGCCTGGAGCTGTCGCCGGCGACCATCCGCAACGTGATGGCCGACCTGGAAGACCTGGGTCTGATCGCCAGCCCCCACACCAGCGCCGGGCGCATCCCCACGGCGCGCGGCTACCGGCTGTTCGTCGACACCATGCTGACGGCCCAGAAAGCACCCCTGCAGGGCCAGGCGCCGCTGCTGCCGCACGACCAGCCGCAGCGCGTGATCGCCAACGCGGCGCAGCTGCTGTCCAACCTGTCGAACTTCGTCGGGGTGATCACCGCGCCGCGCAAGCCCAGCGTGTTCCACCACATCGAGTTCATGCGCCTGTCGGAGCGGCGGGTGCTGGTGATCCTGGTGGCGCCCGACGGCGACGTGCAGAACCGGGTGATCTTCACCGCGCAGGACTACACGGCCTCCCAGTTGCAAGAGGCCAGCAACTACCTCACCACGCACTACGCCGGGCTGACGATGGAGGCGGTGCGCGAGCGGCTGAAGAGCGAGGTGGAGAGCCTGCGCGGCGAGATCGCCGTGCTGATGCAGGCGGCGGTGCAGGCCGGCAGCGACGCCATCGCCGACAGCCAGGAGCAGGTGGTGGTCTCGGGCGAGCGCAACCTGCTGGCCGTGCAGGACTTCTCCAGCGACATGGATTCGCTGCGCAAGCTGTTCGACCTGTTCGAGCAGAAGACCCAGCTGATGCGCCTGCTGGAGGTGAGCAGCAAGGCCGACGGGGTGCGTATCTACATCGGCGGCGAGAGCACGGTGGTGCCGTTCGAGGAGCTCTCGGTGGTCTCGGCACCCTACGAGGTCGACGGGCGCATCGTGGGCACGCTGGGCGTGATCGGCCCGACCCGCATGGCTTACGACCGCATGATCCAGATCGTCGACATCACCGCGAAGCTGGTGAGCAACGCGCTGGGAACGAAGTAGCCCCGGGCCCGCGGCGGGGCTCACGCCCCCGCTGCCGGCGCTGCTTCGGGTACCTCCTCCGGCTGCGCCACCGGCAGGGTGATCCGGAAGGTCGTGCCCACGCCCACCTCGCTGTGCACGTCGATGTGCCCCTGGTGCTTGCCGATGATGCCGTAGGCGAGCGACAGGCCCAGCCCCGTGCCCACGCCGACGGGCTTGGTGGTGAAGAAGGGGTCGAAGATGCGCTTGAGGGTCTCGGGCGACATGCCGGAGCCGTTGTCCGCAATCTCGACGTAGACGTGCTGCGCGTCCGCCTGGCCGGTGCGCACGGTGATGGTCCCGCGCTCGGGGCTGCCGCCGATGGCGTGCGAGGCATTGACGAACATGTTGAGGAAGACCTGGTTGAGCTGCGAGGCCAGGCACTGGATCTCGGGGATCTCGCCATACTCCCGGACCACGTCCGCGACGTACTTGATCTCGTTGTTGACGATGTTGAGGGTGCTGTCCAGCCCCTGGTGCAGGTTGGCCCAGACCCACTGCCCCTCGTCGACGTGGGAGAAGTCCTTGAGCGACTGCACGATCTGACGCACGCGGCGGATGCCGTCCGAGGACTCGTCCAGCAGGCTCATGCTGTCTTCGCGCAGGTAGTCCAGGTCGAGTTTCTGCCGCATCAGCGCCAAGCGCTGGCGGGCCGGCTCGGGCAGGCCCGGCGTTTCGCTCTCGAAGGCCGCGATGGCCTCGAACAGGCTGACCAGGTAGCCGCGCAGCGAACCCAGGTTGGAGCTGACGAAGCCGATCGGGTTGTTGATCTCATGCGCCACGCCCGCGGCGAGCTGGCCGATCGAGGCGAGCTTCTCGGATTGCAGCAGCTTGTTGTGGGCCTCTTCGAGCTTCTTGATCAGGGCCACCTGCTCGGCATGCTCGGTCATCAGGGCCTGCTCCGCGACGTGGCGGTCGTTGAGCTCGGTGTGCAGCTGGCCGTTGCGGTTGGTCAGCTCCTCGGACAGCCGCGCCATCGCCTGCTCGATCCGGCTGCGCTCGGCGTCCGCCTCCTGGTAGGCGGTGTTGACGGCAGCCAGGAATTCCTGCCATGCGGGGGGCACGGTGGCCGTGGCGAGGTGGCGCTGGATCTGGCTTTCCAGCAAGGGGTGGTAGTTCACGATGGAGCTCCCCGGTGCAAGAGAAGACGAAGACGAGAAGGCGAAACTAGGGCGGGTGGCCGCAGGAGGGAGGCTCAGGGGTCGGAGCCGCCGGCGCTGAGGATGTCGAGCCTGCTGGCATCGATCAGCCCGAGTCCGTCCGGCATCAGCACCTCGCCGTTGGGGCCCCATTCGACCTGCGTGATGCCGGGCTCCAGCTCCTCCAGGCGGCGGCGCTCGCGCTCGGCTTCCGAGAGGGTGCCTTGCTGGACCCGCATGGCATCGGCGAGCTGGCGTTCCTGGCGCTGGGTCTCGGCCAGCGCGAGCGCGCCGCTGATGTGTTGCACGAGGTCGGCGTCGACCCAGGGCTTGGCAAGGAAGCGGTGCACCTCGATCTCGTTGATGGCCGCCTGGAGGGTCTCGAAGTCGGACGAGGCGCTCAGGATCATGCGCACGGCGTGGGGCTGGACCTGGCGCACACCACGCAGCAGCTCGATGCCGGTCATCTGGGGCATGCGGTAGTCGGCCATGATGACCTCGAACGCCGCCTCGCCAGCCCGGCCCAGGGCCACGGCCGGGTCGGTGAAGGCCTCGATGGTGACCTGGGGGTCGACCCGGGCGCGCAGGATGCGCTTGAGGGCGGAGAGCACATGGGGCTCGTCGTCGACCAGCATGATCCGCTTGGCGGTTGCGGTGGGGGTGGCGGTGGGGGTGGTCATCGTCATGTTCCGCTCCTTACGGCCGCATCGAGGCAGGCACGCTGTCGCACTTGATGCTGAATACCAGTTCCCGGCCCAGGCGCCGCTCGAGCATGCGGATGCGAGCGATCAGGTCGTCCGTCAGGACGTGGTCGGCCGCCAGGAGCAGCACGCCCTCGTCGCTCAGGAAGTCGCATGCCAGCACCATCCCCACCTGCAACGCCTGTGTCCCCAGCGACAGGGGCTTGTGCACGGGTGCCGGCGCCTTCAGGAACAGCCTGAGGAAGGCGTCCAGCACCTCGGGGTCGAACTGCGAGCCGCGTCCCCGCTGCACGACGATGCGGGCCTGCTCGGCGCTCAGGCCCTTGGCGCCCAGGTGGCCGCTCTGCAGGTCGTCGTAGGTCTCGGCCACCGCCAGGATGCGCGCGCCGAGTGGAATGGCGGTGCCTGCCAGCCCGTCCGGAAAACCGCCCCCGTCGAAGCGCTCATGGTGCGAGCGGATCAGTGTCGCCACGACGGCCAGGTCGTCGAGCGCGATCAGGGCCTGCTCGCCCAGCGCCGGGTGCCGGCGGTAGCTGTCCAGCTCGTCGGCGCTCATGCGCGGCACCGGCTTGGCCAGCAGGGCATCCGGCAGGCCGATCTGGCCGATGTCGTGCAGCAGCCCGCCGATGAACACGTCGCGTGTCTCGATCTCGCCCAGTCCCATCCCGAGCGCCGTGCGGCGCGCCAGATCGGCCACGCGGCGCGCATGCCCCACCAGGTGGGCGCCGCGTTGCTCCAGCAGCCCTGAATACGCCTTGATCGAAGTCAGGTAGTTCTTCTTCAGCCGCTCGTTGGCCAGGGACAGCTCGGCGGTGCGCTCCGCGACCTTGTGCTCCAGGCTGGCATTGAGCACCTTGAGTTCCTCGTTCTGCAGCTGGGTGAGGGCCTCGAGGCGGCGCTTGTCTTCCAGCAGGGCCAGCCGCTCGATCGATTCGCGCACGATCAGCAGGATCTCGTCGTCGTTCCAGGGCTTGGTGATGTAGCGCTGGATCTGCCCCCGGTTGATGGCGGCGATGGTGGAGGTGACGTCGGAATAGCCGGTCAGCAGCAGGCGCACGATGTGGGGCCAGCGGTCCTTGATCTGCTCGAGCAGCTGGGCGCCGTCCATCACGGGCATGCGCATGTCCGAGATGACCAGGTCGACCGGCTCGCCGCTTTCCAGCAGGGCGAGGGCGTCCGCCCCGCTCTGCGCCGTCAGCACGCGGTGGCCGGTCGGGCGGAAGACACGCTTGAGCGCGGACAGGATGCTGGGTTCATCGTCCACGCACAGCAGGGTCCAGCGCCGCGCGCCCTCCGGCTCCGGTGGGCGGGTGCCCGGGGCAGGGGTGGCGATGAGCGTGGTCGGGTCGTCCATGCGGCAGTCCTCAGGCGGAGGCGTTCAACAAGGCACGGCACAGGTCCTCGAACTGCGTCTCGACCTCTTCGAAGATCGCCAGGCATTGCTCGTCGCTCAGCTTCAGCGAGGCCCACACCACCAGATTCAGCGGCGGCACCATCTCGTTGGCGATGCCCGCCAGGTCCAGCGCGTGCGTCATGCTGTCGGCCACGTGGACCACCGACACCAGGTTCGGCACGCTCGACTCGGGCGGCGCGTGGTAGGTGGCCACGGCTTCCACGACCATCGGTGCGAAGCGCCAGTGCTCCGCCACGCGCTGGCCGACCCGGGTGTGGTCGGTGCCCAGGATGGCCTGTTCCGCTTCACTCAAGGGGCAGTCGTGTGCGACCTGGTAGGCCTGCACGGCAGGAATCAGGTCGCTGCAGAACACGGCCAGGGCCAGGTGTCCGATGTCGTGCAACAGACCGATCATGAAGGCAGTGTCGGCGTCCAGACCCACGCAGCGGGCAATCGCCTTGGCACACATGCCGGTGCCGATGGAGTGACGCCAGAAGCACGACAGATCGAACGACGGGCAGGGCCCGCTCTTGAAGTTGCCGATCACGGCCGCTGCCGTCACCAGCGAGCGCACCGTGCGCATGCCGAGAATCGAGATCGCCTCCTGAACCGACGCCACCTTGCGCGGAACGCCATAGAACGGCGAGTTGGCAAGCCGCAGGGTCTTGGCGGTCAGGGCCTGGTCGGTCGACAGCTTCAGGGCCATCTGTTCGGAATTGAAATCCTCCCGCGTCATCGCCTCCATCAATTCCAGCACCACGGCGGGCAGGGCCGGCAACTCGTGCACGGCGGTGATCAGGCGATCGGGTGAGATGGGGGGCGTGATCGTCATGGGTGCCCTTCGCTGCGGTAGCGCAAGACCAGGTGCATCAGCGGGTGAATCTTGTTGCGCTGCAGGTCGTACCGGAACAAGTACTCGATGCGCGCCTTGACGCGCTGCTGCACGGCTTCGGGCGACATGTCCTCGTCTGAGGCGGCGGGCTCGGGCGGCCCATTCCCGGGGGAGGGGTTGGCAGGCGGCAGGGGGTTCATGACAGGAGCACCAGAAGTTGTCCGCCCGACCCGTCCCCATTGGCCAGGTCGCGGTGGAGCACCCGATAGACCGCGCCGCCGATCGACACCGGGTCGCGTGTGCGCGAATGGGCCGCGGCCATGAGTTCGGCCGGCAGCGCCTGCTCGGCCGGAAAGCCGAGCAGCTGGGCCACCGGCGCGATCACCTGCTCGGCGGCCGAGTTGACGAAAGCGATGGTGCCTTCGGGGTCGATCCCCACCATGGGCACCGGCAGGTACTCCAGCAGTTCGTACACCGCCGTGAGGCGGGCCCGGTCGCGGTTGCTCTGCTCGCACTGGAGGTTCAGCAGGTGCTGCAGGCGGCGGTTGGCCTCGTCCAGATCCTGGTTGGCCTCCCTGAGTTCCTTGCCGAGCCGGCGGTTCTCGTCGGCCATCTCCTTGGTGCGGAAGGCCTCGGCGATGTGCTCGCGCAGCTGCTCGTCGTCCCAGGGCTTGGTGAGGAACTTGTAGATCGCGCCCTCGTTGATGGCGTCGGTGATGGATTTCAGCTCCGTGTAGCCCGACAGCACGATCCGCACCGTCTCCGGGTACAGCTCCTTGGCCCGGCGCAGGAAGTCGACCCCGGTCATGCCCGGCATGCGCTGGTCCGACACGATGACCGCCACCTGGTGCTCGGACAGGCGCTGCAGCCCTTCCAGGCCGCTGTTGGCCGTGACGATGTGGTAGCCATCGCGGCGCAGCGCCCGGCGCAGCGCCGACACGATGTTCTCCTCGTCGTCGACCAGCAGCAGGGTGCGCTGCGTGGACTTGACGCCGAGCAGCGCGGTGGGCACGCACCGTCCCTGCTGCAGCATGGCGTCGATGTCCCGTGCCGGCAGGGCATCGCTGAAATAGAAGCCCTGCATGAATTCACAGCGGTTGCCCACCAGCAGGGACAGCTGCCCTTCGGTTTCGACGCCCTCGGCCAGGACCTCGATCTGCAGGCTGTGCGCCATGTTGATGATGGCGCGCGTCATGGAGACGCTGCGCGTGGACTCGGTCATGCCCTGGATGAACGAATGATCGATCTTGACCACGTCGATCGGCAGGTTGTGCAGGTAGCTCAGGCTGGAGTAACCCGTGCCGAAGTCGTCGAGCGCGATCTTCAGGCCCAGTGCCTTGAGTTCGGTCAGGACCCGGGTCACGCGCGGCAGGTCATCCAGCAGCACGCTCTCCGTCACCTCGATGCCGATCAGCCGGGGGTCAACGCCGACCTCCAGCAGGACCGCCTGCACATGCTTGACCACGTCGGGCTGCAGCAGCTGGCTGGCCGACAGGTTGACCGACACCCGCGGCACCTTCAAGCCCGCCGTGTGCCAGGCGAGTGCCTGGCGGCATGCCGTGCGCAGCACCCACTCGTCGATCTGCGTCATGAGGCCGGCCTCGTCGGCCAGCGGCACGAAGTCGGTGGCCGCGACCAGGCCCCGCTCGGGGTCCTGCCATCGAACCAGGGCCTCCATGCCGACAATCTCGCCGCTGGTCAGGCTCACCTGCGGCTGGTAGTACACGACCAGTTCATCCTGGTCGAAGGCCTGGCGCAGGCGGTCGGTGATCAGCAGGCGTTGCTCGGAGCGGCAGATCGACGACATGATGCCGCGGTCCGACTCCGGCATGCGCTCGAGCAGGTGGGCCAAGTCCCTCGGACCCGAGGTGGCTGGCTCCCCGAGGAGCTGGCTCATGCCCATGGGCAGGACGGCGGTCGTGTCCTCCAGGGTGAGGTCGACGGACGTCCGCTGCTCGGCCTGCGCCATCGGCTGCCCGTTTTTCTTGATCTCGGTGATGTCCTGCAAGGCGATCACGATGGCGGGACGGCCGTCGAGTGCGATCAGGCGGCCCCAGGCCCGGCAGTCGAAGCGCGTGCCGTCCTGGCGCAGACATCGAACGTCATAGGGCTTGCCCGGGACACCGGCGACGCGCTGGGCCATGTTGCTCGCGATGAGTTCGCGGTCCTCGGGGGCGATCAGGTCGAGCAGGCGGGTCATGCCGCTTGACAGTGCCTCCGGGGTGTAGCCCGTCCATTCAACGACCTTCGGGTTGGCATAGCGAACCCGCAGTTCCTGGACGATCAAGATGCCGGTCTGGGCCTGTTCGAGCACCTGCTGGAACACTTCCACGGGCCACCCGGGGAGGGGGGGCAGCGGTGTTGTGATGCCATCGGCTATCGATGTCTCTTGCAATTGCACGACCATGGCCTCCCTTGCATTCACGCGCTCATTGTGAGCCGTGTGGCCGCACACGGACTGGAAATTTGCGCTCGAAATACAAGCTTTGATTGATTGCGGATTGCACCGGGGTGTGTTACGTGGACTGAGTCTCGGGAGAGGTCTGCGGCTGGCGCACAGGCAGCTGCAGGACGAAGCGCGAGCCCTGGCCCACCTGGCTGTGGACCTCGATGCTGCCGTGGTGCTTGCGCATGATCGAGTAGGCCAGGGACAGACCCAGCCCGGTGCCGTGCCCGACCGGCCGGGTGGTGAAGAAGGGCTCGAAGATGCGGCTCAGGTTCTCGGGCGCGATGCCGCAGCCGTGGTCCTCGATTTCCATGCGGACCAGCCCGTCCTGCACCTGGCCGCGCACGGCGATCAGGCCACCCGCTTCCGATGCCTGCGCCGCATTGCGCAGCAGGCTCAGGAACACTTGGTTCATCTCCGCCAGCACGCACTGCACCGGCGGCAGGCCCTCCAGCGCCACCTCGACGCGCACCTTGTTTTTGTAGTCATTCAAGCCGACGTTGACCGTGCTGGTCCAGGCAGCCTTCAAGTCGGCCCATTCCCATTGCTCGCGGGCGTCGACCCTCGAAAAATCGCGCAGGTCCTGCACGATCTTGCGCACCCGCTCCAGGCCCTCGCGGGTTTCATTGACCAGCACGGGCACGTCTTCGACCAGGTACTGCAGGTCCTCATCCGGTGTGGGACCCGCGGCGGCCTGGGCCCGTGCGAGCAGTTGGTCGACGTACCCCGAGAGGGTGCGGAGATTGGAGGAGACAAACCCGATGGGGTTGTTGATCTCATGCGCCATGCCGGCGGCCAGTTGGCCGATGGAGGCCATCTTTTCGGTCTGCAGCAGCTGCGCCTGCGTCTCGGCCAGCTGGCGGTTCAATGCCACCAGTTGCTGGTTGAGCTGGGACAGGTGGTCGATGCGCTGCTGCCGGTCGCGGTGCATGCGCAGGTTCTCGACCATCAGCGCGAGCATGTTGGCCATGATGGAGCCGCGCTGCAGGTCCAGCTCGTCGAACGGGGCATGGCTCTCGAAGCGGTTCATCGAGAACACGCCGATGATCTGTCCCTTCAGGGACAGCGGCCAGCACAGCGACGAGGAGGGCGCACGCCGCGCATTGGCGCCGGCCGGGCGGGAGGTCTGCGAGGATTCGAGCTGGCCATTGATCAGCACGGGCTTGCCGCTTTGCGCCACCCGCCCCAGCACGCCTTGCCCCATGGCGATGCGCTGGCCGATGGCCTCCTTGGGCAGATCGGTGCCGGCGGCGATCTCGAGCACGTTTTGCGCGGGCAGCATCAAGGCCAGCGTGCCGCTGCCTGCTGCGAAGCCATCGGCGATGTGGCGCAGCATCGAATTGAGCGCATCCTCCAGCACGGTGGCGGAGGCCGCAGTCTGGCTCAGCGCGTAGAGCTCTTCCAGCCAGGAAATCTTTGTCAGCTTCTGGGTCATGTCTCTCAGCCCATGGACCGTGGCAAGCGCAAACCGGCTTGCTGGGTAAAGCCTAAAGCCGAGAAAATCGTACTGATTCCCTCCGGGCTGGTGGTGGGGGCGTCGCAACGAATTTGACCCTTCGAGAGAAAGTGAACGAAATCCCATGAAATGGACCGCTTGGGTGGCCGTGTGGCCGCTGTCGGGGACATTGCTGCTGGCTGCGGGAGCGCATGCCGAGATGGACCTGAGGGACGACCCGGCGCAGAAGCTGCCGCCGGCGGTGCGGCCCTTCGTCGACAAGGGCACGCGCCCCATCTACCTGGCCTCGGGGGACCTGAACGGCGACGGGCTGGAGGATCACGTGCTGGTGCTGCAGCGGCAGGGCAAGAGCGATGCCGACCCGGAGGCCAAGGAGCAGCCACGGCCGCTGCTGATCCTGCTGGGGCAGCCGGGCGGGGCGCTCAAACTGGCCAAGCGCAACGAGAAGATCGTCTATTGCGAGGCCTGCGGCGGAATGATGGGCGATCCGTTCCAGGGCGTGGAGGTGGGCCCCAAGACCTTCACTGTGTCGCACTATGGTGGCAGCGGCTGGCGCTGGAGCGTGAGCTACCGCTTCAACTACTCGCGCCGGGACGACACCTGGCAGCTGGTGCGGGTCGAGGAGGAGAGCTTCCACGCGGCCGATCCGGAGAAGGTGAGCCGCAAGGTCGCCACGCCGCCGAAGAACTTCGGCAAGATCGACATCGCGGACTTCGACCCGGACCACTGGCGCACGGGGAAGTGAGGCAAGTGCCCGCCCGGACGGGGGATGGGCTCATCCGCACGCGGCTCTCTACAATCGGCCCCTTCGGGCCGTTAGCTCAGTTGGTTAGAGCAGAGGACTCATAATCCTTTGGTCGCTGGTTCAAGTCCAGCACGGCCTACCAAAGAATCAAGGGGTCAGCTCAGTGGAGCTGGCCCCTTTTGCGGTGAGCGTAGCCATCACCCCGAGTTTTACGTGCCAGCGTACCGCGCCAGTTCCTCCGGCTCACCGGTAGGAAAGGCTTCCTTCAAGTGTGCGAGAAAAGCAGATACCCGGGCGCTGAGCAGGCGCCGTGACGGATAGAGCGCCCACAAGCCGATTTCCGGACCTTCGACATCACCCCAATGCACAAGCCGTCCCGCGTCCAAATCGTGGCTCACCAGTGAAATCGGCAGCAATCCCGCGCCGGCGTCTGCGCGGACGGCGTCGCGCACCATGAGCATCGATGAAACGCGGAGGGTGGCCTGCACCGCGAGGCGCGTCCTGCCAGCTGAAGTGCTCAATTGCCATGTGGAGGGCTGCTCGCCAAACCCGCGCACCACGGCCGGGACCGGCTGATCATCTGGCCGCAAGAGCCTCGGGCTGGCCACAACCACTAACCGATCGCGTAGAAACTTGCGCCCGTGAAGATTTCGGTGCCGAGCGCATGCTGGAACGAATGGGCTTCAGTGCCACGATCCTGCGTCCGTCCTACTTCATCGACAACGAAGTCATGATCAAGGATGTCGTCGTCAACCATGGTGTCTACCCGATGCCTATCGGTAGCAAAGGCGTCGCCATGGTTGCCGCCCGCGACATTGCCGAAGTGGCTGCGATCGAATTGATCCGTCGTGACCAGGCGGCGGACAAACTGCCGATCGAGACGATCAATCTGGTCGGCCCGGACACGCTGACGGGACCTGGCGTGGCCGCGATCTGGTCGGAGCTTCTCGGTCGTGAGATCGCCTATGGCGGTGATGATCCCAGCAGGTTCGAGCAGAACATGGCGACCTTCATGCCGAAATGGACCGCCTATGAAATGCGCCTGATGGCTGAGCGATATGTCAGCGACGGCATGATCCCGAAAGCCGGGGACGTTGAGCGTATGACCAAGCTGTTAGGCCGGCCGCTGCACAGCTATCGCGACTTCGCGGCCGCGCTTGCCACGAAACGGAACGCAGCGGCCTGAGCGGAACGTCACCGGTCAGGCGCTCTCCGCTTCGCAGAGGTGACGCGCCGAAGATTTCATAGCCCTCTGGTCGCTGGTTCAAGTCCAGCACGGCCTACCTCCCGACTTCCTCGTGAGTGGTCCGCGCGCTGGGATCTCCCCGCTGCGGGCCATCATCCTGTAGCCTATCGGCTCCCTGTCGGATGGATCGGTGTCCCTCTCGGCCGCCCTCGGCGGCACACCGTGCCATCACTCTTGAGGATCTTCATGCCCATCGAGCCGACCCCGACGCCCGCCCGCAGCCCCAGCGCCGCCGTTCCTCTTGCCCTCCATCTCAAAGCCCTGAAGCTGCGTCCGGCGATGGCTCTGCAGCTTTTCCTGCCGCAGCCCGCCGAGCCGCCCCTGGAGGTCCAGTTCCTGGCGGCGATCGAGGGCAAGGGCGTGATGGTGGGGCCTCATGCGATGACGGCCGGCGGCATCGTCGGCCTGCCGATGGGGTCGGAGTGCAATGTCCGGGGCTTCACGGGGCAGCACGACTTCGTCTTTCCCTCGCGGGTGCTGCAGACGTTCGTGGAGCCCTTCGCCTACGCCCTGCTGGCCTATCCCGCCACCGTCGAGGCGCGCCAGGTCCGGCAGGCGCTGCGCATCAAGACCTCGCTGCCGGGCCAGGTCTCGCTGCCCGGCGGCACCGCGTCCATCGACGTGACCGTGGTCGACCTCAGCATCGCCGGCGCCTTGCTCCACGCCCCGACTTCGGTCGGTGCGGTCGGTGACATGGTGCACCTCTCGTTCTCGATGGACATCGATGCGCTCCAGGTCGACCTGGTCCTGCTTGCCACCATCTGCCACAGCCACAAGTCGGCCCCGGACCATGCGGTCCGCATCGGCCTGCTGTTCAAGGAGGTGTCACGCAACGATGCGCTGGCCTTGCGCTACTTCAGCCGTGCGCCTGGGGAATAGCGAGAAGCCACCACGGTTCGCGGCCCCGGTGACAGGCCGCGGCGCTTTCACGCCTTGGCGTCGGCCACAGGCTCGCCCGGCGGCCGCAGCAGGGACTGGCGCTCCTGCCAGATCTCCTGCACGAAGGGGTCGGTCAGGCCGTACAGCCCGTGGCCGCGCCGCATGACGATGTTGGCGTCCATCAGCTCGTTGAGCACGGCCTGCACCTCGTCGACCCGCACGTCGCGCCCGATCGCGGCGGCATAGGCGGCCAGGGCATCGCCGGCGAACAGGCCGCGTGCATCGCCGCCGCTGCCGGCAATGCGCTCGAAGACGCTTGTCGCCAGCGCGCCGATGCCCTCGACCTTCATCAGCTCCAGATCGGCGGCCGTCGAGCGCAAGGTGGCGGCGATGACGGGCAGCACGACGTCGGGGTTGGCCTTGGCCACGGTGTGCTTGTGCAGTTCGCGCAGCGCCCGCAGCATCTCCTCGGGCCGCGAGCCCAGCGTGCGGAAGGCTTCGGTGGCCACCGCCAGGCTGGGCAGGGCTTTCTGGCCCTCGTCGCGCATGCGGTCCAGCAGGTACTGCACATAGTCCTCGCCCAGCACCGGGAATGCGATCGAGGTGGCCCCTGCGAATGCCTGGTTGCGGCGTGCGGTGAGTTCGTTGACCAGCGCCCGGTGCGAGCCCGTGCCCACGAAGATGAAATGGCCCGGCGTGCCAGGCCGGGGGTTGATCGCGTCGCGCGCCGCCTTCAGTGCCAGCAGCATCTGGTTGCCTTCCTCCGAGGTGATGGCCTGCTGCACCTCGTCGACGATCATCACGACGTCGGTCTGCGCCTGGTCCACCAACTCGCTCAGGACTTCTGCCAGCGTCGGCCCCCGTTCCGTGCCGATCGCCTCCACCTTGAAGCCGAACTTGAACCCCATCACCGCCAGTTCCGCGTTGCGCAAACGGCCCAGCTTCTCGGCCACCACGCCCGCCGGCGACTGCAGCGATTGCAGGGCCTTGCGCACCGAGGCATGCACCAGGGTGGCCGGGTTGGCCTGGGTGTTGGTCCACAGGTCGGTGTAGATCACGAGCGCGCCTGCGGCCTCCAGCGCCGGCACCAGGTCGGCCAGCAGGAAGGTGGTCTTGCCCGTGCGCCGCAACCCCGAGATGAAGAGGCCGGAACGCAACCCCTCGTCCAGCACGCCCGGGTTGAGCAGTTGCTGGGCCATCTGATGGGCCAGTTGAGGGCGGTGGAAAATCGTGCTCATGGCCTCGAACTTTAGTTGATTTCCTAAATTAGTCAAATCAACTAATTTTCAATAAAGCTTGGTTCTCCTATGGCAAAGCATGCGTCCTGCCGATTCGAGGAAGGTTCAGGAGGACCAAACGGATGAGGCAAAGGGGGAAGCGTCTTAAATTAGTGGAAATGGCTAATTTCAGCCAAATCGGTGTCCATGGACGCTCAGGCACGCTCGGCCGTGCGCAGCAGGCCGGTGTCAGGATGGCAGTTGAGGTACTCGTGGCGCTGCTCGTCCTGGCGCACCACGGCCACCTCGTGGAACAGGCGCAACTTCAGCTCGAAATTCAAGGCCTCCACCATTTTCAGGAAGCTGCCGAAGATCGCCAGGTGGGTGGGATGGCTGGCGGCCCAGCGTTCCAGGTGGCCGAGGCTGCGCCAGAAGCTCATCCCGAAGCTCTTCTCCAGGGTGCGGCCCGCCAGGTCGATGTGACGCAGGTAGCGGTTGGCGTAGCAGCCGGCCGCAAGCCCTTCGGCGTCGCTGAGGAAGGCCATGCCCTGGCGCAGCACAGGCTCCACCTCGGCGAGGTAGATCTCGCGTTCGCGCCCCGAGGTCTGGGTCCAGTCCTGGCCCGAGCGGATCAGGGCCATGTGGTCGTGGGACTCGACGAGGACGCGGCAGCCCGGCAGGGGGCGTGGCGCACGCGGGGTGCCGTGTGCCTGCAGGGGATCGGTCTGGGCGGCAGGCAGCCGGTCGCGTGCGCTGCCCCAGTAGCTGTGCTCCCGGACTTCGCCGCTGTCGGCCTCGGCCAGCACCCCGATGCCTTCCCCGTGGCCCGGGGTCGAGAACAGCGTCTCGAAATGGCTGACCCGGGGGCACAGGATTTCGCGGAAATGCCCGACGCCGTCCTGGCAACGCGCAGGATCGTTCCACCACGCCTGCAGGGAAGGATCGTCCAGCCATTGCTGGAACTGCCGGGGCTCGTCCCAGTAGGCGGTCGCGACGAGGGTCTGGAACCCCTGGCCATCCACGTGGTGCGCCAGCGCGTGGTGGCCCGGCCCGCCGGGACGCCCGAAATGCGTTGTGAGGAATGCCAGGGCCTTGAAGGCCAGGGGGCGGTCCTTCTCGTGCCTGAACTGCACGCCGAAGTAGGCCATGACGACCTGCTCCGTGGTGGATTTCATGCGCGCCACCCAGGCAGGGTAGGGCGGTTGGTGATCCTTGGACGCTGTGGCCGGACAGGTGCGTGGGCAGCGCAGCCAAGGAGGGATGGCTGATTCCATGGGCTTGGTCTGGGTGATGGGGATGCCGTGCCGGGGCCCGTGGGCAGGTCCCGGCGGCTGCCATTCTTGACCGCCTTGGCCGGACGATCATTTCATTTGTTCGCCGGCCCTGCCGGCGTGTCACCGCCGTCCTGCATCTCCTGCCAGAGCGCCTTGGGCGTGCATCCCAGCAGGCGGCGGAATGCAGCGATGTAGGCGGCCGTGCTGGCGAACTGCAGACTGTGCGCGACGGCCTTGACCGGCCGCCCGCAAGCCAGCAGGTCGATCGAGGCCAGCAGCCGGGCCCGCTGGCGCCAGGCGCGAAAGCTCAGCCCCACCTCGGCCGTGAAGTGGCGCGTGAAACTGCGCTCCGACAGGCAGGCCTCGGCAGCCAGCTGGTGCAAGGGCTGCTGCCACTGGCGGCGCTCGAGCAGGCGCGCCAGGGCGCGGCGCAGGCCCTCGCTGCGGGGCATCGGGAGTTGCGTCGGCAGGTCCGGGGTCTGGCGCAGCGTCTGCAGCAGCAGGACCACCATCTGCTCGCGCGTGGAATGGTCGTACCGCGCCGTCTCGAACAGGCCCAGCACCAATTCGCGGATCAGCGCGGAGGCGGCCACCGCGTGCACGACGCCGGCCTGCTCGAACGAGGCTGCGCAGCGGGTGATCAGGGCCGGCTGGCAGTACAGGGTGCGCATCTCGGTGGGGGACAGCATGTGGATCACGTGAGGCTGCTGCGGCGGCAGCCACAAGGCCCGTTGCGGCGGGATCGTCCAGCGGGCGCCCTGCGTCTCCACCAGCATCAGCCCCCGGGTGGCGAAGACCAGCTGGCCGGTGCGGTGCTGGTGGCGCGGCAGGACGGTGCCGGCGGCGTGCGTGCGGGCCAGCGTGGACCAAAGCCCCGCATCTTGGCGTGTCGGAGACATTTCTGGGCGTTTCGCAATGGAGGTGCCGCCATAGTATCCCTGGCCTGACCTCTGTCCTTCGCTTCTCACACCATGCACACCGACACGTTTCTGATCCATGCGGGCCGTGCCAGCGCCACCGCGGCCCAGGCCATCAATCCCCCGCTGGTGCGGGCCTCGACCGTGGTCTTCGAGACCCTGGCCGACTACAAGCAGGCGCACCACCGGACCGTGTTCGACGCGCCCCGCTACGGCCGCTCGGGCACGTCCACCACCTTCGAGCTGCAGCGCACCATGGCCGAGCTGTCGCGCACTGAGGCCTGCGTGGCCACTGCCAGCGGCCTGGCCGCCATCGTGGCGGTGCTGAGCGCGCACGCGGGGCTGGGCCGGCACCTGCTGCTGAGCCAGGGCGTGTACGGTCCGGCCCGCCTCTTCTGCGAGCAGGAGCTGGCGGCCGCCGGCACGCAGGTCGAGTTCTTCCCCGATGGGGCGGACGTCACGCCCTACCTGCGCGACAACACCTGCCTCGTCTACATCGAGACGCCGGCCTCGCTGACGATGGAGATGCTCGACGTGCGGGCCATCTGCGCGGCCGCACGCCAACGCGGCATCCCGGTGGCGATCGACGCGACCTGGGGCACGCCGCTGTTCCTGGATGCGCATGGGCTGGGTGCGAACATCGTCATCCATGCAGCCACCAAGTTCATCAACGGTCACTCGGACGTGATGCTGGGCCTGGTCACCGGGTCGCAGGACGACCTGGCGTCGACCCGGCGCTTCTGCGACCGCAGCGGGGCGCACGCAGCGCCGGACGCCTGCTGGCTGGCGCTGCGCGGGCTGCGCACGCTGGGTGTGCGCCTGCGGCGCCACCAGGAGACGGCCCTGCAGGTGGCCCAGTGGCTGCAGCAGCAACCCCAGGTGCGGCGCGTGCTGTTCCCCGCCCTGCCTTCGGACCCGGGGCACGCGCTGTGGCGGGCGCAGTTCACCGGTGCGGCGGGGCCGATGAGCTTCGAGCTGGTGCCGTGCAGCGAGACTGCCTTCACGGCGTTCATCGACGCCCTGCGGCTGTTCAGCCTGGGGACGAGCTGGGGCGGCTTCGAGAGCCTGGTGCTGCCGGCCGTGCCCTACCACCTGCGCACGCTGAGCGTGCTGCCCGATGAGGGGCGGCTCGTGCGCATCCACGTCGGCCTGGAAGACCCAGGGGACCTGTGCCGTGACCTGGCCCAGGCCCTGGCGCGGATCTAGTGCGTGAGTTGGAAGTTCGTTCAACCAACCTCCAACTCACAACACCAGACTATCGCTGCAACAGGTGCACCGAGAAGCGCTGCGCCGGGTCGGTCCAGCGCTGCAGTGGCACCCAGCCGCTGCTGTAGGCCAGGGCCTTGAAGTGGTCGTCGCTGTACTTGTGCGAGTTCTCGGTGTGGATGCTTTCGCCCGCTTCGAAGTTGAAGCCGTGCCCGCTGACCGTGACACGCTGCCGCACGCGGCTCACGAGGTGCATCTCGATGCGGGTCGGGGGGGTGGCGAAGCGGGCCTCGTGGCGGAAGTTCGCCAGGTCGAAGTCGGCCCCCAGCTCGCGGTTGATGCGCGTCAGCAGGTTGAGGTTGAATGCGGCCGTCACGCCCTGGGCGTCGTCGTAGGCCGGCACCAGCACCGCCGGGTCACGGGTGATGTCGATGCCGACCAGCAGCACCGCGCCGGGCCCCAGCAGGTGACCCAGGTGCTGCAGCAGCCCGGTCGCCTCGGGCGGCTTGAAATTGCCCAGGGTCGAGCCAGGGAAGAAGCCGAGCCGCGTGCCGCGGCCGTCGAGGCCGGCAGGCAGGGCGGCCAGGGTGCTGAAGTCGGCCACGATGGGCACGCAGCGCAGGGCCGGGAAGCGCGCCTTCAGTGCGGCGGCCGAGGCTTGCAAGGGGCCGGGCGAGACGTCGATCGGCACATAGGCGGCGGGCTCCTGCAGCGCGTCCAGCAGCAGGCGGGTCTTGTGGCCGGCGCCACTGCCGGGCTCCACCACCACCGCCGCCGACCCGGCCCGCGCAGCCACCTCGGCCAGGCAGGAGGTGGTCGTGAGGATCTCGATCTCGGTGCGGGTGGGGTAGTACTCGGGCAGGGCCGTGATGGCCTCGAACAGCGCCGAGCCCTGGCTGTCGTACAGCCAGGTGCAGGGAATGTGCTTGCGCGGGCTGGACAGGCCTTCCAGCACCTCGCGCGTGAAACGCTCCGCCAGGGTGGCCGTGTCGGCGGACACGATGGCGGGGGCAGAGAGGGGGGCGTCTTTGTCAGGGGTCATGGGTGTCGGTCCTCGGCCAGGCGCAGGCCCATGAACTGCCAGCGCTGATGGGGGTAGAAGAAGTTGCGGTAGCTGGCCCGCGCGTGGCCCGCGGGGGTGGCCCAGGAGCTGCCTCGCAGCACCAGCTGGCCGCACATGAACTTGCCGTTGTATTCCCCGACCGCGCCGCTTGCCGGGCGGAACCGGGGATAGGGTGTGTAGGCGCTGGCCGTCCACTGCCAGGCTTCGCCGAACAGCTGCCGCAAGGGCGCGGCGTCGGGCTCGCGGGAGGCCTGGCGGGCCGCCGCCTCCCATTCGAATTCCGTGGGCAGGCGGCACCCCGCCCAGCGTGCGAAGGCGTCCGCCTCAAAGTACGAGACATGGCACACCGGCGCGTCGGGATCCACCGGATGCTCGCCGTGCACGCTCATCTGCCACCAGCGGCCGTCGTCGCCGCGCCGCCAGTACAGCGGGGCCCGCCAGCCTTCGGCGCGGCAGCGCGTCCACCCCTCCGACAGCCACAAGCACGGGGTGTCGTAGCCGCCGTCATCGATGAAGTCCTGCCACTGGGCGTTGCGCACCAGGTGGCTGGCCAGGGCATAAGGCTGCAGCAGCACCGGGTGCGCGGGGGTCTCGCAGTCAAAGGCGAAATCCTCGCCCGCATGGCCCAGGGTCTGGATGCCGCCTTCGAACTCGATCCATCGCGATGGAGCGGATTCGCGCGGCGCATCGGAAGCGGGAGGCCGCCAGGCGGGGCGCATCGGGTTGCAGCTCAGCAGGTGCAGCATGTCAGTCACCAACAGTTCCTGGTGCTGCTGCTCGTGGTGCAAGCCCAGCGTCACCAGGGAAAGAGCTTCCACCGACAGGGCGTTGGCCTGCAGCGCCTGCCGCATGGCCTGGTCGACGTGCGCGCGGTAGGCGCGCACCTCGTCCAGGCTGGGGCGCGTCAGCAGCCCGCGCTGCGGTCGCGGGTGACGTTCGCCCAGCGTCTCGTAGTAGGAGTTGAAGAGGTAGCCGTAGCGCGCGTCGAAAGCCTGGTAGCCGGGGCGGTGTGGCTGCAGCACGAAGGTCTCGAAGAACCAGGTGGTGTGGCCCAGGTGCCACTTGGCAGGGCTGGCATCCTCCATGGACTGCACCGTCGCATCGGCTTCGGACAGGCCGGCCATCAACGCCATGCTGGCGGCCCGGCACGCCGCATAGGCCTCGTGGGGCCGCAGGGCGGCGGGTGCCGGGGGAAAGGTCAAGGCGGTTGGATTGCGCAACGAAAGCCTCCTTGTCGGCCGATGGCGATGCTGGACATCGGCAGCCGCGGCACGGTTCATTCATCGGGTCAGTCCTGGTGCGCCAAGGTCCGGGGCGTGACAGACGCTCGCCCACGGCAGGGTGCACCAACTGCCTTCCAGGCCTTGCAGCGAGGAAGCACAGGGTGTCGTTGTAGCCGGCTTGCCGTGCCTTGATGAAGCCAATGTCTTTCATGGGGTCTTCTCCTCGGCAAACAAGATGCCGGGAGAAGACCTGTCCTCGAGGGCACGCCGCTGGGGCCGAGGACACACATTGACGGCAAAAATGACCGGACGCGGTCGTCGCGCTGGTCTGCAGGCGCAGAGGTGCGCCGGCCTGTCACACGGCCGTCAGGCTGGCCGGGTGGCGATGGGGGAAGAAGGATCAGGCGGGCCGGCGGTGGGCCTCGTAGCGGGCATGCACCACGGCCAGGGATCGCTCGTAGGCGGGCAGGACCTCCTCGAGGCTGCCGACGTTCATGCTGAGGTCCTGCAGCAGGCCGTTGCCCAGGCCGTAGACCCAGCCATGCACCACGACCTCCTGGCCGCGCTGCCAGGCGTCTTCCACGATGGTGGTCTGGCACACGTTGAGGGCCTGCTCGACCACGTTGAGTTCGCACAGCGCGTTCACCTGGTGCTCTGGGAGGACGGTGTCGAGCCAGGCGGCGTGGCGGTTGCGCACGTCCTTGACGTGACGGATCCAGTTGTCGACCAGGCCGACGCGCCGGTCGGTGAGGGCGGCCTGCACGCCGCCGCAGTTGGAGTGGCCGACGACGATGATGTGCTTGACCTTGAGCACCGCCGTCGCGAACTCCATCACCGAGAGGCAGTTGAGGTCCGAGTGCACCACCAGGTTGGCCACGTTGCGGTGCACGAACAGCTCGCCGGGCAGTAGGCCGACGAGTTCATTGGCGGGCACGCGGCTGTCGGCACAGCCGATCCACAGGTACTGCGGTGCCTGCAGCGCCAGCAGGTTCGTGAAGAAGCCCGGTCGCTGGGCTTCCATGTTCTTGGCCCACATGCGGTTGCTGTCGAGGAGTTCCTGGAGTTGCGTGGTCATGGAGAAGGCAGGTTGTTTACAGCGGGAATGCGGTTTTGCGGTCAGGCTCGAACGGTTTCGATCGAAGGGCTGGTCGAAGGGTTGACGGCCAACCCTCAAGTGTACGCAGTGCAGTAGAGTGCCTGGCTTTGCCGTCCTTCTTTCTTCCTTCCTTCCTTCGTCGAGGAGCGTCCATGGAAACCAAAGCCGCCGTGGCCTGGAAAGCAGGCCAGCCCCTGAGCATCGAGACCGTCGACCTGCAGGGCCCGCGGGCCGGCGAGGTGCTGGTGGAGATCAAGGCCTCGGGCATCTGCCACACCGACGACTACACCCTGTCCGGCGCCGATCCCGAGGGGCTGTTCCCGGCCATCCTGGGGCACGAGGGGGCCGGGGTGGTGCTGGACGTGGGCCCCGGCGTGAGCACGCTGCGCAAGGGCGACCACGTGATTCCGCTCTACACGCCCGAGTGCCGGCAGTGCAAGTTCTGCCTCAGCCGCAAGACCAACCTGTGCCAGCTGATCCGGGGCACCCAGGGCAAGGGCCTGATGCCCGACGGCAGCAGCCGCTTCAGCCTCAACGGCGAGCCGCTGCTGCACTACATGGGCACCAGCACCTTCAGCAACCACACGGTGGTGCCGGAGATCGCGCTGGCCAAGATCCGGCCCGACGCGCCCTTCGACAAGGTCTGCTACATCGGCTGCGGCGTGACCACCGGCATCGGCGCGGTGATCTTCACCGCCAAGGTCGAGGCCGGCGCGAACGTGGCGGTGTTCGGCCTGGGTGGCATCGGGCTGAACGTGATCCAGGGCGCGCGCATGGTCGGCGCCGACAAGATCATCGGCATCGATATCAACCCGGCGCGCGAGGCCATCGGGCGCCAGTTCGGCATGACGCACTTCATCAACCCGAACGCGCTGCCGGATGGCGCGGCCGGCGTTGGCGAGGCCGTCGTGCAGCTCACCGACGGCGGGGCCGACTACAGCTTCGAGTGCATCGGCAACACGCAGGTGATGCGCCAGGCGCTGGAGTGCGCACACAAGGGCTGGGGCCAGAGCATCATCATCGGCGTGGCCGCGGCCGGGGCCGAGATCAGCACCCGGCCGTTCCAGCTCGTCACCGGCCGGCAGTGGAAGGGCTCGGCCTTCGGCGGCGCGCGCGGCCGCACCGACGTGCCGAAGATCGTCGACTGGTACATGGAGGGCAAGATCGACGTCGACCGCCTGATCACCCACACCCTGCCGCTGGCCGACATCAACAAGGGCTTCGAGCTGATGCGGCGCGGCGAGTCGATCCGCAGCGTGGTGGTGTTCTGATGGGGGCGTCCTCAGGAGCGCTGGAGCTGCTGGCCGAGCACGGCTGCTTCGGTGGCGTGCAGCGCTTCTACAGGCACGAGGCCCCGGCCATTGGCCTGCCGATGCGCTTCGGCGTCTACCTGCCCCCGCAGGCGGCCGAGGGCCCGGTGCCGGTGCTGCTGGTGCTGGCCGGGCTGACCTGCACGGAGGAGACCTTCCTGATCAAGGCGGGTGCGCAGCGCATGGCGGCGGCGCTGGGACTGGCGCTGCTCGCCCCCGACACCAGCCCGCGCGGCGCGCAGCTGCCGGGCGAGGCCGAGCGCTGGGACTTCGGCGTCGGCGCAGGCTTCTACCTCGACGCCACCCAGGCGCCCTGGTCGCGCCACTGGCGCATGGAGAGCTACCTGCTGGACGACCTGCTGCCAGCGGTGATGCGGGCCCTGCCCCTGCAGCCCGACCACGTGGGGGTGATGGGCCACTCGATGGGCGGGCACGGCGCGCTCACCCTGGCCTTGCGCCATCCGGAGCGCTTCGCCTCGCTGTCGGCGCTGGCGCCGATCTGCGCGCCAAGCGAGTGTCCGTGGGGGCAGCGGGCCTTCACCGGTTACCTCGGCGAGGACCATGCCGCCTGGGCGGCGTACGACGCCAGCGCCTTGATGGCGCGACGCGGCGAGGCGTTGTTCCCCAGCCAGGCGATCCTTGTGGACCAGGGACTGGAGGATGCCTTCCTGGCCGAGCAGCTCCACCCGCACCGCTTCGAGCAGGCCTGCGCGCAGGCCGGGCAGGCGCTGTTGCTGCGCCGGCATGCGGGGTACGACCATGGGTACTACTTCATCAGCACCTTCGTCGAGGACCACCTGCGGCACCATGCGCGGGGATTGAAGGAGTAGGCATCTCACACCGCACGCCACATGGGCGCAGCCTGAATGTCGATGCGCTTTAGCAGCGAAGCTGGTCCCCGTCCAGCCGGGGCTCGAGGCGCTTGCGGTCGGCGGGTGTGCCCGGCCAATCCACCGTCACCATGGCCGCCTGGGTGGCGCGGCACTGCGCCAGGGCGTCATGGACGGTGTGCAGCATCCGGGCGCGGTGGTGGTAGGACGCGTAGGCGGGGGCCGCCATGTCCGCCAGCGTAACGCCGATCGGGTTCACCACCCAGCCGTCCGGTTCGCTGGAGGGCGGCGTGGCGTCCTGCGCAAGCATGGCTGTGGACATGAAGCGGTGGTGCATGCGGTTCAGGGTGGCGTTGCGCTTGAAGAGCGCTCGTTGTGCCACCCTCTGCCAGGCCAGGGGCCATCGCGCGACCGGGCTGGATGAGGGTTCGTCCGCGGCCGCGAAAGGATCGGTCTGCGTCGCGTACAGCCTGTCCACCAGCAGCAACTGCGCCTGCAGCTCGGTCAGCAGGGCGGGGGTGATGTCGCTGGCCTCGGCATCGAAGGGCTGCTTCAGCATCGCCAGGCCGGGGGCCTGCAGGGGCAGGCGACCGGCCCGCAGTGCGTCGTGTACAAAGAAGTCGTGGCGTTGCGCCATGCTCAGGGCGATCATCTTGCCGATCAGCGTGTGCGAGCCGCGCAGCATGCGCGTCAGGCCGCCGCGCTCCAGCAGCAGCGCTTCCAACAAAGGGTCGGCCGCCAAGCCGGGTTGCGCCGCGCGCGCGTGGAAGGCCTGCTGCGCCCTGGCCAACGGCGCGTAGGCCGGCAAGGGGGCTGCCACGTCCGCCAGCAGGGCGTCGACGAACTCATCGTAGGCAGGCTGCTCGAGCAGACGCTGGTAGTCCTCGGCCTGCCTCAGCACGGCCGGGCTCAGGGCGGGCGGCACCTCGAAGCAGCGTTGGTTGATCGCATGGCATCCGGGGTCGCTGTTGGCAGGGTGGGTGGCCGGCTCGGGCAAAGACGGCCAGGGTGCATGGCGGCCCTGGGCGAGATGCTGCTGCAGCTGCGCCACCCAGGCCTGCCCGGCATCCAGCGGTTGCGGCTGCCCCATGCCCGCGACGATGAGGAAGCCGTTGCCGGGGCTGGCATCGAAGGGGTGCGGATGCGCCATCCGGGCCTGCACCTCCGGGCGCAGGGGCGGGTCGTAGAACAGCCAGGCCAGCAGCAGGCCCGCGACGGTGAAGGCTGAAAAGCTTGTAGCGAGGCGGCGCGAACGTAGGGTCATGGAGCTCCCGGACCGGTGGACGCAGGGGTGGGGCGATTGTGCCCATCGCCTGCACCGCCTGGGCGCGTTTTGTTTTTATTCCACCGGCGTCAGCTTCGCCACGCTCAGCGCCAGCCACTTCGTGCCGTGGCGGCCGAACTTGACTTGGGCGCGCGCATCGCTGCCGTTGCCTTCCAGGGTGAGCAGCACGCCTTCGCCGAACTTGGTGTGGAAGACGTTCTGCCCGGTGCGCAGGCCGTGGCTGCTGGTGGTGCGCGGCGCGGACGACCCGAAGCCCGCGGTGGGCGCCGCCGCCGGGGCGCGCTGGCCCACCCCGACAATCGACTTCAGGCCCGAGCCTCGTTCCCAGGCGCTTTCGTAGTCGCGCCGGAAGCCCGAGCCGAAGCCCTGGTTGCGCGGCGTCAGCCAGCGCAGTGCGGGCTCGGGCAGCTCGTCGAAGAAGCGGCTCTTCACGTTGTAGCGCGTCTGCCCGTGCAGCATGCGGGTCTGGCTGAAGCTCAGGTACAAGCGCTTGCGCGCCCGCGTGATGGCCACGTACATCAGCCGCCGCTCCTCCTCTAGTCCGTCGGCGTCGGAAACGCTGTTCTCGTGCGGGAACAAACCTTCTTCCAGTCCGGTGATGAAGACCGCGTCGAACTCCAGCCCCTTGGCCGCGTGCACCGTCATCAGCTGGATGGCGTCCTGCCCGGCCTGGGCCTGGTTGTCACCGGCCTCGAGCGAGGCGTGCGTCAGGAAGGCCGACAGCGGCGACATGATCTCGCCAGTCACGGCGTCGGGCACCGCGGCGGGCGGGGCGGCCACCACCGGCGGCGGCTCGGTCGCCGGCAGCAGCAGGCCCGGCATGTCGGGCCCCGGGCGCAGCGCGTCCACCGGCAGGGCCACCGCGTCCTTGCCGAAGCCTTCCTGCGTCACGAAGGCCTCGGCGGCGTTGACCAACTCCTCCAGGTTCTCGATGCGCTCCTTGCCTTCCTTCTCGGTCTGGTAGAACGTGATCAGCCCGCTGGCCTGCAGCATGTGCTCGATGATCTCGCGCAGGGTCAGCCCGCGCGTGGTGTCGCGCAGGGTGTCGATCAGCGCGAGGAAGGCGCCCACGTTGGCGGCCGACTTGCCGCTCAGGCCGCTCACGCTCTGGGCCAGGCTGCGCCCACTGCTGCGGGCGATCTCCTGCAACTGCTCCAGGGTGCGCGCGCCGATGCCGCGGGCCGGGAAGTTCACCACCCGCAGGAAGCTGGTGTCGTCGTCGGGGTTCTCGATCAGGCGCAGGTAGCTCAGTGCATGCTTGACCTCGGCGCGCTCGAAGAAGCGCAGCCCGCCATACACCTTGTAGGGCAGGCGCGCATTGAACAGGGCGCTTTCCAGCACGCGGCTTTGCGCGTTGCTGCGGTAGAGCAGGGCGATGTCGCGCAGGCCGATGCCGTCGCGATGCAGCTGGCGGGCCTCCTCCACGAACCACTGCGCCTCGGCGAAGTCGCTCGTCGCCTCCATCACCCGCACCGGTTCGCCGCGGCCGGCGTCGGTGACCAGGTTCTTGCCCAGCCGGCGGGAGTTGTGCGCGATGAGGTGGTTGGCGGCGTCGAGGATGTTGCCGTGGCTGCGGTAGTTGCGCTCCAGCTTGATCAGGTGCTCGACGCGGAACTCGCGCTCGAAGTCGCTCATGTTGCCGACCTGGGCGCCGCGGAAGGCGTAGATGCTCTGGTCGTCGTCGCCCACCGCCATCACCGCCGCGCCCCCGGACTGGCCCGGGTTGGCGAACATCTTGAGCCAGGCGTACTGCAGGCGGTTGGTGTCCTGGAACTCGTCCACCAGGATGTGGCGGAAGCGCTGCTGGTAGTGCGCGCGCAGGGCCGGCTCGTCGCGCAGCAGCTCGTAGGTGCGCAGCAGCAGCTCGGCGAAGTCGACCACGCCTTCGCGCTGGCACTGGGCCTCGTAGGCGTGGTAGACCTCGACCATGACGCGCGTCTGCTCGTCGCGCACCGGCACGTCGGGCGGGCGCAGTCCGTCCTCCTTGGCGCCAGCGATGAACCAGGTCACCTGCTTGGGCACGTAGCGCTGCTCGTCCAGGTTCATCGCCTTCATGACGCGCTTGACCGCCGAGAGCTGGTCGGTGCTGTCCAGGATCTGGAAGCCCTGCGGCAACTTGGCCAGCTTCCAGTGCGCACGCAGGAAGCGGTTGCACAGGCCGTGGAAGGTGCCGATCCACATGCCGCGCACGGGCAGCGGCAGCATGCTCTCCAGGCGGGCGAGCATCTCCTTGGCGGCCTTGTTGGTGAAGGTGACGGCCATCACCCCGCCGGGGGAGACCTGCCGGGTCTGGATCAGCCAGGCGATGCGGGTGGTCAGCACGCGCGTCTTGCCCGAGCCGGCACCGGCCAGGATCAGTGCCGAGCTGGCCGGCAGGGTGACGGCGGCGAGCTGCTCCGCATTCAGGTTGCGCAACAGGGGATTGGCCAGGTCTGCACTGGGCAGCGACGCGGCCTCGTCTTCAAAATGAGGGGTCATTGGCGCATTCTAGGAGCCCGCCTTGTCTGTTTCCTTTTCCGGTTTCCGCCGCTTGCTGCGTCCGGTCCGCTGCCTCCTGGGAGGGGCGGCGATCGCCTGGCTGATTCCCGGGGCGGCGTCGGCCGCCTGCCAGGGGGCGTCCCCCGCCTGGATGGTGGAGCGGGTCCTGCCGGCAGATTGCGCCGCCTGCTGGGCCGACGCGCCGGCCTGGACGCCCCCGCCCGGCGCGCTGCTGCTGGACTGGGTGGTGCCCACGGGCGACGACGCCCCGCTGCAGGCGGTGGCCCTGCCGGAGGCGCGCGCCCGCTGGCCGGGCGATGCGGCCGCCTTCACTGCGCACCGGGTCTGGCCGCTGGCCGCGCAGCCCGGACCTGGGACACCGCGCCTGCGGGTGCAGGATGGCCCGGCCTGGAACGGCTACATCGCGACGGCGCTGCACGTTGAGCGGCCGGTCGGCGCGGGCGCGCGGCAGGACTGGTCGGCCTGGGCCGCCCACGTCGCGCTGGTCGAGGTGCTGCCGGCGGGCGACGAGGGCAGCGGGGCGGCCCGCCAGTTGGTGCGCGCCGTGGCCGGGCCCCTGCCGCTGGCGGCGCTGGCGAGCCAAGCCCGGCTGGGCCACGTGCAGGCGATGCGGGTCCCGCAGGGCGGGCAGCCCGGGCGCTGGAAGACGGTGGGCTGGCTGACCCGCCAGGGCGAGCCGCGCGTGGCCGCGTGGGCCGAGGAACGGAGGCAGCGCGCGACGGACGGCCGCTGCCGCCGCCCACCGGGGTGAGCCGGCGCGCCGACTCGCGGGGCTTGTTCAGCGTCGCCCCCAAAAAACGCTCCTGCGGTGCGGCCGCGCGCTACAGTGTTCCTCCCCTTCCCACAACGCAGGAGCCATGCCATGAAACTTCGTCACTGGATGATCGGGACGGCCAGCCTGGCCGCGAGCCTTGCCGCCTCTGCCCATGACTACACCGCGGGATCGATCGCCGTCGGTCATCCCTACGCCCTGCCCACGGTGCAGGCCCAGCCGGTGGGCGGCGGCTACCTCACCCTGGAGAACAAGGGGAGCACCGACGACAAGCTGCTGTCCGTCACCGCGGACGTGTCGAAGTCGGTGGAGCTGCATTCCATGTCGATGGAGGGCGACATCGCCCGCATGCGCCAGCTGGACGTCATCGAGGTGCCGGCCGGCAAGAAGATCGAGCTCAAGCCGGGCGGGTTGCACCTCATGTTCGTGGGTCTCGGCGCGCCCCTCAAGGCCGGGGCGAAGTTCCCCGTCACCTTGAAGTTCGAGAAGGCGGGCGAGGTGAAGGTGGAGGTGTGGGTGGAGGAACGCGGAGCCGGCGGGCACGCCCACCACTGAGGACCGCCCGGGACACCGGGCGACCGGTGCATGGCCCGTCAGGCGCCGCTCACTTGGCCAGCGAGCGCAGGGCCAGCTTGATGCCTTCGCTCACGCCGGTGTCGGCGGGCAGGGCCTTGAGGGCGGCGGCGGCCTCGCGGTCGTTGTAGCCCAGGGCCAGCAGGGCCTGCAGGATGTCGCTCTGCGCATCGCTGAGGGGGTGGGCGATGGCGGCGCCGGCGGCGGGCGAGAGCAGCACGTCGCCGATCTTGCCTTTGAGTTCGAGCAGCAGCCGCTCGGCCGTCTTCTTGCCGATGCCGGGCACCTTGACCAGCCGGGCCCCGTTCTGCTGGCTCACCGCCAGTGCCAGCTCGCTCACGCTCAGGCCCGACAGGATGGCCAACGCGGTGCGCGGCCCCACCCCGGCGATTTTCACCAGCGTGCGGAAGGTGCTGCGCTCTTCGGGCGTCAGGAATCCGAACAGCACGTGGGCGTCCTCGCGCACCACGTAGTGGGTGAGCAGCGTGACCTGTTCGCCCAGCCCGGGCAGGTTGTAGAAGGTGCTCATGGGCACGTCGACCTCGTAGCCGAGGCCATGCACGTCGATGAGCAGTTGGGGGGGCGATTTCTCCGCCAGGGTGCCAGTGAGTCGTCCGATCATGCGGTGGATTGTCGCCGGGATGGCCTGTGCCCCATGAAGGTCTGGAAACATCCGATACGGGCCGTTACGCAAATCGTGCCAGCGGATGGGGCCCTTCGTGCGTTCAGTCATCCGCCATGGAAAGGCCATTGCTCAAATGATCAACCAGAGGAGAACAGAGTGTTCATGAAGAATCGTCTTGTGTGGTCGGCAGGAAGTGCGGCGGCGTTGTTGGCCCTGACGGCTTGCGGAGGCGGCGGCGACGATGCAGCCCCCGGCGACGCAGGGGGCGGGGCACAGGTGTCGATCAACGCGGACAACTATGTGTCGGTTGGTGTTTCTGCCCTGGACACGATGGGCCTGGCGTCCACGGGCGCCATGGCCACGGGTGCCAATGTGGAGAACCGCCGGGTCGCGGCCTTGACGGCCTTCACCCAGTCGCAGCTCCAGCGGGCGGTTGAATCGCAGTCCAGTGCGCCCCCCACCGCGACGGGTGCCGTGAGCTCGGTGTCCCAGGCCTGCGCCGCGGGCGGCAGCCTGAGCTACACCTACAACCTTGGGGGTGCGCAGGGAACGCTGAACGCCGGCGACACCATACAGTCGACATTCAACAACTGCAGGCAGGATGGCGAGACCTGGAACGGCACCATGGAGATGGTGGTCGAGCGCGCCAGCGGCCAGCTCAGCAGCTCCGTCTATGACCTGCAGTACCGGGTGACCTACCGCAACCTGTCGGCCCGGATGCCGAATTCCTCTTTCGTGACCAATGGCAGCATCGGCCTGGCGGTGAAGAGTGTGGGGCCCCACAACGTGGCCACCGAGATCGTTACAAAGTCCCTGAGCACCGCGGTGTCCTACGCAGGCTCGACCTTGGCCTACTCGATCTCCGACTACGACCTGCGGGTCGCCCAAGTGCCGTCCGGCGCCAGCTACATGGACACCGTGGCCTTCAACAGCACCTTCACCATCTCGTCCCTGGGCAGCCAGACCCTCCGGGTGTCGACGCCCGTGCCCTGGGTGAGCTACGGCGACGCCCCGCCTTCGTCGGGGCAGATCGTGATCGCCAGCAGCACCGGCGCCAAGGTGCGGCTGACGGCCCGCAGCGGTGACGTGCTGTTCGAGCTGGACGCCAACGGCGATGGGGTCTATGAGGCACGGCGCACCGTGTCATGGAACGAACTCTGAGGAAACTCGGGGTAGCCGGGCGTTTTCTTGAAACGCGACAAGGCCTCGGGTGAGGCCTTGTCTTTTTGGTCATCGGCCGTCAATTTCCCAGGGGTTCCTGGCTGGGTCGATTCTCGATCGCGCTCGAATTGATCGCGGATTTCAAAGCTGGACGTCTCTCCGCACATGGGTTCAGGCGGGTTCAGGCGGCTTAAGGCCTTCTTCCTCGCTCCGTAACCCTTGTCCACCTCTCGCGCGTGGAAGTGCAGGCAAGGCAAGTTGATGTCGGCACAAATCGTCACGTCAATGGCGCCAGCGGTCCGGTTTACGGCGCATGCGGTCATCGACTGGAAGGGTCTGGTGGCTAGCATGCCCGGCGTCTTGCCCTCAAGGGGAAGACCATGAATGAATCACTAACTCAGGAGAAAAGTGTCCATGAAGAATCGCATGTGGTATGCAGGTAGCGCGGCAGCGTTGTTGGCCCTGACGGCCTGTGGAGGTGGCGGTGGCGACGATGCCGCACCGAACAGCGGTGGGAGCGGTGCGCAGGCATCCGTCAACGCGGACAACTATGTGGCGGTGGGGGTCTCCGCCTGGACCATGATGAGCGAGACGGCTGGCGGCACGCGCACGGCCACGGGGGCTGACGTGGAGAACCGCAAGGCGGCGCTGTCAGCCTTCACGCAGTCCCAGGTCCAGCGGGCCCTCGAGGCCCAGGCCAGCAACCCCGAACAGGCGACGGGTGCGGTGAGTTCGGTCTCGGTGAAATGTGCACAGGGGGGCAGCGCCACCTACACCTATAACCTGGTGGGGACCCAGGGAACGCTGGCTGCGGGCGATGCCTTCAAGTACTCGTACAGCAACTGCGTGGAGAACGGTTATACCTGGAACGGCAGCATTGACATGCAGGTCGAGCGCGCCGCTGGCGTGATCAGCTCTGCGGCCTACGACCTCCAATACAAGGTGGCTTATCACAACCTGACGGCCAAGGCGCCGCACTCGTCCTTCGCGTATGACGGCAACCTCACCCTGGCCATCAAGAGCGTTGCGGCCCACAACGTGGCAAGCCAGTTCGTCACGAAGGGCTTGAGCACGACGGTGTCGTACGCGGGTTCGACCTATACCTCTTCGATCTCCGACTATGACTTGCGCGTGGCCGAGGCGCCGTCGGGCAACAGCTACACGGACGCCATGTCCCTCAATGCCACATACACCCTTTCGTCCCTGGGAAGCCAGACGATCACGGTGACGACCCCCGTGACCTGGGTGAGCCTGGGCGGTGCCAACCCCTCGGCCGGGCAGATGGTGATCGCCAGCAGCACGGGTGCCAAGGTGCGTATGACGGCGCGCGCCAGCGACGTGCTGTTCGAGTTGGACGCCAATGGCGATGGCGTCTATGAAACGCGGCAGACGGTGTCATGGAACGACCTTTGAACAAGATGGGAATGAAGCAAGGCCTCCGGTGGGGCCTTGTCCTCGCCCTGGCGCCAGTGGGGTTGGCGCATGCCGGCACGTGTGAGTTCTCCGGGCTGGCCAACGCTGGCATCGAAGTCTCCACGTGGAATGAAACCAACGCTGACGATGGCCGCCATCTGGTGCGGGAAAACGGCGAGCTGCGTCGTGAAACGCTGGGTGTGCGGGCCCGTTGTCGGGCCTGGGAATCGACGCTGACTTTGTCGCATGCTGTTGGGAGCCGCTGGTACGACGGCATGACCAACCGGGGCGCCGAGTTCCACACCGACTCCGGTGTCTCCCACTTGGAGGGGGCGGTGCAGGTCTTGGGGGCCGTGTCGCCCAATTGGTCCCTGGGCGCCCGTCTGAGCGACCGGACGATGCGGCGCACCATTGAGAGCCGGGGCGAGGTGCTGGGCTACCCCGAGCACTACCGGTTCCACCAGGCCGCGTTGGGCGCGAAGTTCGACGCGCCCGGTCCGGGCGGTCTGCAATGGTCGGCGCAGGCCTGGCTCGGGGGCGGGCCTTCGGGCACGGTGGACGTGCGGCTGCCGGGCTTTGATCCGGCCTCGCTGACCCTGGGGGCCAATCGCATGGCCCGCTTGGTTTTCGAGGTGTCGCGGCCCTTCGGCAACGCAGGTTGGTCGTGGCAGGCGCGCGCGATACACCAGCAGGACCGGTGGCGCCAGGGCCCGGCCCAGGCGCTCACGCGCGGCGGTCTGCTGGCCGGCAGCGCGTTGCAGCCGGAAAGCCGCTTGACCACGGCTGTGATCGAGGGAGGGGTGTCCTACCGCTTCTGAAGCTTCTGAGTGAAATGAACGCTGGGGTGCATGCCGATGTCTGGCATGCACCCCTTTTTCTTTCGGAGCAGCACAGGACGGCCATCACGCTCATGCCGTCGAGCGGGAGCCCAGTACAGGGGCCCCTCAGCCAACCCGACTCGCACGGGTCCTTTCTGCGTCTCGCCAGACGAAGCCCAGCCTCGCCCTTTACCGCCTGAACAACCCCAGCCGCTGGGCCTCGAGCGCGGCTTCCGCGCGCGAGTTCACGTTCAGCTTGCGGTAGATCTGCTTGACGTAGTCGGCGATGGTGTGGCGCGAGAGGTTGAGCTGCACGCCGATCTCGGGCAGGGTGAAGCCCTTGGCCACGCGCAGCAGCACCTCGTTCTCGCGGTCGCTCAGGGCCACGTGGGTAAGCTCCTTGGCTTGTGCCTGCGGCTTGGCCTGCGCGGCGAAGAAGGAGATCACGCGCCGCGCGATCGAGGGCGACAGCGGCGGCTCGCCCTGGCTCATGCGCTTGAGCTGCTCGGCGATCAGCTCCCGGGCCTGCTCCTTGAGCAGGTAGCCGAAGGCCCCCGCCTGCAGGGCTGGGAAAAGGTGCTCGTCGCCGTCGTGGATGGTGACCACCACCGACTGCGCCTCCGGCTGCAGCTCCCGCAAGGCCACCACCACATCGACCCCGCTGCCGTCCGGCAGGCCCAGGTCGATCAGGGCCAAGTTGAATTTCTCGTTGCGCACCAGCTGCAGGGCATCCTGCACGCGCGCGGCTTCCGAGATGTTGGCGTTCGGGAACACCTGTTGGATCAGGGCTTTGAGCCAGCTGCGGATCTCAGGCAGGTCCTCGAGAAGCAGGATGTGGGTCATAAGGACTCCCAGAACTCAGGTTGAAGAACGACGGAAGGCGGGCGGCAAGCGGCCGCGACGGCGCAGCGGGAAGGGCACACGGCAGGAACAGCGCACGGCATGGGTTTTTCAACATCTCCTAGGCAGGTGGGAAGGGTGGCCGCGGAACGGGGCCACTGCCCTTGATCCTAACCGCGAGTGAGCGTTTCCCACCAGAGGGCTTACATGGTCGGCAATCCCGTTTCAAAGGGGATCGTGAGCCTGATCACAGTGCCGAAACCAGGGGCCGACTCGACCAGGCACTGGCCGTTGAGCTGCTTGGCGCGGTGCTTCATGCTGGCCATGCCATGGCCGCGGTCGAGCTTGGCGTCCGATTCGACCGGGATGCCGGCGCCATTGTCCTGCACGGTGATGTTGAACTCGTGCGTGTCGAAGTTGCAGCTCACCGTGCACAGCGAGGCCCCGCTGTGCTTGATGATGTTGCTCACCGCCTCGCGCAGCACCCGGGTGGTCTGCACGTAGACCCGGGCGGTCAGCGCCTGCTCGGTCTCGTCGGTGGGGTGGCGCCAGTCGGTCTCGATGCCGGCCTGGCCGAGCCGCATCACGATCTCGGCCCGCCAGTCGCCCAGGGCGTCGAGCAGGCGCATCGGTCGCCCCGTCAGGCCCCGCACCGACAGCCGCATCTCTTCCAGCGCGTCGCGGGCGAGGGTGGAGATGCGCTCGCTCTCGCTGGTGTGCACGATGGTCAGCAGCTTGGCGCCCAGGTCGTCGTGCAGGTCGCTGGCGATGCGCTTGCGCTCGGCTTCGGTGACCTGCTCGACCCGCGCGTCGGCCATCTGCAGGTAGTTGCGCTCCATCTCGGCCGCCTGGGCCTGCGCCTCCTGCTCGACCTGCAGGCGCGCGGCTTCGGCGGCGCGCAGGGCACGCGTCAGGGCCAGCAGCAGCATCAGGAACATGGCCACCAGCAGGGCGCTGGGCGCGATGTCCACCGGCGAGGGCGACATCTCGCCGAGGAGGTCGCCGCCGTACTGCGTCTGCAACTCCAGGACCAGCATCGCCGCGCCGATCGGCAGCAGAACGGCCATCGAGGGGAAGTCGGTGCGGCGGGCCAGGTAGGCCAGCCAGAGGTAGATGCCCATGGCCACCATCACCTCCACGGCCATGATGGTGTACCAGGCCCGTGCGACGAAGAACAGGTGGTCCTGGCCGGCCAGGGTCAGCGTGACCGGCACCACCAGGCACTGCACCAGCAGGATGGCTTCGAACAGGCGCGAGCGCACGCCCGCGTAGCTGAGCAGGAACTGCACCGCGAAGGCGCCGATGACGGGGAACGAGGCGGCCAGCAGCAGCTCGTAGCGGCCCGACTCGAGCGGCGGGTTGTGCCAGGCCAGCCCGGCCGCCACCAGGGCCCACGAGGTGCTGAGCAGTCCGAAGTACAGCAGCGAGGCCTCGCGCCGGCCCAGCAGGCACAGCGCGATCAGCAGGCCGCCCAGCACGGCCACGATCATGCTGCTGGCGCGTGCCCAGGTCAGCCCCCAGAAGCGCTGCAGCTGGTAGGCGGCCACCAGGCCGTTGGGCGTGCCCAGGTCGATGGCCGACAGGCCAGCGGCGCGCTGCCGGCTGGCCACGCTTTCCAGCTTGGTGCCCTGCACCTTGATGTCCAGCAGGTTCTTCTCCGATTGCAGCAGGGCCGAGGGCAGGGGGATGAACTGGGAGGCGTGGCAGTTGCGCGTCACCGGTTCGTCCATGCGTCCGCCGGTGTAGATGGGCTGTCCGTTGAGCTGCACCTCCAGGTTGCTGCACACCCGCTCGATGTAGAGCACGAGCAGCTCGTCGGCGGTGGTGCCGGCGGGGCGGTCGAAGTGCAGGCGGTACCAGACCGCTCCGCTGTAGCCGGGGCGGCTGCGGGCCCAGTCATCCGGCAGTGTGACGGGCGTGGTGGGCCGCCGGGCGGGGAAATGGTCGGCGTCGCTGTCGACGGTCTCGGCCTCGACGAGCCGGATCTGCGTCTCGGCCCGGGCGGCACGGGGTGCGAGCAGGCCGGCCAGCAGGGCCAGGCCCAGCAGGAGGGTCACGACCAGGAGGGGCCGCCCCCGCGCCCGCCCTGTGGCCGGGGTGCCCACCAGGCGGCGGGCGGGGCAGGGGGTGAGTGAGGGCAAGCCAGCGTGCGTCGTCATGATGAGCCGCGATTGTGCAGGAGGCTGCCGCGTCTGGCTGTGCGCTTTGCACGCGGGGGAGGGGGCGGCGGGCGGTGGGAGGCGGATGCGGCGCAAAGGCGACAATGGCGGCTGTGTGAGATTTTTCCGGGCGCGTTTCATGCCCCGGCCCCTGCTGTGATCCTGCGCCACGCTTTCATCCCCATCGACAACCTCCGCCTGGCCCACCTGTGCGGCGGCATGGACACCCACCTGCGCGAGATCGAGGCCGCCCTCGACGTGCGCGTCACCCGCCGCAACGAATCGTTCCGCATCGAAGGCCCCAAGGCCCAGGCGCAATGCGCGGTGGCCTTGCTGCAGACGCTGTATGCCCAGGCCCGCAAGCCGATCCAGCCGGAGGCGTTCCAGCTCAGCCTGGTGGAGGCCCTGGCCAACCTGCAGCCCACGCGGCGCGGGGCCGAGCCGGCGGTGCCGGACGAATCGGTGGTGCTGCGCACGCGGCGCAACGACCTCGCGGGCCGCACGCCCAACCAGCACCTCTACCTGCGCAACATCCTCGACCACGACGTCACCTTCGGGATCGGGCCGGCCGGCACCGGCAAGACCTTCCTGGCGGTGGCGTGCGCCGTCGATGCCCTGGAACGCAGCGCGGTGCAGCGCATCGTGCTGACGCGCCCGGCCGTCGAGGCGGGCGAGCACCTGGGCTTCCTGCCGGGCGACCTGGCCCAGAAGGTCGATCCCTACCTGCGCCCCCTCTATGACGCGCTGTATGACCTGATGGGCGCCGAGCGGGTGGCCCGGGCCTTCGAGAAGGCGCAGCTCGAGATCGCCCCGCTGGCCTTCATGCGGGGGCGCACGCTCAACCATGCCTTCGTGATCCTGGACGAGGCGCAGAACACCACCCCCGAGCAGATGAAGATGTTCCTCACCCGCATCGGCTTCGGCAGCAAGTGCGTGGT